>NZ_JBFBFP010000006.1:0-258724 GCF_040684275.1 Streptomyces sp. NPDC091371
CCAGCTGGTCACCCCGCCCCCTTCGGCGTTCGCGGGTGCGGCGCCGTTGCCGGGGGCTCTGCCCCCGGACCCCCGCGCCTCAAACGCCGGCGAGGCTGAAGGGGTCCGGCGGGGCTGGAGGGGCCCCGGCGAGCGTGCCCGCAGGGCTACGGGCGGCGGGCCTGGAGGAGGTCTTCCAGTTGTTCCTCGCGGGCCTGGGCGGCCACGAAGAGGAGCTCGTCGCCCGCTTCCAGGGTCTCCTCCGCGTGCGGGGTGAGGACCCGGTTGCCGCGGATGATCGTGACCAGCGAGGTGTCCTCGGGCCAGGTGATCTCGCTGATCTGGGTGCCGGCCACGGAGGAGTCCGCCGGCAGGGTCAGCTCGACGAGGTTCGCGTCGCCGTGGCTGAAGCGCAGCAGCCGCACCAGGTCGCCGACGCTGACGGCCTCCTCGACCAGCGCCGACATCAGGCGCGGCGTGGAGACGGCGACGTCGACGCCCCAGGACTCGTTGAAGAGCCACTCGTTCTTCGGGTTGTTCACCCGCGCCACGACCCGGGGGACCCCGTACTCGGTCTTGGCGAGGAGGGAGACGACCAGGTTGACCTTGTCGTCGCCGGTGGCGGCGATGACCACGTTGCAGCGCTGGAGCGCCGCCTCGTCCAGCGAGGTGATCTCGCAGGCGTCGGCCAGCAGCCACTCGGCCTGCGGCACCCGCTCCACCGAGATGGCGGTCGGCGCCTTGTCGACCAGGAGCACCTCGTGGCCGTTCTCCAGCAGTTCACCCGCGATGGAGCGGCCCACCGCGCCGGCTCCGGCGATCGCGACCCTCATGCGTGTGCCTCCTCGGGCCCCTCGGCGAAGGCCGCCTCGACCTTGTCGATCTCGTCGGTGCGCATCATCACGTGGACGAGGTCGCCCTCCTGCAGGACCGTCTGCGACGTCGGCAGCATGGCCTCGCCCAGGCGGGTGAGGAACGCGACGCGCACGCCCGTCTCGTCCTGGAGCTTGCTGACCTTGTGCCCGATCCAGGCGGCGGAGATGTGCACCTCGGCGAGCTGGACGCCGCCGCTCGGGTCGCGCCACAGCGGCTCGGCGCCCGAGGGCAGCAGCCGGCGCAGCATCTGGTCGGCGGTCCACCGCACGGTCGCGACGGTGGGGATGCCGAGGCGCTGGTAGACCTCGGCGCGCTTGGGGTCGTAGATGCGCGCCGCGACGTTCTCGACGCCGAACATCTCGCGGGCCACGCGGGCGGCGATGATGTTGGAATTGTCACCACTGCTGACCGCGGCGAAGGCTCCCGCCTCCTCGATCCCGGCCTCGCGCAGCGTGTCCTGGTCGAAACCGACTCCGGTGACGCGACGGCCGCCGAATCCGGCGCCGAGCCGGCGGAATGCGGTCGGGTCCTGGTCGACGACGGCGACCGTATGCCCCTGCTGTTCCAAGGTCTGGGCGAGGGCGGATCCCACTCTTCCGCAGCCCATAATGACGATGTGCACGGCCGTCCTTCCGGCTGTCAGCGGCTCGCTGGTTCCCAGCCTCATTGCATCTCTGGGTTAACAGGGTCTCAGACCATGGCCCAAGCTACACACGGGCGGTCACCTCCGTGACTACTTGTGGCGCGGTCGGGGGTCCAGTCGAGGAGGAAATGGGGTGGGATTGCAGTGTGATGGGGTGGGGGGTTCGTCAGCCTGATTTCGAACGCTTACGATCCTCTCCGTGTCCAAACTGACCGACGTGCCCAAACGGATCCTGATCGGCAGGGCGCTACGCAGCGACCGCCTCGGAGAAACGCTCCTCCCCAAGCGGATCGCCCTTCCCGTCTTCGCCTCCGACCCGCTCTCCTCCGTGGCATATGCCCCGGGCGAGGTCCTGCTGGTTCTTTCGATCGCGGGCGTGTCGGCGTACAGCTACAGCCCGTGGATCGCCGCCGCGGTCGTCGTGCTGATGTTCACCGTGGTCGCCTCCTACCGGCAGAACGTCCACGCCTACCCGAGCGGCGGCGGTGACTACGAGGTCGCCAACACCAACCTCGGGCCCAAGGCCGGTCTCACCGTCGCGAGCGCCCTGCTCGTCGACTACGTGCTGACCGTCGCCGTGTCGATCTCCTCGGGCGTGGAGAACCTCGGCTCCGCCGTTCCCTTCGTCGTCGAGCACAAGGTGCTCTGTGCCGTCGGGATGATCCTGCTGCTCACGCTGATGAATCTGCGCGGCATGAAGGAGTCCGGAAAGCTTTTCGCGATTCCGACCTACGTGTTCGTCGCCGCGGTATTCGTCATGATCGCGTGGGGCGCCTGGCGGGGCATCGTCCTCGACGACACGATGAAGGCCCCGACCGCCGATTTCGAGATCAAGCCCGAACACGAGGGCCTGGCCGGCTTCGCGCTGGTCTTCCTGCTGCTGCGGGCCTTCTCCTCCGGCTGTGCCGCCCTGACGGGCGTCGAGGCGATCAGCAACGGCGTCCCCGCATTCCGCAAGCCCAAGAGCAAGAACGCGGCGACCACGCTGGCCCTGATGGGCGCCCTGGCCGTCACCATGTTCTGCGGCATCATCGCCCTCGCCATGGCGACCGACGTCAAGATGGCCGAGCAGCCCGCGGAAGACCTGCTGGTGGGCGGCGTACCGGTCGGCCCCGAGTACGTCCAGAACCCGGTGATCTCGCAGGTCGCCGAGGCGGTCTTCGGCGATGGTTCCTTCCTCTTCGTGCTGCTGGCCGCCGCCACCGCGCTCGTACTGTTCCTCGCGGCCAACACCGCGTACAACGGCTTCCCGCTGCTCGGCTCGATCCTTGCCCAGGACCGCTACCTGCCGCGCCAGCTGCACACGCGCGGCGACCGGCTGGCCTTCTCCAACGGCATCGTGCTGCTGGCGGGCGCCGCCATGCTGCTCGTCTGGGTCTACGGGGCCGACTCGACGAAGCTGATCCAGCTCTACATCGTCGGCGTCTTCGTCTCCTTCACGCTCAGCCAGACCGGCATGGTCCGGCACTGGAACCGGCACCTGAAGTCGGAGACGGACCCCGCCAAGCGGCGCCGCATGATCCGCTCCCGCGCGATCAACACCTTCGGCGCCTTCTTCACGGGCCTGGTGCTGGTCGTCGTACTCGCCACCAAGTTCACCCACGGCGCCTGGGTCGCCCTGCTCGGCATGGTGATCTTCTACGGCACCATGACCGCGATCCGCCGGCACTACGACCGGGTCGCCGTCGAGATCGCCGCCGCCGAGGAGCGCCCCGACGAGTACGTGCGGCCCTCGCGCGTCCACTCCGTCGTCCTGGTCTCCAAGCTCCACAAGCCGACCCTGCGCGCCCTCGCCTACGCGAAGCTGCTGCACTCCAACCGGCTGGAGGCGCTCAGCGTCAACGTCGACGAGGCCGAGACCAAGGCGCTCAAGGCCGAGTGGGAGCGGCGCGGGATCAACGTCCCGCTCAAGATCCTCGACTCGCCGTACCGCGAGATCACCCGCCCGGTGGTCGAGTACGTCAAGGGCCTGCGCAGCGAGAACCCGCGCGACGCGGTCAGCGTGTACATCCCCGAGTACGTCGTCGGCCGCTGGTACGAACACCTGCTGCACAACCAGAGCGCTCTGCGCCTCAAGGGCCGCCTGCTCTTCACCCCCGGCGTGATGGTCACCTCGGTGCCCTACCAGCTGGAGTCCTCGGAGCTCGCGAAGAAGCGGGCGAAGAAGCGCGCGGAGTGGAACGCCCCGGGCGCGGTGCGCCGCGGACCGGTGGACACCGCTCGGCCCAAGGACCCGGCGGCGAAGTAGCCGCCGCCGGACCGCCGTGGCAAACGGCCGGACGAGATCCACGTAAACTGGTGGGTCGGTCGTCCGGCCGTTCCGCGTTGATCCACTTCTTTCCACTTCTTTCCACTTCTTTGGAGTCTCCCCACCATGACCGAGCAGAACGAGAAGCAGTCACTGGTCGGGGAGGAGTACGAGGTCGAGGTCGGCCCCGTCGCGCACGGCGGGCACTGCATCGCCCGGACCGCCGACGGCCGCGTCCTGTTCGTCCGCCACACGCTGCCCGGCGAAAAGATCATCGCCAAGGTCACCGAGGGCGAGACGGACTCCCGCTTCCTGCGTGCCGACGCCATCACCGTCCTCACGGCCTCCAAGGACCGCGTGGAGGCCCCCTGCCCGTACGCCGGCCCCGGCAAGTGCGGCGGCTGCGACTGGCAGCACGCCAAGCCCGGCGCCCAGCGCCGGCTCAAGGGCGAGGTCGTCGCGGAGCAGCTGCAGCGGCTCGCCGGGCTCACCCCGGAAGAGGCCGGCTGGGACGGCACCGTCATGCCCGCCGAGGGCGACAAGCTGCCCGCCGGGCAGGTCCCGCAGTGGCGCACCCGCGTCCAGTTCGCCATCGACGAGCAGGGCCGGGCGGGCCTGCGCAAGCACCGCTCGCACGACATCGAACTGATCGACCACTGCATGATCGCCGCCCCGGGCGTCTCGGAACTCGGCATCGAGAAGCAGGACTGGCCCCAGATGGCCACGGTCGAGGCCATCGCCGCCTCCGGCTCCAACGACCGCCAGGTCGTCCTCACCCCCCGCCCGGGCGGCCGCCTGCCCCTCGTGGAGCTCGACAAGCCGGTCTCGGTCCTCCGCGTCGAGGAGAAGGACGGCGGCGTCCACCGCGTCCACGGCCGCCCCTTCGTCCGCGAGCGCGCGGACGGCCGTACGTACCGCGTCGGCATGGGCGGCTTCTGGCAGGTCCACCCGCAGGCCGCCGACACCCTGATCAAGGCCGTCATGCAGGGCCTGATGCCGCGCAAGGGCGAGATGGCCCTCGACCTCTACTGCGGCGTCGGCATCTTCGCGGGCGCCCTCGCGGAACGCCTCGGCGAGACGGGCGCCGTCCTCGGCATCGAAACGACGAAGCGCGCCGTCGAAGACGCCCGCCACAACCTGGCCGACTTCCCCCGGGTCCGCATCGAGCAGGGCAAGGTCGAGCAGATCCTCCCCAAGACCGGCATCACGGAATGCGACCTGGTCGTCCTGGACCCGCCCCGCGCAGGCGCCGGCAAGCAGACGGTCCGCCACATCGCGGGCCTCTCGGCCCGCCGCATCGCCTACGTGGCCTGCGACCCGGCGGCCCTGGCCCGCGACCTGGGCTACTTCAAGGACAACGGCTACCGGGTACGGACGCTGCGGGTCTTCGACCTGTTCCCGATGACCGCGCACGTGGAATGCGTCGCCATTCTCGAGCCGGCGCGAGAGGGCGTCTGACCTTCGGTTACTTGGGATTCGCCGTCAGCTCGACCTGTTTCCACTTGCCCGACAGGTGGTCGGTGGCGTTTCCTGCTCCGTAGCGTCCGGCCCGCGGCGGCGCACAGGACGGAGGCCCCCGGCCTCCGCAGCCGGTGAGGAGTCGGTCGAGCCGACCGCCGCCAACAACACGGCGCTCTTGGTCAAAGAGATGCAGGCACGGCCGGACGGGGTGGGCGGGGCCCGGCCGTTCAGCGTCCGGTGCCGGCCACCAACGCCTCTCCGGCGTTATTGAAGATCACATGAGTGTCGGGCGACGCGTTGGAGAGGGTCATCAGGCCGATCGCACAGACAACGGCCACGATGAGGAGCACCAGAACCGCGACGACGCACCGGCGCCGGTACTCCCGGCGGCGCCAGCGGGCCTGTTCCTTGCGGTACGACGTCGCCGAGCCACCCGGCACCGACGCGGCGAGGTCGCTCAGTGTGCTGCGCAGCAGATCTTCCGTATCGGTGATCATCGGTCCGCACCCTTCACGAGACTCGTCAGTTTGGTCATGCCCCTGGCCGTGTGCGACTTCACTGCTCCGACGGAGATCTTCATCGTCTCGGCGATCTCGGTCTCCTTGAGGTCCAGCCAGTACTTCAGCACCAAGACCTGTCGCTGTCGCGACGACAGCGTACGTAATGCCGCGACGAGTTCGCGCTGATCTTGGTTGAGCAGTACCTGTTGCTCGGCGGAACGGACCAGTTCGTCCGGTACCTGGTAGGTGTGCCGGCGGATGACCTTGATGCGGCGTATCCGCATCCGGGCCAGGTTGCAGACGATGGAGCGGAGGTAGCCCGCGGCGGCCTCGGGTGTCTTCAACTTCTCCCATCGGCGGTGCAGCTGGTAGAACGCCTCCGAGACCAGGTCCTCGGCGTCCTGTTCGGCGCCGAGCAGCACCGCGAGGCGCAGCAGCCGGGTGTAGTGCTGGTCGAAGATGTGGGCGATCGCCACGTCGCGGTCGGCGTCGCGCAGGTCGAGGGTGGTGCCCTCGTCGAGCACCTCCGGAGGGGCGAGCGGCGGGACCACGAAGTCCCGGGGCCGCTGGTCGGCGGCCGCGAGGGAAGGACGGGGGTGGCTATGTCGCGGCAGGAGCGGTTTCACGGAGTCGGTTCCTCACTCATTCGACGACGAAGGCGTACTTGGAGCCGCGGCGTTCAAACGCTGCCCCGTCGGCTGTGCCGTCCGTGCCCCGCGGCACGTTGAGTGCGTCGAGGAGAGGCGTGAGCACGGCGGAGACGGCGAGGTTGAGCGCGAGGGCGATCACGGCGACGTACACCGGCGCGTGCACCGCTCCGACGCCGATGTCGACCACGGTGGAGAAGCCGCGCAGCCCCAGCAGGCCGGTGCCGGAGACCATGCCCGCCGCCCAGCCGAGGAACAGCGCACGGCGGTGGAACCAGCGGGTGAACAGCGACACCGCGACGGCGGGCAGGAGCTGCAGGATCCAGACGCCGCCGAGCAGATGGAGGTTGATGGCGTCCTGCGGCTTCATGAGCAACGCGAAGGCGATGGCCCCCGCCATGATCGCGAGAGCGGGCCCGAGGGCGGCGCGCACCTCGTGCTTGGGGGTGGCGGTGGGGTTGAGGTACTCGACATAGATGTTGCGCACGAACAGCATCGCCATGCTCATCACCATGACCACGGCGGGCAGCAACCCGGCCACGGCGAGCGCGCCGAAGAGCAGCCCGGCCAGCCAGTCCGGGGCGAGTTCGCGAATGAGGGCGGGCACGGCCAGTTCGCCGTGCCCGGCCGCCGTCCGTATCCCCGCGGCGAACGCGGCGACCCCGAAGAAGGCCCAGACGCCGAGCGTCATGCTCCACGCGGGCAGGAAGGTGGTGGCGGCCCGGAGCGTGTCCTTCGACTTGCTGGCCATGGCGACCAGGAGGACCTGGGGGTACATGAGCTGGGCGAGCGCGGATCCGAGAGCGAGGGTGGCGTACGCGGTGAAGTTCTGGGGCGGTACGCCGAAGGACTCGCCCATCGCCGCGCTGCGTCCCCCCGCGAGCTGGAAGATCTGCCCCGGCGGACCGAGCCGGGCGAGGACGAGCGCGAGCAGCACGACGACGGCGGCGCCCATGAGAACGGCCTTGACCAGCGAGATCCGCGCGCAGGCGCGCAGTCCCCCGGGCTGGGTCACCAGGGCGAAGGACAGGAACAGCAGGACGAGGACGGCGCAGCCCCCGATCGAGTCGGGGGCCAGGCCGACGGAGCGCAGCATGGCGGTCATGCCCACGACTTGGAGCCCCAGGTAGGGCATCGTCGCCAGGATGCAGGTCAGGGCCGTCGCGAGGGCCAGCGGGTGGGAGCCGTGCCGGAGGCGCACGAAATCAGCGGCGGTGATCAGGCCGTGCTTCGCGCCGACCTCGCGCAGTCGGGGCAGCAGGATCATGATCAGGGGCGAGAGCAGCATGGTGTAGACGAGGGCGTACAGTGCCAGCCCGCCGGTGCCGAACATGAGGCCGGGCACGGCGATGTAGGTGTACGACGTGTAGATGGTGCCGCCTAACAGCAGGCAGGTGGACGCGGTGCCGAGGCCACGGCCGCCCAGTGCCCAGTGGGCGGGGTGCGGCAGTTCGTCGGACGGCGGGCGGCGGGCCCCGGCCAGAAGCGCGCATCCGACGACGAGGATGAATCCCGCGGCGATCGCGTGTCTGATGGTGCCCCCTCGGTTCAGGGCGGGGAGTCGCAGCGGACCGTGCCGGCCGGTGGGCCGTGCGCCCGGGACGTCCGTCGGGCCGTGCGCCGCGTGATGGGCCCGGAGCCTTCATCCGGGACCTGCGCCCGAAGCCGCTCGGCGTGAAGCGACCCTCGCTTGTTAATTCCACATTCCGGAAAACAAATTCTGCTGAGCGGTACTTTAGGTGCCGCTCCAGGGAGGGTCAAGGATCACCGTCAGGTCCCGCGCCGCAAGATCGCCGATCCCCGGACATACGTGCTACCTGATGAAATGTCGGGTTCGGCGGGGCGGATGTGACCCACGCCACCCTGTCGAACCGGCATCGGCGTAAACCCTCCGCCCAAGGCGCGCAACCAACACCCGTAGCCGTCGGCCGGAGCGCAAGGATCGCCCCCGCCGCCGCGCTCGGCGGGAGTCCGCGCCCACGCGCCGCACTGTGCCGGACCGCCTCTTCGCATACTCCCGCCTTCTTCGCCGGCCACGTCCCGTCTGCCTCGGGCCGTCGTGCCGGACTCGTCAACGACATGGAGGGTGCAGTTGTGGCACTCGAGGCTGCGGGGGACGGGTCCGCCGGGAGCGGGCGGCGGTCATCGCGGCTTGCGGCCCGGTGCGCCCTGCTGCTCCTGCCGGTGGCCGCCGCCGCGGTGACGCTCGCACTGCCGCCCGACCGTCCCCGGCTGTTCGGGATCCCCCTCTTCTACGTCCTGCACTTTGCCGTCTGCCTGTTGAGCGCGGCGGTCACCGCCTTGCTGCGGCGCCTGTCCAGGGCCTCCGCCGAGCCGCTCGAACCGCGCTCCGTCGAAAGGTAGTTATCCATGGAAACGATGAAACCCCGCTCGGTCGGCCCCGGGCGCCGGGTGCGAGGCCGCGCACTGCGCGTCGCGGCCTGGGGTGTCGTGACACTCGCGGCGACCGCTGCGTGGGCGGTGCTCGCGCTGGTCCGCGGGGAGGAGATCAGCGCCGTCTGGCTGCTGGTCGCTGCCCTGTGTTCGTACGCCGTCGCCTACCGCTTCTACGCGCGCTGGATCGCCCGCCGCGTGCTCCGCACGGACGACTCCCGCACCACGCCTGCCGAACGCCTCCAGGACGGCGTCGACTACGTGCCGACGAGCAAGGGCGTGCTGTTCGGCCACCACTTCGCGGCCATCGCGGGGGCCGGCCCCCTCGTCGGCCCCGTGCTCGCCGCGCAGATGGGCTACCTGCCCGGCGTGCTGTGGATCGTCGTCGGCGCGGTCTTCGCCGGCGCCGTGCAGGACATGACGACACTGTTCCTGTCCACCCGCCGTGACGGACGCGGCCTGGGCCAGATGGCTCGGGACGAGATCGGCCCGATAGGCGGGGTCGCGGCCATTGCCGCGGTGCTCGCCATCATGGTCATCCTGCTCGCCGTCCTGGCGCTCGTGGTCGTCAATGCCCTGGCGGGCTCACCGTGGGGCACCTTCTCCATCGCGATGACCGTGCCCATCGCCCTGTTCATGGGCTTCTGGCTGCGCGTGGTGCGCCCCGGCCAGGTCATCGAGACCAGCGTCATCGGTGCCGCCCTGCTGGTGCTCGCGGTGGTGGGAGGCAACTGGGTCGCCGATTCGCCCGCGTGGGCCGCCGTCTTCACGCTCGCCCCGACCACGCTGAGCTGGCTGCTGATCGGCTACGGGTTCGTCGCGAGCGTCCTGCCCGTGTGGCTGCTACTGGCCCCGCGTGACTACCTGTCCACCTTCATGAAGGTGGGCGTGATCTCGCTGATGGCCGTCTCCATCGTCGTCGCCCTCCCGGCTATGAAGGCGGACGCGGTGACGCACTTCGCGAGCGAGGGCGCCGGACCGGTCTTCTCGGGGAGCCTGTTCCCCTTCCTCTTCATCACCGTGGCCTGCGGTGCGCTCTCCGGCTTCCACGCCCTGATCTCGTCCGGCACCACCCCCAAGCTGATCCAGCGCGAGTCGCACATCCGGCTCATCGGCTACGGCGGCATGCTGATGGAGTCCTTCGTCGCCGTGATGGCCCTCATCGCCGCCTGCGTCCTGGAGCCCGGCCTCTACTACGCCGTCAACTCGCCCGCGGGGCTGCTCGGTCCGACGGCGGAGTCCGCGGCGCAGGCCGTGCGCGGACTGGGGTTCACGCTCACACCGGACACCCTGCACCAAGTGGCCGCGGCCGTGGGCGAGGAGTCCGTGCAGTCCCGCACGGGCGGCGCGCCCACCTTCGCCCTCGGCCTGTCCCACCTGCTGTCCGAGGCCATCGGCGGTGACGCGATGCGTGCCTTCTGGTACCACTTCGCGATCATGTTCGAGGCCCTGTTCATCCTCACGACCGTCGACGCGGGCACCCGTGTGGGCCGGTTCATGCTCCAGGACGCGCTCGGCAACGTGTGGAAGCCGATGCGCGACATCGGCTGGAGGCCCGGCATCTGGCTGTGCAGCGCGCTCATGGTGGCGGGCTGGGGCTACTTCCTGCTGGCCGGCGTGACCGACCCGCTCGGCGGGATCAACCAGCTCTTTCCGCTCTTCGGCATCGCCAACCAGCTGCTCGCCGCCCTCGCGCTGGCGCTGTGCACCACCGTGCTGGTCAAGCAGGGGCGATGGCGGTGGGCCTGGGTCACCGGCGTCCCTCTGGTCTGGGACGTCGCGGTGACAGTGACCGCCAGCTGGCAGAAGATCTTCTCCGGCGACCCCAGGGTCGGCTTCTTCGCCCAGCGCGAGCGGTACGCCGAAGCGCTTGAGAACGGGAAGGTGCTGGCGCCTGCGCACTCCGCGGAGGACATGCGCCAGATTGTCACCAACTCCACCGTGGACGGCACGCTCGCCGTCGTCTTCGCCCTCCTCGTCCTCGTCGTCATGGCCGATGTCCTGCGGGTCTGGGTCAAGGCCTTGCGCTCCCCCGTACCGCTGTCCACGTCGGAGACCGCCCCGGAGGGGGTTCGCGCCGTGCCCGCCGGGGAGACGAGGGTCGCGGCGGGGCAGGCGAGTTGAGGGCCCTGACCGGTGCGCTGCACCTGTGGGGCAGGGCCGTCCACTACCTCGACGAGGTGTCGGGCCAGGCCGAGTTCCGGCGGGTGTGCCGTGCGCACGAGGCCGCCGGACCTGAAGGGCGGCGCCTGACGGCGAAGGAGCGCCGGAGTCTGTGGCGCACTCATGCCCAGCGCACGGCTCGCGTGACGAGCCGGTGCTGCTGACGGGTCACCGCGCGGCGGCGTGGTGACCCAGGTCACATCAACTTTCCGGAGCTGCGCGTAACCCTAATGGCCCCGTCAGGCAACTGTGTGGGTGAAGGGGTCGCCGGACACTGTTCCGCGGCGCCTCCGAGGGGACGTCCTTCCCGTTCATCTTGCGAGGGGTCGTCGTCGCATAAAAGTGCATGCACGGCGCTTGCTGGAGGCCCTATTTCTATTGAATCGCTCGACGGATCCACATTTTCCGAACTCGTCTTCCATGGTGGGCGGAGCTGCCTTTTCCGGGCCGCCGGCCGTAAGGTTCGTGCCGTGGTCCAGGGGTCTGAACGGGCGGTACAGGGTCTGCGGGTCCTTCGGTGGTGCGCCGGCGAACGCGTAGGTCACCGCTGTCTGTTCGGCGGGCAGCCATCGTGAACCGCGTGAATGGATTGCGGCCTTCCGGCATATGAATTCTCTATTGACATTCGCTTCGTGCCAATGATTCTGTGAGGCGGCGACATTGAGTCGCTGTCCAGCGGCCTGTGCGAGATTTCGAGCCGCATTAAGCAATCCGTGCAGTCGGCACCGCATTGCCGCGGATCCCGGCCCCCGAATTGGCGACGGGGCTGCGGAGCGAAAGCTGACATTCTCATTTGGGGGACTGAACACGTGAGTTCTTGGACGCGTGGAGAAGCACGGCCCGAAGCGGCCGGTGCCCGAGCGGACGACGGGTTCGACGCGGTGCGCGTGGCGGTCACCGGCCGGCTGAAGGAGTACCTCACCGCGCCCGACGAGTCCACCGCCGACGCGGACGCGGCCCGGGCGCAGCTGGAAGATCTGGTGCTCGGGTACGTGGAAGCCGGCGCCGGAGTACTCGTCCTCACGGACCTGCCCGCGGACCAGGAACACGGAGAGCGCGCGGTGCTGCGCGCCACCCGGCTGCTCGGCACTCCGCTCCCGCAGAACCGCGAAGGCACCCTCATCCGTGAGGTACGGGACCGGGGCGCGAGCATCAGCCAGCGCGGGCGCGTCCGTTACTCCGACACCCGGTTCGGCGGCGATCTGCACACCGACGGGGCCGAGGCCGCGCTGCCGGCCCCGGACATCTTCACCCTCTTCTGCGTACGGCAGTCCGCGGACGGCGGCGCGCTCGCCTGCCTCCACATCCGCGACCTGGAGAAGACCCTGTCGCCGGACGTCCTGCGGACGCTGCGCGAGCCCTTCCACTTCGACCGCCGGGGCGACCAGCAGGAGGGCGGCGCCCGCACGGTGACCAAGCCCGTGCTGTTCACCCAGCGGAACCGACCGGCCGTCACCTACCTGCGCAGCTACATCGACCAGGGTCACGACCACTCCGAGGTGCCCGCGCTCACGGACGCGCAGCGCGCGTCCCTCGACGCACTCGACTCCGCCATCGGCGCGAGCCGCAGCATCGTCACCGGCAAGCTGAACGAGGGCGAGCTGGCGCTGTTCGACAACCTCTCGCTGCTGCACGGCCGTACGGAGTTCCAGGATGACAGCGACCACACGCGGTTGCTCCTGCGCACCTGGGTGCGGCGCGACACCGGCGCCGCGCGATGACCACCTCGTTTCGAGGTGACGCGTTACGGGGTGACGCCTCGCGTGGCCCCGCGCCCGGCCCGAGCGTGGTCCTGTTGCCCAATTCCCTCCGGGGGTACGCGACTTCCGCCGAGGTCGCCGCCGCCCTGGCGGTTGGCGTACGGCGGGCCCGGCCCGCCGCCGGCCTCGTCGTCCGGTCCATCGCCGACGGCGGCGACGGCACGCTGGACGCCCTGTCCGACGCGGTCGGCGGCGTGCGGCACCCCCTGGACGCGACGGACGCGCTGGGCCGTACCCGGCGGACCTCGTGGCTGGCACTGGACCAGTCCACGGCGGCCGTCGAAACCGCGAGCCTGTGCGGGCTGGGGGCCCTGCGGCCGGACGAGCTGGACCCCTTGCGGGCGAGCTCGGCCGGGGTGGGCCGGGCCATCGCAGCCGCCGTGTCCGCCGGAGCCACGAACATCCTGGTCGGGCTCGGCGGCACGGCGGTAGTGGACGGCGGGGCCGGAGCGCTGGCCGCTCTGGGCGCACGCTTCCTCGACGACCGGGAACGGCTGGTGACTCCCTTCCCTGCCCACCTGAACGCGGTCTCCCGGGTGGACCTCTCGCCGGTACGGACGCTCCTGGCGGGCGTGACCCTGCGGCTGCTCTCGGACGTACGGACCCCGCTCTCGGGGAACCTCGCGTCGTTCGGCGCGCAGAAGGGACTCACCGCCCACAACCGGCCCACCGCGGTGCGCGCCCTCGGGCACCTGGCGGAACTCCTGGAGTCCGCCGGCCCACTGGACGCGCCGGGCGAACCGGGTGGGCCGGGCACGCCGCCCGCGCCGGGCGCCCGGGCCCGGTTCCAGGAGCCCTGGTACGGCGCCGGCGGGGGCATCGGCTTCGGGCTCGCCTCCGTGGCGCGGACCACTGCCGGGAGCGGTTCTGAGGGGCTGCTGGCGATCGTCGACCCCGAAGGCGCCGTGGATTCGGCCGCGCTGGCCATCACCGCGGAGGGCGTGGTCGACGCCGCGACGTGGCACGGCAAGTTGCCGGGTGCCGTCGCCGACCGGCGCCGTATCCGTGAACGGCCGACGGCCGTCGTAGCGGTCCGCTTCGAGGCACCGCTTCCGGACCGGTTCGTCAGCGCACATCTGATTTCTGAGGACACACCGCCGCCTCAGGCCGTCACAGGGCCCGCCCTGTGGGAGGGCCTGGCGGACGCGGCGGAGCAAGCATGCCGGAAATGGCTTCGAGAAGGACGACTGGAGCGCGCATGACTTTGATAGACGAGAAGGTCCTGACCCGTTTCACGATTGAGGCGCTCGTCTCCGCGGGTGCGCGGCGGGACGATGCCGAGCTCACGGCGGAGGTTCTGGTCTCCGCAGACCTCGCCGGGGTCGACAGCCACGGGGTGGCCCGGCTCCGCCGCTACGTGGAGGGTCTGCAGCGCGGCACCATCAGCGGTACGGCACGGCCCGAGATCGTCCGCGAGCAGGGCGGGGTCACCGTCGTGGACGCGCACAACGGACTGGGCCAGCCCGCCCTGTGCTTCGCGCTCGACCTGGCCGTGGAGAGGGCCGCGGAGCACGGGGTGTCGGCGGTGGCCGTACGCCGGTCCAACCACATCGGGATCGCCGGCTGGTACGCCGAACGGGCCGCTCGGGCAGGGGCGTTCGCCCTGGTCACCACCAACGCCACCCCACAGGTGGCGCCCACCGGGGCGGCCGAGCCGATGTTCGGCACGGATCCCGTGAGTTACGCCGTACCGACCTCCGGGGAACCCATCTGCTACGACGCGGCGACCAGCATCGTCCCGCGCGGCAAGCTGGAGCGCCTGCACCGCGAGGGCCGGCCGATGCGGGCGGGCTGGGCGGTGGGCCCGGACGGGGACACCGTCACGGACATCCCGAAGGTGGTCGAGGGGCTCAAGGCGCGTGAGGGGTACGCGCTCCTGCCCGTCGGCGGCCTCGGCGAGGAGTTCGGGGGGCACAAGGGCTCGGGTATCGGCCTGCTCGCCGAGCTGTTGTGCGGGCCGCTGACCGGGGCCAGCTGGAGCCGGCACACGTACGGCGGTCAGGGCGGCGACCTGGGCCAGTTCGTCCTCTGCGTGGACCTGCGGGCCCTGGGCGACCCGGATGCCATCACGGTCCGCGTCGGTGCCATGGCGGACGAGATCCGAGGTGCGCGCCGGGTCGACGCGGAGGTCCCCGTACGGCTGCCGGGTGACCGCCGCCGCCGGTCGGCCACGGAGCGCAGGGAGCACGGCATTCCACTGCTCCCGCCGGTCCTCGCCGACCTGGCAAAGATCGCGGCGCTCACCGGCCTCGAACCGATCGGCCCCGGACCGGTCGCCCCGGCCGGAGCGGCCGCGTGAGCCACAGACCAGGCATCGGGCTGATCGACCTGTCCTCCGGGCAGATCACCGAACCGCTGCCGGACGGCGCGGTCCGAGCGCTGCGCGAGGCGATGGCCGCGGAGAGGGTGACCGCGTACGCGCCCTCGTACGGGAACGCCGATCTGCGGGAGGCCGTCGCCGGGCACTACGCGCGGCGAACCGGTGCCGATGTGGACCCGGAGCAGGTGACGGTGACGGCGGGGGCCCGCCACGGGCTGTTCGCCGCGTTCGCCGCGGTCGCGGCGGGCGGGGAGATCCTGGTCCCGCAGCCGCACTGGAGCCACTACCCCGGTGTGATCAGGAGCGCGGGTGCCACGGCGGTGCCGGTGGCGGGTGATCCGGAGAGCGGCCTGCTGGTCGACCCCCGGCGGCTCGACCGGGCCCTGACCTCCCGGACCCGGGCCCTCCTGATCAACAGCCCGGTCAACCCGTCCGGTGCCTGCTACAGCCGGTCGCAGATGAGGGCCCTGCGGGAATGGGCCGCGGAGCGCGACGTCCGGCTCATCGTCGACGACGTCTACTGGGCGTACGCGGACTCCGTCGACGACCAGGTGGGCGCGTCGGCCCGGGAGATCGTGGTCGGCGGCGCCTCCAAGGTCCATGCCATGGCCGGGCTGCGCGTCGGCTGGGTGTGGGCGGATCCGGAGTACCTGGCGCCGATCCGCGAGGCCGTCGAGTACACCACCGGGCCCGTGTCGGGTCTCTCGCAGTCCGTCGTCGCCGCCGTACTCGGGGACGCGCGGGCGGTCGCCGCCCGGGCCGCGGGCCTGGCGGAGATGCGGAGCCATGCCGTGCGGGCCATGTCCGGCATCCCGCTGCTGACTCCGGTCCCTCCGGCGGGGGGCATCTACCTGTGTCTGGATGCCACCGAGGCGCTGCGGCACGGCGTTTACGGAGCCACGGACGACGTCGGGTTGTGCCGTGCGCTGGAGCGGCGCGCCGGAGTACGTCTGCGCGCCGGATCGACCTTCGGCATGCCCGGATTCCTGAGGCTGTGCGTGGCCGAGCCGCCACGGGTGATCACCGATGCCGCAGGCCGGCTCGCAGGACGCCTGCACGTAGTTGTCAACGGACTTTCTCCACTGAGGAGCACATCATGACCATTGCCACTGCTCACGGCGCCACGGCGACCGCTTCCCGGGCGTTCGCCCTGCGCGAGGCCTTCGAGGACAAGCGGCTGATCAAGGTCGCCGGGGGCCACGACGGGATGTCCGCGCGGCTGGCCGAAGAGGCCGGGTTCAACGCCGTGTGGGCCTCCGGACTGGAGATCTCGGCGGCGCACGGCCTGCCCGACGTCAGCCTGCTCGGCATGTCCGAGTACCTCGCCGGCGCCGCCGCGATGCACAACGCGGTCTCGGTTCCGGTGGTCGCGGACTGTGACACCGGCTTCGGCGGCAACCTGAACGCCGCGTTCACGATGATGCGGTACGAGGCCGCGGGCATCGCCGGAGTGTGCATCGAGGACAAGATCTTCCCCAAGCGCAACAGCTTCCTGGAGGCCGGTCAGGAACTGCTCGACGCGGACGAGTTCGGCCGGAAGCTGGAGGCCGCGAAGAGCGCGCAGACCCTCTCCGAGACCGTACTGATCGCCAGGACCGAGGCGTTCATCTGCGGGCTGGGTCTCGACGAGGCGCTGCGCCGCTGCCACTCCTACGTCGATGCGGGCGCGGACGCCGTGCTCGTCCATTCGAAGAAGGCGGATTCGAGCGAGATCGTTTCCTTCATGAAGGAGTGGGACCACCGGGCACCGGTGGTCGTCGTACCGACCACCTATTCGAGGTTCTCGGCCGACGAGGCCAAGGCGGCCGGGATCTCCATGGTGATCTACGCGAACCAGGGCATGCGCTCCATGGTCAAGGCCGTACGGGACACCTGGGCCACCGTGATCGCGGACGGGTCGACGGTCGCGGTCGAGCCGCACATCGCCACGGTGAAGGACATCTTCGCCCTGTCCGGCATCGACCAGTGGCTCGGTGAGGACCGATGACCGCGACGACCGTATCGGCCGACGCGTTCGTGTCCGCGCTGCACGCCTACGGGGTCCGCAAGGTCACCGGCGTGCCGTGCGGCCATCTCGCCGGGCCCTGGACCCTGTTCGACGAGGCCGGACTGCTGACCCCGGCGGCCTCCGAGGGTGCGGCGCTGTCGATCGAGGCCGGCTGGGAGCTGGCCGGGCAGACCTCCGTGGTGCTGTGCCAGAACTCCGGCTTCGGCAACCTGGTCAATCCGCTCACCTCGCTGGTGCTGCCGTACCGGATACCGGTGCTGGTGGTGATGACGATGCGCGGCTGGCCGGACCCCGAGGAGGACGAGCCGCAGCATGCGGCGATGGGCACCTCCACGGTCGGCATGCTGGAGACGTACGACGTGCCGTACGCGGTCCTGGGCGAGTCCACGCTGGAGGACTCGCTGGCGCGGGCGGCCGAAGCCCGGTCGCACGACCGCCCGTTCTTCCTCCTGGTGCCCCGGGGCGCCATCGGGCGCGCGGACACCGCCACGGCAGTGGCCGCGGAGCCGGTGGCGGGACGCCTCACTCGCCCCCTGGCCGTGTCGGCTCTGATGGCGGAGCTCACCGACGAGCTGCTGGTGACCACCACGGGATACCTCTCGCGCCAGGCGCACCACGAGCGGGACCGTCCGGGAACCTTCTACATGCAGGGCTCGATGGGCCACGCCTCCGCCATCGGCATCGGTCTCGCGACTGCCGGTCCGTCGCGCCGGGTGGTCGTCCTGGACGGCGACGGCGCCTTCCTGATGCATCTGGGCACCGGATCCACCATCGGAGCCTCGGGCGCGGAGAACCTCGTACACATCGTGGTCGACAACGGCTGTTACGAGTCGACGGGCTGCCAGACGACCACCACCGGTGCGATGGACTGGGCGGCCCTGGGGCACGGCCTCGGCTACCGATCGGTGCTGACCTGTGAGGACCCTGCCGAGCTGGCCGGGACGCTGCGCACCGCGCTCGGCACGCCGGGGCCGGTGTTCTGTGCGCTGACGGTCGTCCCGACGCCAGGCGAGGTACACCCGCGGGCGACGGCTTCCACGGGGCCCCTGGACATCGTCAAGCGGTTCCGGCAGGCCGCGGCGCCCGGCTCCCTGGACGGCTCATGACCGCACGGACGAGGGAGCGGGAGACGACCCTGCTCGGCGGGCGGGGCTCCTTCGCCGGGGTCCCGGAGCTGCTGACGGCCCGCCGGGTGCTGGTGGTCGCCAGCAAGGGGACGCTGCACCGTACGGAAGCCGAGCGCTGGCTGCCGCCCGAGGCGGAGGTGTTCACCGGGTTCTGCCCGAACCCCGGTGTGGAGCACGCGGTGCAGGCGGCGCGGCGCCGCGCCGAGTGGGGCGCCGATCTGGTCATGGGAATCGGCGGGGGCTCGGCCCTCGACGTGGCCAAGGCCGCCGCACTGCTTCCGGCCGACGCCCACCAGGCCGAGGAGACGATCCTGGGCCGGCGCCCGGTGGCCGGGAACGGAACGGAGCTGCTGCTGGTCCCGACCACGGCGGGGACGGGCAGTGAGGTCACGCAGTTCGCCACCCTCTACCGGGGGCGGCGCAAGGTCTCGCTGGACACCCGGCGGGCCCGGGCCGACGTGGCCGTGGTGGACCCGGCACTGACCGATTCCTGCCCGCCCTCGGTGACCTGGAGCTGTGCGTTCGACGCGCTGGCACACGCGGTGGAGTCCCTGTGGTCCGTACGGTCCACCGAGCTCTCCCGTGCCCACGCGCGGGAGGCGCTGCGGCGCATCGTCGCGATCCTGCACGAGGCGGACGAGACGCCGAGCCGCGGCGAACGCGACGCGCTCAGTGAGGCGGCCACCCTGGCGGGGCAGGCCATCAACATCACGCGGACCACGGCCGCCCATGCGCTGTCGTACCCGCTGACGGCCCGTCTGGACATCCCGCACGGGCTGGCCTGCGCCCTCAATCTGATCTGGTTGATGCCGCTGGTGGAGCGGGCCGGACCGCAGGGCGTGCTCGACGAACGAGGTCCGGACGCGGTGCGCGGCGCGGTGTCCGTCCTCGGCTCGATCTTCGGCTGCGCTCCGGGCGAACTGGGCCACATCCTGGGTGACTTGGTTGCCCGTCGGGTCGCTTCGATCGGGGTCCGGTTGGCGGAACAGCCCTCGGACGACCTCCTCGGGCTCCTCGTCACGGAGGGGCTGGCCTCGAACCGGATGGGCGGCATGCCCGTCCGGCTGGAGCCGGAGCAGGCCCACGAGGGGCTGCGGCGGACGCTCGCCGCCCACCTTCCCGGAGCGGAGGGCGGCGCATGCGCAACTACCGGGTGACGGGGCCGGTCGAGGTCCCGGAGTCCACGCTCCGGCGGATGACCGAGCGGATGATCAGCCACCGTTCCGCAGAGTTCCGGGTCCGGCTGGCCGAGGTCACGCGCCGGCTCGGGCCGCTGTTCGGAACCCGGCAGCCGGTACTGGCCCTGACCTGCTCGGGGACCGGAGGCCTGGAGGCCGCCGCCGCGTCCGTGCTGCGGCCGGGCGACCGGGTGCTCTCCGTACAACTGGGCTACTTCGGCGAGCGGTTCGCCGAGATCGCGGAGCACCACGGCGCCGTGGTGGACGTCCTGGCCGCACCCTGGGGCCAGGTGCCCGGCACGGCGGAGCTCGCCACGCGGATCGCAGAGGGGTACGACGCCGTCCTGCTGACCCACAGCGAGACGTCCACCGGAGTACTCGCCCCGCTGCGGGAATGGGCGCGAGCGATCCGGGCGGCGAGCGACTGCCTGATCCTCGTGGACGTGGTCAGCAGCCTCGGCGCGGCCGAGATCGCCTTCGACGAGCTCGGGCTCGACGTGGCGGTGGGCGTCACGCAGAAGGCCTTGGCCTGTCCGCCGGGGCTCTCGCTCGTGGTGGCTTCGGAGCGTGCGCTCGCGCGCGCCGCGGCTCCCGGTGCGGGCGGCTACTACCTGAGCTTGGCCCGCGCCGCCGAGCACGCGGAGCAGGGCACCACCACGTACACCCCGGCCCTGTCGGTGGTCTACGCGCTGGAGGCAGCCGTCGCCGACATCGAGCGCGAGGGCGTCGAACGGGTATGGCAGCGCCATGCCCACACCGCCGAGAGGTGCAGGGCCCGGGCCCGGGCGCAGGGACTGACCGTGATCCCGGCCGAGGCCCACTGTTCGCCGACGGTCACGGCGGTACGGCTGCCGGTTCCCGAGGCGGAGGCGGTACGCGAGGTCCTGGCGGCCGAGCACGACGTGTGGGTGTCCTCCGGGCGCGGGCCGTGGAAGAACGGGGTCCTGCGGATCGGCCACATGGGCCCGGCGGAGCCGGCGGAGGTGGACGCGTGTGTCACCGCCATCGGCGCGGCGCTGCGTACGGTACGAGGCCCGCACGAGCCGCCCGGCCCCGCGCCGACGGGCGCCGGGGCACGCACGCTGACCAGCCGGAGCGTCGGTTCGGCGGACGAGCTGGGTCCCGAATGGGACGGCCTGGTCGCGGAGCTGGACGCCCCCGTGTTCAACACCCGGGCATTCCTGCGCGCGTACGAGCACCACCCGGTGCAGCGGATCACCGATCCGCAGTACCTGGAGATCCGCCGGGACACGGGCGAACTGGTGGCCGTAGCGCCCACGTACCGACAGGGCGATCCGCTGGGACTCCTCGGCCTGGCCGAGGGGGAACAGGCGCTGCTCTCCCCGATGTGGCACAGCCCCGACACCCGGCTGCTGGCGACCGACGAGGAAGCGCTCGACGCGCTGCAACAGGCGTTCGGCGCGCGGGCGGCGGAACTGGACGCCCCGCTGTGGGGGTTCGTCAACGTCAGCGCCGACGCGGACCTGGTGAAGGTCCTGGAGAGCAGGGGGTTCCGGCGCAAGACCCTGGTCCCCCGCTGGACCCTGCGGCGCGAGGACGCTCCCGACCGGCAGAGCTATCTGGCGGGGATGCGGAAATCGACCTCGCACGACTACAAGCGTCAGTTGCGGCGCTACGAGGAGCGGGCGTTCGGCCTCGTGCACCGGGCGGACTACGACGGGCTGGTTCCGCTGCTGGAACTCGTGGCGGCGAGCGCCGCCCGGACCGGGTCCCCGAAGTACTACGACCCGCTGAAGCTCGCCGAGTTCCTGCGGGAACTCGACGGGCCGGTGCGCGTGGTGGAAGTCCGCAGCCATGAGGGCGAGACCCTGGCCGTCGGCATCTGCTTCCTGGAGGAAAACAGACTCCAGGCCTGGGCCGGCGGCTACATCCGAGGGCGCGAGGACCTCAAATTCAGTCCCTACTACGCACTGTGGTGGGAAATCGTGGAACTCATGTGGCAGTCCGGAGTCGCAACGATCGAATGCGGGCGGCTGAACGAAACCTTCAAGGAAAAGATGCTCCTGATCCCGCAGGAGCTGGTGGCGGTGATCGGCCCGTCTCCGGACGAAAACCTGACCAAGGAGAATTGACATGGAATCGACGCAGGAATCCCTGATCGACAGCCAGCTCGGCTACTACCGTGCGCGGGCCACAGAATACGACGCCACGTTCGTGCCGTACATGGATCCCGGCCTCCCCAGCGCCCTCGCCCGGCTGCGCTCCGGGAACATCCGGGGCGAGGTGCTGGAACTGGCCTGCGGTACGGGCTACTGGACCCCGTACCTGGCAGAGGCGGGAACCTCCGTCACGTGCCTGGACGGCTCCCCGGAGATGATCGCCGAGGCGGGGCGGCACGGGCTGGCGAACGTCTCGTTCCGGCAACAGGACCTCTTCGACTGGGATCCGGAGGAGGAGTTCGACAGCGTGTTCTTCGCGCACTGGCTGGCCCACGTGCCCGACGAGAAGTTCGACGCCTTCTGGGCCTCGGTGCGCAAGGCCGTCCGGCCCGGCGGCGTCGTCGAGTTCGTCGACGTGACCGCCCGCCACCGCGAGCTGGAGCAGCAGGACCACAGCGAGCCCGAGGTCGCGGTCCGCCGTTCCCTGGCGGACGGCCGTACCTTCCGCATCGTCAAGGTGTTCCGCGACCCGGCCGAGCTGACGCGGCGACTGACGGCGCTGGGGTGGTCGTGCGAGATCGACGAGATCCACCCGGGATTCCTCTACGCGTCCTGCCGCCCGTCCGGCAGCTGAGTCCCCTCTCTTCATCGGCCCGTTTGCGGAACAAGAGAATGAACATTAGGAGGAGCTCATGAAGGGTTCGCTGAGCATCAATCAGCCTGCCGTTCGCAATGTGATCAACCGGTACTTCCTGAAGCGCAGCGGAGGAGACAGCCGCTTCCGCATCATGTCGCCGTACGCACTCTTCCCGGAATCCAGGAAGCTCGATTACCAGTTCGACCAGATCAAGGCCGAAGTCGACAAGCTCATCCAGGCGCGCGAGGTCCGCCCCTACGGCGACATCGACCCCCTGCGGGCGGCCGAGGTCTCGGAGAACTGGCGTCTCTACTACGCCTACATGCTCGGCGAGACCAACCCCGAGGCGTACCGGGACTGCCCGACCTTCATCGACTTCGCCGAGCGCACCCCCCGAGTGGTGAACGCGATCATCGCCATCCTCGAACCCGGCGTGACGCTGAAGGCGCACAAGGGGCCGTTCGCCGGCATCCTGCGCTACCACCTTCCGCTCACCGTGCCCAGGAACAACCCCCCTCGCCTGCGGGTGGACAAGGAGATCCACACCTGGAAGGAGGGTGAGGCGATCCTCATCGACGACACCTTCGAGCACGAGGTGTACAACGAGAGCGACGGCGACCGGGTCATGCTGATCATCGACATCCGGCGCCCCATGGGGCTGGTCCCGGACCTCGTCAACCGCCTGAGCCTGCGCCTCAAGCGCAAGTGGGCCGGTCAGTTCATCGAGCAGTCGAACGGCGACATCTAGCCCGCGACCGCCGACCTGCCGGGGGCACTTGGGGCTGCGGTGCCCCCGGCGCCCCCTCTGACCGAGAGACAGACATGAGATTCCTGATCCTCAATCGGCTCCCCCTGTCCGGACTCCGATTCCCCGACTGGCTGGGCCCGGCCCACGAAGCCGTCCTCCTCACCGATGCCGCCGCTCTGTCGGCGGATCCAGGTGAGCGAGCCGCACAGCTCGCCGGGTACGCCCACGTTGAAGTGGTGCAGAACTACCACTTCAACCCGCTGGTCGAGCTCCAGGCCCTCGCCCTGCACGCCGGATCCCCCTTCGACCGGGTGATCGCCCTGTCCGAGTTCGACCTGCTCCGCGCCGCCAGGCTGCGGGGCCTGTTCGGCGTTCCCGGGCAGGACGTGCGCAGCGCCACCGCGTTCCGCGACAAGGTGCGCATGAAGGAGCTCCTGCGGGCCTCGGACATACCCGTGGTCGACCACGCCGCCGCGGCGAGCTTCGCGGACGTGCACGGCTTCGTCGAGGAGCAGGGCTACCCGGTGGTGGTGAAACCTCGTAGGGGCGGCGGCTCGGTGGGCGTCCACATCCTGGAGGCCCCGGAGGACTTGCAGGACCTGCTCGGCGCCTGCCCGGAGCTGGGCACCGACGACGGCGCCCAGCTGATGTGCGAGCGGTACGTCAAGCACGAGCTGTTCCACGTGGACGGCATCTTCGTGAACGGCGAGGCGAAGCTGATGTGGCCGTCGTCCCAGGGCGACAGCTCGTGTCTGGACATCATCGCGGGGCTCTCGCTGCACAGCGCCCTGCTGGACGCCGAGGACCCGCTGCTCGATCCGCTGCTCGACCTCACGCGCCGCGCTCTGACCGCGCTTCCGATGCCCGACAGCTTCCTGTTCCACGCGGAGGTCTTCCTCACCCCGGACGGCGAGCTCTTCTTCAACGAGGTCGCCAGCCGCATGGGCGGAGGGCTCATCGACCAGATGGTGACGCTGGGGTTCGGCATCACCATGCCCGAGGTCCTGGTCCGATCCCTGGCGGACAACGAGCCGGCCCCGGTGCCCCCCTCGCCCCTGACGAGTGCCGGCCTGTCCCTCTTCCCGCCGCGCGCGGGAACGCTCCTACGGATCCCTGAGGACTGCCCGGTACCCGGCGTGGTCTCGTACCAGCGGCACGCGGAGTCCGGGACGGTCCTCGTGGCCGCGCAGGCGAGCGTGGAGAAGATCGGCGCGGTCCTGGCCACCGGATCCTCGCGCGCCGAGGTCGAGGCGACGCTCGCCGCGGCCGGCCGGTGGTTCGAGGAGTCGACGGAGATCGCGCCGGGGATCGTGACGGGGGAGGGGACGGGTTGAGCAGTGGAAGGCTGGCTGCGGCTGCCCGGGCCGTATTGCCGAGGTCCAGGTCGGTGTGGGTGCTGGCCCTCACGACCCTGACGTCCAGCATCGGGCACGGAACCGTGGTGACCATCTCGGTCCTCTACTTCACCAGGGCAGTGGAGATCCCGGCCGCCGAGGTGGGCCTCGGGCTGACGATCGCCGCCGTGGTGGGCATGGCAGTCAGTGTTCCCGCCGGTTCTCTCGCGGACGCGCTCGGGGCGCGGAAGGCGTCGATCGCGTTCGTCCTGCTCCAGGGCCTGACCCTGTGGGGGTACGCCCTGGTCGGCGGGTTCACCGGGATGCTGATGGCGGCCAGCCTGGTCGCGGTCGCGGAATCGGCGTCCAACGCCTCCCGCGGAGCGCTGATCGCGGGCGCGATCCCCGCGAAGGAAAGGGTCCGTACCCGTGCCTACCTGCGGTCGGTGACCAACGTGGGCTTCTCGATCGGCACCGTGCTGGGCGGACTGGCGCTGAGCCACGACTCATCGGCGGTGTACGCCGCCGAACTGCTGGGTGGCGGCTGCATGTTCATCGTCTCGGGCTTCGCCTACTTCTGGCTGGCGGACCCCGCCCGGGTGCCGAAGCCTCCCAGCGCTTCGCGGTGGCTCGTGCTGCGCGACCGACCCTTCGCCGTCGTGGGCCTGATCAACGCCGTGCTCATCATGAACGCGGGGATCCTCAACATCGCCCTGCCGATCTGGATCGTGGAGGAGACCAATGCCCCGGCCTCGGCCTTCGCGGCGCTCCTGCTGGTCAACACCGTGCTCGTGGTGATCTTCCAGGTACCCATGAGCAAGGGCGCGGAGGACGTACGGGGAGGGGCGCGCGCTCTGCTCCGGTCGGGCCTGTGGCTGGCCTCGTGCTGCGTGGTCATCGCGCTGGCGGCAGGCCGCTCGCCCTGGGTGGCGGTGGCCTTCCTCGCGGTCGGCGTCGTCCTGCACACCATGGGCGAGCTGCTCTACAGCGCCGGGACCTGGGCCCTCTCCTACGAACTGGCCCCCGACCACGCGCAGGGCCAGTACCAGGGCATGTTCGGCCTGACCTCGCAGCTGGGCATCGCGATCACCCCCGCGATCACGGCGGTACTGATCATCCGTTACGGCTGGGTCGGCTGGACCGTGCTGGCCGCCGTCATGGCCACGGCGGGCCTGGCCGCACCGGCCGTGGCCCGCTGGGCCGAACGCTCCCGCCCGGACACCCCTGCACTGGCCCCGGCGGCGACGTAGCAGCGCAGCTCCCGGCGGGCGGGCCCTTGACCGGGACTCCCCCGTCCGCAGGGCGCACGCCGCCCGCAGCCGGCCCCGGCTGCGGGAGGGGCCTGCGCAAGATCGTCGTACGGTGACCGGGCTCAGACCAATCGGAGGACGAAGATGCGAGGACGACAGAAAGTCACCGTCGTCACGGGTGGCGGCCGGGGCATCGGGGCCGCGATCTGCCGACGGCTGGCGGCCGAGGGCCATGACGTGGTGGTCGGCTACCGGTCGAACGAAGCGGCCGCCCACGCCGTCGCGGCCGATGTGGAGGTGGCCGGCCGACGGGCCCTTGCCGTCGCCGTGGACACCGCCGACGAGCACGGCGTCGCCGCGCTCTTCGAGGCCGCGGCCGCCGTGCTCGGGCCGGTCACCGGCTTGGTGAACAACGCGGGAGTGAGCGGCCCCAACGGGCGCCTCGTCGATGCCGACCCCGCCGGGATGCGGGCGGCGCTGGACGTCAACCTGCTCGGCTATCTGCTCTGCGCACGCCAGGCCGTCCGTGCGATGAGTGCCACCGGCGGCGGCTGCGTCGTCAACGTCTCCTCGGCCGCGGCGACGCTCGGCTCCCCGGGGCAGTACGTGCACTACGCCGCCGCGAAGGCTGCCGTGGACGCCTTCACGGTGGGCCTGTCGAAGGAGGTCGCCGCCGACGGCATCCGGGTCAACTGCGTGGCACCAGGCACGGTGTGGACGGACTTCCACGAGGACCCGCAGCGGCCCGCCAAGGTCGCCGGGAACATACCGATGGGGCGGGCGGGCCGGCCGGACGAGATCGCCGGAGCCGTTGCGTGGCTGCTGTCCGACGATGCCGCGTACGCCACGGGGGCGGTGCTGCGGGTCGCCGGAGGCCTGTAACGCGCCTCTGGCGGGGCCCCGGTGAGGCTCCCGGCACTGTCACGTCGTCGGAGAGGGCGAGTGCCCGACGGTGCGTCAGGGCCCGCCGGGGTGTCGGATCGGTGGCAAGGGGAAAGGGTGAGCAGCATGGCACTGTTGGGATCGGCTCTGGAGGAATCCGCGCGCGCGGTGCTTCCGCCGGGCGCCTACGACTTCTACGCGGCCGGATCGGGAGAAGAGCTCACCCGCGACGAAGCGGCCGATGCCTGGCGCTCGTACCGCTTTCTCCCGCGGGTCCTGCGTGACGTCTCACGGATCGACACCGGAATCGAACTGCTGGGAGAGCGGGTGAATTCACCGGTGCTCGCCGCACCGACCGCCTTCCACGCCATGGCGCACCCCGAAGGCGAGATCGCCACCGCCGAAGGCATCAGGGACGCGGGCCAGCTGATGGTCCTCTCCTCCCGGTCCACGTCCCCCGTGGAAGCGGTCGCGGCAGCGGCGGGACCCTGGTGGTTCCAGGTCTACGTCCTGCGGGACCGGGAGATCACCGCACGGCAGGTACAGCGCGCGGTGGCGGCCGGAGCGCGGGCCCTGGTCCTCACGGTCGACGCCCCGTACGTGGCGACCAAGCCGCGCGTGACCAGGCCCCTGCCCCTGCCCCGGGACGCCCACGCGCTCGCCGTGGGCGTGGACACCCGGACAGCGGACTGGGAGCAGGATCCGTCGATCGGCCCGGGGACCATCGCCTGGCTCAGGGCGGAGTCCGGCCTCCCGGTCCTGGTCAAGGGCGTGCTGCGGGCCGATGACGCGCTCGCCTGCCGGGACGCGGGCGCGGCCGGGATCATCGTGTCCAACCACGGCGGCCGCCAGCTCGACCGGGCCCTGCCCACCGCGCACGCCCTGCGCCCGGTGGTGGAGGCCCTGGCCGGGGACGTACCGGTCCTGGTCGACGGAGGCGTCCGCACCGGTACGGACGTACTGACGGCCCTGGCGCTCGGTGCCGACGCGGTCCTGATCGGCCGCCCGATTCTCTGGGCCCTGGCCGTCCAGGGCCGGGCGGGTGTGCGGTCCCTGCTCGACTCCTACCGGACCGAACTCGCAGAAGTCATGGCCCTCGTGGGCGCCCGTTCGCCCGAGGAGATCGGCTTCGACCTCCTGGCCGCGGGGAACGGACACCCGGCACGCTGACAGCCGTCGCTCCACGCCCCCGAAAACGTGCCGGCCGACGGTATGTCCCAAGGAACGGAGCACCGTTGGTGAACGCGCGGATGCCGGAGTATTAAACTGGGGTCACACAGACGGCCGATCACCAGAACCACATGCAGGACGGGGCATACCCATGGCGACAGACCCAGGGGCGCCTGAGCCGAAGCCAGCGGCGGTGACACCGGTCCGAGTGATCATCGGTTTGTGCCTGTTCGCGCCGTTCGGGGCGATGTTCTGGGTCGGTTCGTACGCGAAGGTCGAACCCATGCTCGGCGGAGTCCCCTTCTTCTACTGGTACCAGATGGCGTGGGTCCTGATCTCAAGTGCGCTGACCCTGACCGCCTACAAGCTGTGGAAGCGCGACCGGACGTCCCGCCGGACCGGGGCGCAGAACGGACAGCATCGAGACGAAGAGCGCTGATCGGGCGTTCGGGGACGGGTTGCGGCGCGAAGCCGATCCATCCATCGGGGGCGACCGCGAGTAGCGGAACACCGCACGCGCCCCCCACATCCGACCCCTCGGCGGCGCCGGCGACCGGCCCGTCTCGTCCTCGGCGCCGGTGCGGGGCGGGGTGGTGCCGGAATTCCTTGGCGGCCCCGCTATGTCGCGCCGGGATTGCGGCGAGTGCGCGGTGAACTCTCATCAAATCAATAGGACCAAGGGCCCACGGGTCAATATCTTGTCGTCTTACGACGGGCGTGACTAAATGATCAGCGACGGACGTGACCTAATTACATCAGTTTCATAGGTGTGTCGCTGAGCGGCAGGATGGGATCGCTGAGATGCAGGGTGAGACGACAAAGAGGCGGGGTCAGCGTGGGGCCGCGGCCGGGCGGATCCGGCATTCCGAGGTCGAGCCGCACGAGGACTACGGCTTCTTCGGTCCGGGGTCCGTGGTCTGGAAGGTGTGGGGGTATCCCAGCGCCTCGACCGTGGGCTTTCAGCGTGCGGTGGTCGTGGAGCCGCTCGATCCGCCGCTCGTCGCGGCCTTGGACGGGACGCAGGACCTCTACAACCGGCCCGCGACGCGTTACGACCGCACCCTGCGCTACTTCGCGATGGTGGCTTTCGGCGGCTCGCGGGACGTCTGCAAGGTGGCGGACATCCTCGTGAAGGTGCACTCCAAGGCGATCGGGAAGCTGCCGTACGGGGAGGGTACGTACGACGCCAACGACCCCGAGTCGCAGCTTTGGACCCATCTGGTCGCGTGGCACTCGATCCTCTACGTCTACGAGAAGTACGGGCCCGGGAAGCTGCCGGCGGCGGAGGAGGCGGAGTACTGGGAATCCTGCGCGGTCGCGGCCGAACTGCAGACCTGCTCCCCGGATGACGTGCCGCGGACGCGGGAGGGGGTCCGGGGGTACTTCGCGGCGATGCGGCCGAAGCTGCAGGCGAGTCCGATCGCGCTGCGGGCGATGCAGCATCTGCTGCACACGGAGATGGTGGTGCCGCCGGAGATGTCGTGGTGGGCTCGCCCACTGGCGTTGGCGGCCGCGAAGTCGTTGCGGGTGGCGACGTTGGCGGCGATGCCGCGGTGGATGCGGGAGATGGCGGGGCTTCGGCAGTCGCGGGTGTCGGATGTCCTGATCGTGCCGGTGATGCAGGTGGCCTTCGCGGTGATGCATCGGCGGCCGCAGCTTCAGCTGAATCTGATGGGGGCACTGACGCCGAACACGCTGAAGGTGATCGCGCCGGTGAAGCTCGGGATCGCGGCTCGCACGGAGGAGGTGTTGACCCCGGCGGAGGCGCGGGAGCGGTACGGGTATGCGCGGCCGGCGGAGGCGCACGTGGAGTGGCGGGAGCGGCAGGCTGCTCGGGTGTTCGGCGAGGGTGGCGCGGCCAGTGACGACGGGCTGATCGAATCCCAGGAGGTACTGGGGCAGCTGGGGTAATCCCGCTGGGGCTACACGGAATTCGGGTGCCGGCGTCTCGCATGAGCTGAGTGAGAATCTTTTGTTCAATTGAACGAGGCGACCTATTTACCCCGCTCTATCGTGCTGGGATCGCGGCGAGTCCGCTCCGCCGCACGCGGCGCGCGCAGCACAGACGACGTGGCAATGCAGTTCAGAGGAGAAGGACATGTGCGGAATCGCCGGCTGGGTCGACTGGGAACGCGATATAAGCAGACAGCGCGCCACGGTGGAAGCCATGACCGCGACGATGGGGTGCCGCGGGCCTGACGCGTCGGGGACGTGGATATCCCCGCGCGCCGGCATCGGGCACCGACGGCTGTCCGTCATCGACCTCGACGGCGGGGCCCAGCCGATGACCGCCCGGGTCGGCGACGACGCCGTCGTACTCAGTTACAGCGGCGAGGTGTACAACTTCAAAGAGCTGCGGGCGCAGTTGAAGGGCCTGGGACATCCCTTCAGGACGGACTCCGACACCGAGGTCGTGCTGCGCGCGTATCTCGAGTGGGGGACCGGCCTGGCCCGCCGTTTGAACGGCATGTACGCCTTCGCGGTGTGGGACGAGCGTGCGCAGGAGCTGGTGCTTGTGCGTGATCGCCTGGGAGTCAAACCGCTCTACTACACCCGGCAAGGTTCCGCCCTGCTCTTCGGGTCCGAGCCCAAAGCGCTCTTCGCCAACCCCCTTGTCCGGCCGCGTGTCGACTTGGACGGCATAGCCGATCTCTTCGTCATCGCGGCCAAGCAGCCAGGTGACGCGGTCTACCGAGACCTCTCCGAAGTGGCTCCCGGGACGATCGTCCGGTGTACGCGCGAGAGCGTACGGATCGAACGCTACTGGGAGTTGGAGGCCCACCCCCACGAGGACGACCCCGACACCACTGTCTCCACGGTGCGCGAGCTGCTCACCGACATCGTGGAACGTCAGTTGGTGGCGGACGTCCCCATCTGCAGCCTGCTGTCCGGTGGCCTGGACTCGAGCATCGTGACGGCACTCGCCGCCTCGCACCTCGAAGCCGCGGACCGGGGCAAGGTCGCCACGTTCTCCGTGGACTTCACTCACGAGGCGCAGTTCGCGGCAGGCGCTCTGCATTCCAGTCGGGACGCTCCGTTCGCCAGGGAGGCGGCCGACTTCATCGGCACCTCTCACCGAGAGATCCTGCTGGACGCGGGCACGCTGTACGACACCCAGGACCAAGCGATCGCAGCGCGGGACCTCCCCGGGATGGGCGATCAGGACGCTTCGTTGCTGATGCTCTTCCGCGAGGTGCGCAAACACTCCACGGTGGCTTTGTCAGGCGAGGCCGCTGACGAGGTGTTCGGCGGATACCCCTGGTTCCAGGCGGAAGCCACCCGGCCCACCGGGGGCTTTCCGTGGGCAGCCTGGGCAGACGACATCAACGCCGTACTCGCTCCAGACCTACGGGCCAAGCTCGACCTCAACGCGTACGCAGCCGATCGGTATGCCGCGGCGGTGGCGGAAGTACCCACGCTGGCGGGCGAAGACGCGCAGCAGCGTCGCATGCGGGAGGTCTCCTACCTGAACCTCACCCGCTTTCTGCCGTTCCTGCTCGATCGCAAGGACCGGATGAGCATGGCCGTCGGGCTGGAGGTACGCGTACCCTTCTGCGACCATCGCCTGGTCGAGTACGCATGGAACATCCCGTGGAGCCTGCAGGCCGCCGAAGGCGTGCAGAAGAGCGTTCTGCGTAAGGCGGCGGCCGGTTTGATCCCGGACTCCATCGCGTACAGGAAGAAGAGCGCCTTCCCCTCCGGAGCCGGCTCGGCCTACCTGAAGGCGACCCGCGAGCGAGCCCGGGCCCTGCTGGACGACCCAGGCGCGCCGGTGTGGCAGCTCGTCGACGCAGCTGCCGTACGCGGCATGGTCGAAGCCGCGGAGGGATCGGGCACCTTCAGCCCGGCGCCCATGCTTCCTCGGGTTCTTCTGATCGATGCCTGGTTGCGGCGGTACCAGGTCCAGGTGGTCTCCTGACCCCTCCGCCCCAGATCCCGCGTTCGCACCGCCCGACCGGGCGGTGCGAACGCGGGATTTGTCATTCGGTGATGTCCGGCACCGGGTGGTGAATGATGACCACACCGCCGGTGGCGTAGTTCGCGACATCGGCGGCCAGCAGCTGGCCGTCCGGCGACCCCAGCGCCGCGTGCATGGCGGGGGCGTCTGCGAAGTCGGCTTCGAAGACCGCGAAATAGGGCGCATCTCCCTCAAGCGCCGCCACGTCGAAGCTGTAGCGCCACGCAAGCGGGCCGGGCCAATTCTTGACCAGCGGAAGGTGCTTGGTCACGTAGTAATCGCGGAAGTGGTCAGGGTCGGCGGGCGGGGGATACAGGACAACGAGCTTATGCATGACGGCCTCCGTCCAGAGGCGCCGGCCGGGTGCCCCACTCGTAGCGACCCCACCCGTGCATGGCGCTGGCCTGGTCGGTGAAAGGCGGTTCCAGCAGGGCTATCCGCGACATCGGCCCTCCCATCGAGTTCGTTTCGAAATCAGAAACACCGAATGGATGCTAGTGTTTCGAATAACGAAACGCAAGGAGCGTCATGCCGACACCGCGCCCAGGAAAACCGGTTCGCGGATCGACGACCGGCCGTCCTCTCATGGCCGCGATGGACCTGTTCGGCCGTCGGTGGGCGCTGCGAATCCTCTGGGAACTGCGGGCGGGTCCGCTCGGTGCCCGCGCGCTGCTGGCGCGGTGCGAAGGGCTGTCGTCCAGCGTCCTCTACCAGCGGCTCCGCGAACTCGTATCGAGTGGAATCATCGCGCCCTCGGCCGACGGCTACGAGCTGACTCGGCTGGGGACGGCACTGCGTGATGCCCTCCGTCCACTCGACGCATGGTCGATCACCTGGGCGCAGGAGCAAGAGCACGGCGATCAGGAGCCCCCGAGGACGTGAAGGTCGCGCCCGACGGGGTGGAGCGGTGCGTGCCACCGAGCGCCGGCGGTCGAAAGGCTCTCGCCGGGGCCGTTCGCGTGGCTGGAGGAGAGCCCGGTGTGATCAAGATCTCGACGCGCCACCGCCGGCCACGCACGCGCTCGTCAGGGGCCCCGAGGGTTTCGGCGAGCTCATGGGGCCCGAAATGGGCCAGGGTGGCGACGCGTGAAGCGGTCATCCGATAGCCTCCGCACTCCGCGCTCCGCACACCGGGTCCGGGGCGGTGGGGCTGGCCAACGACGGTTGGGGGCAGGGATGTTGTCTGCGCGAGCGCAGTCTGCTGCGGCAGTCCATCGGCCTTAACGCCTGATAGACCACCAAAAACCGCACTGTCTTGTTGATTTGAGCCAACCGGGCGCCTCCGAATCGGACGTTGCGCCAATGGCACCAGGAAGTGATCACCGTCTAATGTCCGGAAAGCCCGCCTCATGAGAGAAGGGAATTCCATCGTGACCGAGACCGAGAAGGCCGCCGCCGATCCGGCGACATCCGACAGAACCGACCCGCCCGACAGGGGTCCGGGGTGACTCTTGGTCGGGTACGGGGCCGCACGCGATGTCTTCAACTCCCCGTTGCTCAGCCGGGACTGGCAGCGCTGGTGGCGGCAGGCCGGCCGGCGCCCGCCGTACGCCCTGAACATGCTCGACAACTCCGGCATGCTGCTCACCGAACCGCCCCGCCACACCTGACTGCGGACTCTGGTGGCGCGGGAGTTCACGGTCCGCCGGGTCGAGGGGATGCGGGGCCGCATCCAGGAGATCACCGGCGATCCGCTGAACCGCATGACGGCGGACCGAGCGCGCCGAGCCGACCTCATCGACACGTCCGCCTCCCCGCTCCCCATGACCGTCAGCTGAGAACCGCCCGGCGTCCCGGGCCCGGACCGCGCCGCCTTCGGCGCTTGGTCCAGCGAGACCCGCCGGCCCCGAGGCGGAGAAGGAGGGTACGGGCAGGTCATGCCGTATCTCACGGGGCTCATCGCTGCCAGGCGCGATTGCCCCGGGGCCACCTGCTCGGCGCCCTCGTCCACACGGCCGACCAGGGCACCAGTGCAGTGCGCGCGCTCCTCGCGAACCTTGAGCAGCTGGTGCCCGTACCGGCCGATCCGCCGGGGCACGCAGCGTGGCCGGTGGAGGAGACGCTCCGCTACGACGGGGTGTTGAAGACCTCCACGCCGCGCATCGCCCTGGAGAAGACCGAGACCGGCGGTCCAGGTGCGCCGCGAAACGAGGAGACCTGCTCGCCCCACCACGTCGTGTTGAGATCGCGGCGAGTGTGCGGGTTTCGTCGCGCACATGGAGCACGACACGGGTCCTGTCGGAGCCGGCCGGGCGCGGGACCCCTCCATTCACATTGACCCACGAGGCAAGGAGACACGGATGGCTACGTTACACAGCGATCGCACACACCCTTTGGCCGACCAGCAGACGGATGTCCCCATCGCTCATGACTCGATGGCGACCTACCCGCGTCCGCGGCGAGTAGAGGCTTGCAGCACCCGCACTCGCCAGGGGAGGGGTGCGAGCGATTGCGGCGGTGAACCGGCCGACGAGAAATCTCCCTCCAGGGCCCTGACGCCGCGCCAGCTCGAGGTACTCGCCCTGCTGACAGAAGGTATGACGAACCGTCATATAGCTCGGGCGCTCGGGATCACGGAGAAGACCGTCAAGAACCACCTGCATGCGATCTTCGCCCGGCTCGACGTTTCCGATCGGACCCAGGCCGCGATCTACGCGCTCCGGCACGATCGAGCGGCGTGACCGCTGCTGCCCGGCCGTCACACCGCGCCGCGCCGGGCAGCAGTGGCCCATCCCCGTGGTCAGATGCGAGGGGTGGGGAGCAGCGGCAGGCTGCTGAGGTGAGGCAGGGAGCTGTTGACTTCGCTGATCCGGCGGGTGCCCGGCGCTATCCGAAGGTCCCAGCGGGCAGCCAGGGAGGCGAGGGCCACCGTCATGGTGGTCAGGGCGAGGTGTTCTCCGAGGCACCGGTGCGGTCCGGTACCGAAAGGGAAGTAGGCGCCACGTGGGCGGTCGGTCCCGTCGTCGGGCCCGGTCCGGTCCGGATCGAACACGCTCGGGGCCTCGTAGAGGTCGGCGGCCCGGTGCATGGCGCGCGGGCTGTAGCCGACCTCGGCGCCCTTGGGTATGGCGACCCCGGCCAAGGTGACGGGGCGTTTGGCGCGGCGGGTGAAGAGCATCGGGCCGTGCAGTCGAAGCGTCTCGTCAATGACCTTCCGGGTGAACACCAGGTCGGTGAGTCTGTCGTACGTCGCCGGGCCGCCCTGCAGCACACTGTCGGCCTCATCCTGGAGACGCCGCAGCACCTTGGGGTGCACGACGGACTCGAAGACCGCCCAGCTCAGCGATGTGCTGGTGGTTTCAAGGGCGGCGAAGAGCAGGATGAGGAATTCGCTGCGGATCTGGACGTCGTCGAGGGGAGCGCCGGTATCGGGGTGCCGGGTGTCGAGGAGGGCGCTCAGGGCGTCATGGTGCTGCCCGGGGGCGGCACGACGCTCGCGGATCAGATGGTCGACGGTGGCATGGAACCGGTTCACCGCCGCGGTGAAGCGCCGGTTTCCGGGGGTGGGGAGGGTGCCGAGGACTGCCGGCAGGATGGTCTGCGGGAGGAGCCGTCGGGAGATCGCGTACATCGTTTCGCGCACGTCGCGCACAGTGGCATGACTCAGTTCGGTGCTGAACAGACAGCGCAGGACCACGGCCGCGACCAGGTCGGAAATCTCCTGGTCGGCGGCTACTGCCCGCCCCGGCTGCCAACGGCCGATGCGCGCCTCGGTCTCGTCGGTGATGACCTCGGTGTAGGCGCGGACGCTGCGACGGCTGAAGGTGGGTTTGAGGGTACGCCGCTGGTGCCGGTGCGGCGGGCCACTGGCCGCGATGAGCGGATTGCCGAAGTTACCGGCCAGCGCTTCGAAGAAGCGGCCGCGTTCGAAGGTGTCGATGTCCACCTGGATGCGGTGGACCAGGGCGGGTTCGTTGGCAAGGAACAAGCCGACCGGCCCGAACTCGACACGGACCAGCGGGTCTGCGGTCCGTGTCGCTTCGAAGAACGACAAGGGTCTCCGCAGCAGGGCGGGGCCGTGGCCGAGGAGGGAGATCCGCCCGGGGGCAGGTGGGCAGTACGTGGAGTCGGGCATCGGCGGGCTCCTGGATCGATCGAGTGGCCGGGGCTGTCGCTGTCAAGGGGAGGGGCATCACTCGGCCGGCGGGACCAGGCCCACGGCCACCGTGTTCCCCTCGCTGATGTAACCGTCTTGGTGGTTCAGGGGGTTGTCCGCGCCGTCCGGGTCCAGGAAGGGCTGCCAGTTTCCCTGGAGCCCCATGCCGACGGCCTGCTGAGCGATGCGAGCGCAGGCCAGTGCGTAGAACCGCTGGGCAGCGGGCCGCAGCGGCGCATGGTGTTCGATCAGCATCGTCTTCTGCCGTACCGAAACCAGGCCGGCCCCGTCGAGCCGGCGGTGCAGATCGCGAGTCCGCAGCAGCTGGCGGGCGTAGCCGGGCTCGCTGGATGCGTGCCGGAAGAAGTCCGTGAACAAGAAGGGGTCCGCGGGACGCGCGGTGATCAGGGAGGCATCGAGATCCTTGATCGCCACGACCCCTCCCGGTCGGACCACGCGACCGAACTCCCTCAGGACCACGTCGAGTTCCTCGTCATCGAGGTACTGCGTGGTGTTCGCGCACCAGACCGCGTCGAAGGTGTCGTCCTCGTACGGCAGGTTGCGCAGGTCCCCCTGCCGGGCATCGAAGGAGCAGCCGGACCGGCTGCCGCGCATGCGCTCGGCGGCGAGCGATGCGTTCTCCTCAGCGAGGTCGATGGCGGTCACGTGGCCACGGGGGCCGACCAGGTCGGCCAGCCAGGGCAGGAAGGCGCCGCTGCCGCAGCCGGCGTCCAGCACGCGCCATCCGGCTCGGATGTCGGCCTGCTCCAGTGCCGCCCGGTACTGGACCTCGCAGGCCTTGAAGTGGGCTTCGACGATCTCCTCATGAGTGAAACCCAGTCCGGTCGATGCGGCGTACCCCCAAGAGGCATGGTCTTTCGTCGGCATGCGCGTTACCTCTTCCGGTCCGCTGTCGCGGCGTCGTCGAGCAGTGTGGTGAGCAGGTCCGTGACGTAGTCCGGTGCCTCCAGCGGCTGGAGATGCCCGGCACCCGGTACGGTGACGAGCCGCCCCCTCGGCAGAGCGTCGGCCGTGCTCATCGCCTCCTCCATGGCGACGAGTTCGTCCTCCTCGCCGGTGACGACCAGGGCAGGCACGTCCGTGCTCCGCAGGACGGGGAGCGAGTCGGGACGTGCCGCGATGGCACGCTGCGCCCAGGCCACGGCCTCGGGCGCGGCAGCCTTCGTCATCTTCATGATCTGGTCGACCAGGTCGGGGCGCCGAGCCCTGGTGGTGGCGCCGAGGAGGAGCGGTGTGGTGCGCGCCACGACGTGATCGCGGGTGGCGTCGTCGAGCATCAGATCGGCGAACTTCAGGCGTTCAGCGGCTGCTCGGGGGCTGTCGGCGCCGCCTCGGGCGGCGAACAACGCGAGGGCACGGACGCGGTGGGGACAGCGTCGCAGGAAGGCCATCGCCGCGTAGCCGCCCATGGAGCATCCGACGAGCGTCACCTGGTCGATGCCGCGCTCATCGAGGAGCACGGCGAGGTCGTCGGCCACGGTATCGAGGGAGGGCCGCACGGTTCCCAGCGGCACGGTGCCGAATCCGCGCTGGTCGGGGGTGATGACCGTGTGCCCGCGTGCTCGCAGCGCCGCTGCTTGATCATGCCACATGGCAGAGCTCAGCGGCAGGGCGTGCAGCAGGACGACGGGAACGTCTTGATTCCGCCTCATCGCCCGGCCCCCTCGTCGACCGCACTCCGCTCCGCATCGGCGACAAGGGTGGCTGCCCGTGGGGACAGCGCCGCATCACGCAGCCAGGCGAGCGTCACGGGTGCGGGCGGCAGATCGTGGACCGGAACGGCCCTGATGTGGGGTGGCAGGATCGATTCCAGTGACTGGAACGACACATGGACGGCCTGGGTGCGGGTGAGTACGTCGGTCATCGCCTCCACCGTCGTCATGGGGTGGACGCGGCGGATCAGAGCTCCGCCGGGGGTGCGTGGCGGCACCACCTCGTCCCAGACGTACGGAGGAAAGTCCCCCGGGCAGCGGAAGGCGTCGTAGTGCGCGGCCTCCTCGACCGACACGGTCCTTCGCCCGGCGAGCGGGTGGTCGGCGGAGACGATCAGAGCTCGGCCGTCGAAGCTCACGGGCCGGCTGACGGCGATGTCCGGTTCCTGCAGCCCGTATTTGACGATCATGATGTCCATGGAACGGTCCCGCAGCGGGCCGAACGGGTCGGCGACGTCGTACGGGACGAACTCGACCTCCTGCGGCTCATGGCCCGCAGCGGTGATGATGCGGATGGCCAGGTGCGGCGAGCCGTGGATGCCGAAACGCACGGGCCGCGTGGCGTCGGGTGTCGCAGCGGTACGGGGGGCGGGCATCTTCAGATCTCCTCGGTCAGTCCGGCGTAGGCACGGAGCTCGTGGGGCCGGCGGGTATCGGTGTCGACGCGCAGTGCGGCGAACCGCATGGCAAGGCCGGCCAGACGGGGCACGGAACGCAGGGTCAGCCGGTCACCCGGCTGGATCAGCCCGTCCAACACGGCTTCGGCGAGTAGGTGGTTGACCTGGATGAGTACGTCGGAGACGGTCACCCCCGCGGTGGCGATGTACAGGTCGCGGCAGACCGGCCGGGAACCGGCGGAGCTTTCACCGACGGGCGCCGGTATCGCCACGGTGGTCGGAGCCCAAGCGGGCAACTCCCGTGTGCCGTCGAACGACTTGAGCAACCGGCGCAGTGCGGCGGTGGCCTCGTCCGGAGCGGGCCCGATCCAGGCCGTCGACCCGTCGTCGGCAATGTGGTCGAAGGCGAATCTCTCCTTGAGGTTGTTCGGCCGGCCCGCCAGGAAGAGGGTGCGGGTGAACGAGCGATGCCACGGTCCGGCCCGGTCCGCCGGCACCGACAGGGCGAAGCGGCAGGTCTCCTGCACCCAGTGCGGAAGCGAGAAGCGGCCGACGACCATGACAACGGCAGCACCGTTGTGCGGTCCGTCCGCTTCCCCGCCCGCGAGGGTGGCCTTGGCCTTGCGCAGCGCCTCGGAGGTGGACAGGTCGAGGTGTCCGGCCAACTCGGGCCGGGTCACCAGCAGCCGCTCGGCGGCCACGGTGAGCAGGAGATCAGGGCTGAGCGTCATAGGAACACCGTGCTGAGCAGGGCTCGGCCGGGAGCGTGGTTTCCCCGGCCGAGCAGAGACGAGGTGAGTCGGTACGGGTCGATGTGGGTGTGGCCGCGCCGATGCCTGTCCAACAGCCCGAACAGGGCGTCGCGGTCGTCCATCGGTGCCGCTTCCGCCGAGCTCAGCAGCTTCTCGGCGCGGCGCAGGCTCTTGCGGAGCAGATCGGACCGGAAGGACTGCTGCTGTCCGGGTCCGAGTCCGGCGATGAAGTACAGGCGCATGCCGAGCCGGAGCGCCGCAGGATCGTGGTTGTCGCCGACGGAGCGCAGGATCGCGCTCATCGTGTGGTCGTGCCAGCCACCCTGCCGGGCAGAGGTGATCTTCCCGTCGATCGGCACCCTGCCCAGGGGCACCCGATGCACGAGGGTTCCCTTGTGGGTCAGAACCCGCTCCAGGAGCTGATAGTCGGGGTCGAGCTCACGGTCGTAGAGCAGCACGACTTCGTCGTACTCGGGTGCGAGCGGCAGCAGTTCGCGCAACGCGCAGGCAAGGTAGTTGGGGCGCCCGTCAGCAGCGATCATCTGCCGCAGGGGCAGGCCGAAACGGGTGGCGTCGAGATAGACCGGGCCGCCCAGATCCCGCTGGTCCAGGCCCAGCTCCTCCGCGACCAGTTCGTCGACCATCTCGTCGAGACCGAGTCCGGGCGGCTGGTGTGCCAGCAGTCCGGGATCGTGCAGTCCGAGCCGTTCGTAGTGGCCGGCCCACAGACGCAGGACGCGGGCCCCCGCCGGGTGGACGTAGTCGGTGCGCTCGACGGCCTCGGCGTAGGGGGCCAGCTTGGCCGTGGGCACCGGCCCCTCGGCCCGGTAGCGCACGTACAGCTCACCGATCTCCTCCTCCGACCGGCAGGAGTAGTCGGTATCACCCCGGGTTCGGTCGAGGAACTCCCAGAAGCCCAGTGTCTGCTCGGTCGGGTGGTACGTCGTGTGGCTGTAGCGGTAGGTCACGTCGGCTACTTGCGCCGTGGCGCGGTACATCACATCTGCCCAGAGCAAGCCCTTGAGATGGCTCGGAGTCAACGGCTTGGACGGCGTGACGGTGATCGGAGCCAGCAGTACCCTCCGGCGGGTGCCGCCCATCAGCCCTCCCTCCTGGCGGTGATGGCCTCCAGTAGCTCCTGCCGGGTCGGCGGCCGGGCGCCGATCGGGGCACGGTCGGCGGGGGCGGTACGCACCCGGTCCTGGAATCCGGCACTGTCGAGAATCTCCGCGGGGGTGTCGAGGCCCATCAGGACGCGCACGAAACCGCGCCAGACCACGGCGTCAACTGCGGCGGCCCGAGCCACGTCCGCCATGGAGGGGCGGCCCTGAACGGCGGGCGGCACCGGAGACGGTGCGAGTCCCTCGGCGCGGGCCCGCCACAGCCCGCCGTATGCCCGGCTGTCGTGGACGGCCTGCTCGTACCACGGGCGATGGACCTCCTCGGCCAGTCGCACGGCGTTCTCACTCTGGTGCTCCCCTACGGTCGGATGGGCATCGAGGAGATCGGCCAGCCGGAAGGCGTGCTGCAGGGAGAGCGACATACCGCGACCAAAGAGCGGGTCGGTGACGCAGGCAGCATCACCGACGGCGAACAGCCCGGCGATCTGTCGCTGACCGGGGCGCGCCGTGGACCTCATGATGTTGGGCGGCATGGTGATGGCGTGTACGTCCGTCAACGGCGTCGCAGTTCCCTCCTCGATCCATGCCGCCACGTAGGGGGACAGCCGAGCAGCGGCGGTGAAGGCGGCGGGTTCGCGCAGGATCGTGGTGGCCGGGTCAGAGGTCAGAGCCCCTACGGAGATGGCGAAGGTGCCGTTGTCGGCAGGGTGCACGACCGCCGCGTAGTGGTCCCAGATACCTCCTGCCGCGTTGCCCCGGTTGAGCGGACCCGGCCAGTCGCCTCCTGGCGCGTTCAGCCGGTAGAACCGGCTGAAACAGCGCAGTTGCGTGGTGCCGACCAGGTCTTCGCCAATTGGAGCTCTTGATTTCCTGAGCCAGGTCAGGGCCGCCGCTTTCCAGCCGGTGGCGTCCACGACGAACCGCGCGGGCACTCGTTCGCCCCGATCCGTCACCACACCGGCGACGCGGGACCGGGCCGGGTCCAGGAGCAGCCCACGCACCGCGGTTCCGTGGCCGAAGGCCACCCCCGGAAGGGCACGCACAGCGCGGTGGAGCAGCAGTTCGAGAAGGGGACGTCGGACGGCCAGAGCAACCAGCTCGTGGTCGTCCGCCGGCTTGTCGAATGCCTCCGTGGGCGCCGCCTCGGTGAGGTCGAGGAGCCGTGCTCCTTCCTCTTGGGCGGCATCCAGCAGGTGGGGGGCCCGTTGGCGCAACACACGCACCCCGAGCGACGTAAGAATGTGCGAGTGGCCGCTTTGCGGCACGGCGGGACGCTGCCAGAGCTCGGCGGCTTTGTCGACCGGGCCTTCCGGTGGAGGAGCCGAGCGCTCCAGGACGCGTACCGGAAAGCCTCGTTCGGCGAGAGCCAGAGCCGTGGCCAGACCAGCGACACTGCCGCCCACGACCACGGCCGGTCTGGTCACCGGCGTGTCCCGTGGACGAGGAAGACCCGGCGGACATCCTTGACGTCGCGCGGCGGAACCGGGTCCGGCCAGCGGCCGAAGTCCGCATCCGGCTCGCCGGGCTGCGTGGCCTCGACGCTGAACCCGTAGCGGTCGAAGAGGTCCTCGGGCTCATCGGTGCCGAAGAGCCATGGGCAGCCCCAGTTGGCGAAGACGTCGAGCAGTCCCCGCATGTGCGGCAGGCTCAGGGCGGCGGCGTTGACCAGATCGGCCGCAATCCGGCTTCCGGGCGCCGTGATGGCGGCAACCCGCTCCAGCATGCGGTGTGTGTCCGGTTCGGGGATGTAATAGAGGAGCCCTTCGAGCAGCCAGGTCGACGGCAGCGTCGGGTCGTATCCGGCGTCGATCAACTGGCTCTCCCAGTCGTCGGCAGTGAGGTCCACGGCCACCGACCGGTGGGCCACGCGCGGGGCGACTCCCTGGAGCCGGCCGCGCTTGAAGTCCAGGACGGCCGGCCGGTCGACCTCGAAGTAGCGTATGTGGTCGGGCCAGGACATCCGGTAGGCCCGGGAGTCCATGCCCGAGGGAGCCAGCACGATCTGGCTCATCTGCCGGTCCCGCGCCGCGTCCGCGAGGAAGCCGTCGAAGAACCGAGTGCGGATCGCGTTGTAGTCGGGCGTACTCGGAAGGGACCGGGGCCGGTCGGGCGGGAAGGTTGCTGCGTGCACCTCGGAAAGCAGCTGCGGGCCGGCCTCTCCGGCGAGCCTGGCCGCGTAGGGGTCCTCGTACAGGCGGTCCTCACGCAGGGTTTCAGCGGCACGCAGGGCGGCAGTGAGCAGCGCGGTCCGCTCCACCGGGTTCAGGAGGTCGGTCATCGAAGTGCCTCGTTTCTGGGTGAGGGGCCGGCCGGTGTCGTGCTGGTCAGGCGCTGCCACAGGAGGTCGTCCTGCCTGAAGAGCCGGTCTTTGACCTGAGTCGGTCGGATCCCGCTCCCTACTGCGGCGTGCCAGTCCTGGTGGAACGCATGGGGGTCGAGGAGCTGGAGTACGGGGGCGGAGAGGCGACGGTCCGTACGGGCTCGCCGGTAGTCGGCGGATTCCCCCTGCAGGGCGGCGTCCAGCAGAACTGCGAAGCGGCTGGACTCGGCGTCCTGCCAGGGGGTGTGCGGAGCCAGGGCGAAGACGTAGTGCGGGGCCGTCCTCTGGCGTTCGACCCGGCAGGCGACGTTGGAGATGCCAAGGCCGGTGGCTTCGAGGGCAGTTCGCAAGGCCCGGACGACCTGGGACTCGCGCAGCCGCTCCCCGGCCACCTCGGAACGGTTGGCCCGGCCCGCGTACGTCACCCGCGGCACTCCGTCGACCAGGTCCTCGACGCGGATGACGTCGCCGACGGCGTACCGGTACAGCCCGCCGACGTGGCTGAAGACCACGTGGTACTCGCGTCCGGCCTCCAGTTCGTGCGGCAGCTGGGTCCGGGCGTCGGGCGCGAGATCGGCATCGGCGTCCACGAACTCGTACACCGCCGCCGACACGACGAGACTCCCGGCGGAGCCGTGGCGGTCCAGTGGCACCCCGACCGGCCCCTCGGACGCCGCGACGGGCGCGGGCAGGGCCGCCACACCGGTACCGAACCGCTCACGCAGTGCCGGCAGGTAGAGGGATGCGACACCCGTCGTCCAGCCGAACAGCGCACGGATCCGGGGCCATACGTGGGCCGGATCCACGGTACCGAAGTAGGAGGCGAGCTGTTCCAGTTCGGCCGCTCGGCGCGGATCGGGGCTGCCGTGGGGGACGCCCCCCAGGGTCCCGTCCCGCACCTCCCGGACGATCCGGTCCCACCACAGATTGAGCTGATACGGGACGGCCGCGATCATGGCCGGATTGATCCCGATGAGACAGCGGACATCGCTCTGCACCGCCAGCCGCAGTCTCAAGTACATCTTCTCCAGATGGTCGTCGGGCGCGACGTCCACGGGGAGAGTGGCCCAGGGGGCCGCGGTGCCGAGTTCGGCCGAGAGCGGCTCACCGAACTTCTCACCGAAGTCGACCTGGCTGGCGCCGACATGAGGCTGCCCGGCAGCCGTCGTGGGAGGTGCGGAGAGCGGGTCGTGCTTGAGGTTGAGAACCGCGTCGGGCCGCTGCCCGACCTCGGGAAAGTTCTCGATCAGGGGCGCCCAGGCCGCGTAGTAGAACGGGAAGAAGGTGGTGCTCATGAACCGCGGGGTGACGGGGATCTTCTTGTGTGCGCCGGTGCTGCCACTGCTGGTGAAGTACACGACCGGCCGGTCGGCCGTCAGCAGGTTCGGCTCACCCGCTGCCGTGCGCTCGATCAGCGGCGCGTGGGCGGCGTAGTCCTGAATGGGAACGGCCTGGCGCAAGTCGTCGATGTCGCGTATGCGGTCAAAACCATGCCGCTTGCCGAACTCGGTTCCCGAGTTGAATTCGACGAGGTCGGCAAGAACGCGCTGCTGCTGCCCGCGCAGATCGGTGAGCGCGTCGCCGAGCCGAGCGCGTTCGGAAAACACCCGCTGCCGGTAGCGATCCAGATGCCCGGTGGCTGCCCAGCCCCTGTGTGAGGTCACGAGGTGAGCACCTCCACCACCGCGTCGGCCGTGCGGGCCGCACTGGGCTGTTCCTCGATGATCGTCACCGGTAATTCCCTTACCTCTTCCAGCATCAGTTTGCGAAGGCTCACTTGGTACTCCTCAAAGCCCGGCCATTCGGGGAAATCGCCGAAGTGCTCCAGAGCGTTGAGCCGCGCCCCATTGCCCGAACGCCGCCACGCGGACCTGGGTGAGACGTCCAGGTAGACCACGGCGCACGGCTGCGGGAAGGAGCGCCACCAGCTGTACATGGGGTTCTCCTCGATACCGGCCAGTCGACACTTCGCGAGGATCTTGTAGTAGTAGGAGTCCACCACGACGGGAACGTCGTCGTCCTGACGCTGGATCTCGTCCTTCAGATGGACCACGGCCGTCTGGAGGAGACTGGCCATGAAATCAGCGGAATACGTCGTTCCGAGATTTGGCAGAATTTCCCCGACCACGTCGTGTCGCAGCCGGGTGATGAGGCCGTGTTCAGGCCTGACGAATGCGTCGTCAGTGGAAAGCGCCCGCCACGACGGCAGCCGGTGCTCAACCTCCGCCATGACCGAGGACTTGCCGGCACCGTCCGGGCCGAGCAGGACATGGAACGGCCTGTCATTCATCGCTGCCTCCTCCGCTGGGCACATCCCGGTGAATCCGGATCAAAGAATGGGCTATCGCTCCGGCGATGGGGGAACTGGTCCCGATGATGGGGCTGTTGAACCTGGGCATAGGTGTCCCTCGAGCTTTCATACAGGACATGGGGTGCATCGTGCACGAATTGAGGGTCAGTTGCTGAGCGGTTCCGTGTCCGCCGTTCCTCAGGGCCGAGAGGCTACCTCAATGTGCGCCCTGACCTGGCTTTCGACGGCCCCCGGACCGGGTGCGATGGGACTTAAGGCCCAGGGACTTAAGTCCCAGGGACTTAGGTCCTATGTACGACCGACTGGGCGGTCTGACAGCCTGCCCGTGGTTGTGATCCACCACTTGGCAGTGCCGCGGAATCCTGTGGAGATGCTGCCGCACGCACGGTCGAGGTGGTCGTCAGAACCGTTCAGAAACTACAGCGAAAGAGGGAGCAGTGACGATCGAACTGCAGCGGCTGGAGGACGAACCGATCGTCGTCGATGATCTGGAGCGCCTCTCGTTCCGGGTGGACCGCCGCGCTTACACCGACGACGATGTGGCCGCACAGGAGATGGCCAGGATCTTCGATCGCTGCTGGTTGTACATCGGGCACGAATCGGAGGTGCCCGAACCGGGCTCCTACGTGTCGCGCGATGTCGGCGGGCGCCCGGTGTTCATGGTGCACGGGTCCGACGGGGTGATCCGGGTGTTCGCCAACAGCTGCACTCACCGCGGGGCTCTGCTCTGCTCGCAGCCGGCCGGGCAGGTCAAATCCTTCCGGTGCCCCTATCACGACTGGACGTTCTCCAACAAGGGCGAATTGACCGGGGTTCCTATTCCGGACGGGTACGGGCCGGGATTCCGGAAGGCGGACTTCGGCCTGGCGGAGCACCGTAGTGACAGTTACCGCGGCTTTGTCTTCGTCACCTTCGATCCGGAGCAGCCGCGCACCCTGACCGAGTACCTGGCGGGAGCCACGGAATACATCGATCTGGTAGCCGACCAGTCCGAGACCGGGATGGAGGTGATCCAAGGTGCGCAACTCCACGGGGCTCAGGCCAACTGGAAGCTCATGATGGAGAACAGTGTCGACATCTACCACTTCCGAGCACTGCACAAGCGTTACGTCAGCTACATGCAGTCGCTCGGGTCGGTGCCACCACGACGACGGGGCGGCTTCGCCCGCGCCCTCGGCCTGGGTCATGGTGCCAACGAGCTGCCGCCCGCCGCGGCCCGCCCGCTCGCCCACTGGACGCCGATGTTCGATCCCGAGCTCCGGCCGCGCATGGAGGCGACCGCCGCACGGTTCGTCGAGAAGTTCGGTGCCGAACGCGCCCAACGGATCACCGGCATGAACCGCGCGTTGATGATCTTCCCCAACTTGATGATCATCGACGCGATTGCGCTCACGATCCGCAAGATCGACCCGGTCGGCGCCGACCGGATGGCCATCACCTCGGTTGCGCTGGCCCCCAAGGACGAAGATCCGGAGATCCGGGAACTCCGCAAGAGCCACTACCTGACGTTCCTCGGCCCCGCCGGCTTCGCCACTCCCGACGACATCGAGATCATCGAGTCGTGCCAGCGAGGTTATCGCAACAGCACGGTGCGCTACTCGGACCTGTCACGCGGTATGGACAAGGAGATCCCCGAGACGACCGATGAGCTTCCTGCCCGCGAATTCTGGCGGCAGTGGGACCGGATGATGCACGGCGACGACGGTCACTTCGAGGTCGCTCGCCAGGTCGAGCTGCAAGGGGCGGAACAGGAATGACCAGCGAACTGATAGTCGACGATGCGGCCCAGTTGAGTCTGTGGCATCGGGTGAGCCAGTTCCTTTTCCGTGAGGCCCGGCTGCTCGACGAGTGGCGTCTGACCGAGTGGTACGACGAGATGCTGACCGACGACATCCGCTACGTGGTGCCGGCCACCGATGTCCGCGGCGAGTCGGCCGGCGCGCTCGGGCTCATCGACGACGACGCCGCCCGGCTTCGCCAGCGGATCGAGCAGATCCTCAATGGCGAGGTGTGGTGCGAGGACCCTCGGTCGCGAACGAATCGCGTGATCAGCAACGTGGAGATCCTGGCTGATCAGGGCAGCTACCTCGAGGTGACGGCGAATGTCGTCGCATACCGCTTCGGGCACGGGCGCTCCGACGCCTACGTCGGAAAGTATCGGTGCGAACTCATTCCCGAGGGCGAGTCGTTCCGGATCCGGAGAAGGGTCGTGGTGCTCGACCACGAGACGTTGTACGAGCACGGCAAGCTCAGCATCGTCCTGTAATGGGCCGTTGCCGGACCCGCCCGGGTCCGAGCGATCGTCGCCTGTTCGCCTTGACGCGAACGTTCGTCCCCATAAGGAGGAGTTGATCGATGAATCAGCAGTCTGCCCGGCGCGAGCGGGGTGAAGTCATCTTCAAGGAGGTCTTCGGCCGCGAACCACGCCCGGGTTCCTACCCGGAGTTCCTGCAGATCACCGTCGACCACCTGTTCGGCGAGATCTGGGCCCGCCCGCAACTGAGCCTGAAGGAGCGCGAACTGGTCGCACTGACCGCGGTCGCGATGGCGCGGACCGATTGGGAGTTGAGGGGCCACATCGGCGCCTCCCTGAACCTCGGCATGTCGCGAGAGAAGATCGTCGAAGTCATCATTCAGCTCGCCTACTACGGCGGCTGGCCCGTCGCCAACAACGGACTGCGCGTGGCCCAGGAGGTCTTCGCCGAGTTGGACAACGTCACCGGGAAGGATGCGGACCATGACCGTTGAAACGATTCCTCTCGACCCGGAGGAGAAGGTCGACCTGTGGCGCCAGCGGTACTTCGAGGCCCAGGCGGCCGCGGAGGAGTTCGTCCTGGGAGAGCACGGCGAAGAAGGCCTGGACGGATGGATCGAGGCGAACTCCCGAATCACCGCGGACCTGCTGCGGGCGCAACGGCCCGACGGGGTGTCGGCCACCGATCACTTCGTGGCCCGGCTGCAACGTCAGCTCCTGCTGTACGACTCGGCGGTGTCCACCGAGCCCCAGCCCTCGGGGACCGTCCTGCGCAATGCCGACTGCGGGATTCTGCGGTACCGCAAGAAGGCCGCCCGCGCCGGCGTCGTGCTGACGTTCAAGTCACCGTGCGGGTACTGCCAGAAACTCCAGACCGCCATCGCCACCCGCTACGTGGAACCGGACGTCACGGTGTCGTGCGAGCAGGCGGGCGACGGGTGCACCTGGCGCGCGGAATCCGCTCACGCTGTGGAGGAGGACGCGGCCGGGTGACCGGACCGGCCGAAACGTCCTCCAGCCCTTCTCGCACCCGTCTCTTGGAGTGATCAGGCATGCCTTTGTCGATGGCCGACAAGATGATCCGTCTCAACCTGATGTCTTTCCCGCGCCCCCTCAACGTGGCGCAGTTCTACCCGGCACTTTCGACGTACAGCGTCGAGCGGCCCTTTTCGCTCGAAGATTTTCGAGCCGCGGCCGGTCACTTCTTCGACCAGAACCCGCTCTTCTCGAAGTGTCATTTGATCGAGCGGGAGTTCGAGAGTCCGGAAGAATTCCCGATCGAATCGTTTCAGGGGATCGTGCTCGACGAGTACCCCCATTACTACGACGGCTTCCTGTTGATGTCCGTCACGTACAAGTCGAACCCCAACATCCAGGGGATCTTCACGGCCTTCCCGATGTCCATGCAGGACGGCTACAGGTGCTTCCGCTTCCATCAGGCGTTGATGAGCACCATGAAGGCGGGCGAAGACCGATTCCGCATCGCGGAGGCGATATCGGAGCTTCAACTGCAGACCGCTGACCTGGACCAGTACCTCCCCGAGAGGAAGCCGTCCGTCGATGAGGGCGAAACGGTGCGGATCATGCCCTGGACGGTTCACGAGACCGTCGAGCCGGCTGTGAAGATCGGTTCATTCCTCGAATCGGTCAAGGCGGAGTTCCAGAAGAGGTCCAGCGAGAACCTTCTCGTGATGAAGAACGCCTCGTACGGCGCAAGCCTTCCCTTCGGAAACCACCTCATGTTCCTGTTCGTTCCGCGCGAGGCGGTCGATCGGAGCAGTGGTAGTCAGATTCGCGACTACTACAAGGAGCTGGCGATCGAAGCGGAGAAGGCCGTCGTGGAGCTGGAGACACCGGAGGACTTCGCGCGAGCCGGCGCAGCCGTGTTTCCGTGGATAGGCACGCACCCCCGTCGATTCGGCGTCAACAACTACGGCGACGTCTCGCGGTACGACGGGTCGGACTTCCTTCCGGAAAAGGGAACCCTCGTGCAGTATCAGTGGCACATGCCGTACACCGTCTCGCAGGGTGCCGCCACAGAAGGATCGGGAATGTACATGACCATTACCGTCAACGGTAAGGCGTTCCATTTCCTGACGGAGCGGCGGTAGGGGAGGCGGGAGTAGCCATGAAGATCGTCAAATCTTTTTACAGGATATATCTTCGAAAGGCGGAACTCGAAGCATGTAAAAAGTTCTACATGGCACTCCAAGGAGTGGACCGTCCGCACCACGAATTTTATTACGAGGAATTCAGGCTCGATATCGTAGGGATCGGAACCTTCCTTCTGCTCGCGGGAGACAAGGCCGACATCGAGCGGTTCGAGGCCACCAAGTTGACCTGCCTGGTGGATGACCTGGACGCCGTGTGCGCCTACTTCATTCAGACCGGCGTCAAGATCATCGACGATATCAAGGTGGTTCCCTCAGGGCGCAACTTGCGCGCCATGAGTCCGGACGGAACGATCGTCGAGTACGTCCAGCACAGCGATGAATTCAAGCGCAAGATGGCTGGGAACGCCTACGATTGAAATGTCTGATCCGGGGTTGTCGGTGTGCTGGGACGACAGCGGCCCCCCGCCACCGGAATTCGGTGGCGGGGGGCCGCTGTCGTACAGGGCGGGGTGTCAGCCGAAGGACTTGATGCCGCACCAGTCCACCGCGAGCGCCGTCCTGACGGGGGCCCCTATGGGTTTGGTCAAGCTGATGGGGCGGTCTGGGGTTCGTAGAAGGTGCCGTCACGGAGCATCACGAAGAGCACGTCGGCTCGTCGTCGGGGCAAGGCCGGCGTAGGCGGCGAGGTGGGCGGCGGACGGGAACGAACTGCCGTCGCCGACGTCGATGAGGATGCGGGCTCCGGTCCTGACGCCAATCCCCGGCATGGACGTCAGGACCTTGGAGCGAGGGTGGTCCTCCAGCAGTTCCTCGATCCGCGTGGCGAGGAGTTTGCGCTGGTCAAGCACTGCCTGGAGCGAGCTGGCGAGGCTGGGAACGATCAGTGCGGCCGCGTCCGTGCCCGGGACGACGACGGTCTGCTCGTCCAGCGCGGTGAAGATGCCCTCGACGAGGCGCTCGGCCATCCGCGGTGCCTTGGGGCGGATCAGCGTCACGAGCCGACGCCGTCCGGCCTTGCGTATCTGGGCGGGCGAGCCGAACTGATCGAGGAGTTTGAGCACGGCCGGGTGCTGCACTCGCGGCCCCAGGACACGTTCCAGCAACGGATGGATCTGCGTCAGCAGGCCGCGCAGGCGGTTGCTGATGCGGGTGGCTTCGCCGGCCAGGTCGTCGTCGAAGCCGACGATCATCTCCAGCTCGGCGATGGTCTCGTCTTCGAGATCGACCGAGCGGAGTGTGTGGGGCATGACGCGGGCCGCGTCCGCGATGACGAACGCGTCGCGGGCGTCGGTTTCGGCCTCGCCCGGGTAGAGATCGGCGATCCGCCGCATCGTCAGCCCCGGCAGATAGGCGACCGGGCAGCCCATGTCTCTCGCGACGGCCAGCGGCAGGGCGCCGACGGAGGCCGGCTGGTCGACCACGACGAGCACGGTCCCGTGCTTGGCCCGAAGTTTCCCGAAGACCTCGCGGAGCTTGGGTTCGCTGTTGGGCAGGCGCTTGTCGAAGGCCTTCTTCCCGGCCGCGCCTCGAACCGCTGAGCGGCGACGAGGAGGCGTTGGAGGCGGAGATCGCCCGCTTCGCCCTGCGCGCGGACCGGCTGATGCGGATCGTGGAGCCCGAGCGGGAGGCCGATCCCCAGCTGAAGGCGGCGCTGGAGCGGCTGTCCCGGTGGGGCGGCCAGGTCCACTACCCGCTCGCCCTGCACCTCCTCGACCTGGTGGACGAGGGCAGGACCACGGCCGAGGACGCCGCCACGGCCCTCGCCTACGCCGAGAGCTACATGGCACGCAGGCTCTTCGCGGGCCTGTCCACCACGGGCAGCAACCGGGTGTTCATGGAGCTCCCCAAGGAACTCGACAAGGACGGGTCCCCGGCCAAGGCCGTACGCCGATTCCTGTCGCGCAACCGTACGGGCGCGCGGCTTTGGCCCGGCGACGACGCCGTCCGCGACGCGATCCGCACCCGCCTGTTCTACAAGACGGGCCGCAGCGGCCAGCGCTTCCGGATCCTGCGCAGGTTGGAGGAGAGCTACGCGTCGAGCGAACCGGTCGACTACGCCAACGCGAAGCTCACCGTCGAGCACGTGCTGCCGCAGAAACCTGCCCAGCAGTGGTTCGACCTGCTCGCCGAGGAGACCGGGGACGGGGAGAGCCCCGAGGAGATCCACGGCATGCTCGTGCACACCCTCGGCAACCTGACCCTCACCGGCGAGAACGCGAAGCTTTCCAACCACCCGTTCCGCCGCAAGCAGGAGCTGCTGGACGCCAGCGCTCTGCGCATGAACCAGGGGATCGCGGCGCAGGAGCGGTGGGGCCGCGCGGAGATCCTCGCCCGAGGTGAGGAACTGGCAGACCGCGCACTGCAGTTGTGGCCCGGGCCGGTGGACGGGGTCGTGCACTCCGACGACGAGTGGGCGGGCTGGCGGGAGCTGCGGGCGATCCCAAGGTGATCCTGGAGGCGGAAGGGGTTCCCTTCGACGAGAACGGCCGGGCGCGCAAGTCGCACCGGCTGAGCGCCGTCGACCTCTCGGTACTGGTGGGCAAGGAGATTCCGGAGGAGTCCTTGCCCGCGACCGTGGCGCGCAGCAGCGAGGAAGCCAGGGCGAGTGGGGCCGCCCGTTTCGAGGCCCTGCTCCGGGAGAACCAGACGCCCGAGGTCGTCGAGGGCGTCTTGGCCGTGCTGCGGTTCTGGGAAGAACAGGGTGGGCACCAGGTCTACGGCAAGGGGGAAGAGACCAGCTGCTTCCCGACCGTGGATGCCGGAGGTACGAACGCCTCGCGCGCGTTGTGGCCGATCGCGATCTATCCCGCGTCCGGCACGGTCGAGGTCGTCTTCCAGTACCTCAAGCGGCGGCCGCCCTTCGATGACGAGCCGCTGCGCCGGGCTCTGATGGAGCGGTTCAACGCCGTGGACGGCATCGACCTGGCCGAGGCCAGGCTCGACCTGCGCCCTTCTTTCCCGCTGGAGGCCTTCGCCGCCCACGGTGAGGACATCCGGGCCGTGCTGGAGTGGTTCGTCCACGAGGTCGCGCTCGCCGAAGCCCGTCGTCCGTTCGACGAGGACAGTGCCCAGGCCGTGTTCTGACGCGAGCCGCCTGCTCCGGTCCTCCTGGTATGGCCGGATCAGGCGGTTCATCGTCCCCGGCGGCGACCCGGACGTCGTTTCGTTGGTCTGGAGCGGCCTCTCGTCCCATCGGGTACCCGCACGGTCCACGAGTCGGGCATTGCTGGGACTCGTCGCGGAGGCGAGGGGAGGGTCAGTTCCGGTCGCCCAGGTGCAGGGCGTCGGCGAGGCCCGCGGTTGAGAAGGCTGCGATGAGGTCGTCGCGGCCCTCGGTGAAGTGGGACCAGCTGTCGTAGTGGACGGGGACGACCCGGCGGGCGCCGAGGATCGTTGCGGCTTCGGCTGCCTGCTCGCTGCTCAGGACGATGAGTGCGCCGTCGAAGAGGACGGGGATGCGGGGAGCGCCGGCGAAGAGGATCGCGGTGTCCACGGGGGCGAAGCGTTCGGCGATCTCGGATACCAGGGCGAGCGACGCGTTGTCGCCGCTGACGTAGACGGTGGGCAGGCCGTCTCCGGTCAGGACGAAGCCGACCACCTGGCCGGTGATCGGCTCCGTCTCCTCGCGTGGTCCCGGGCCGTGGAGGGCGGGCACGCCGGTCACGGTGATGGTGCCGCCGCCCGGGCGGTCCAGCTCGATCGGCTCCCAGTCGGCAAGCCCTACGGTGCGCTCACCCAGGCGCTTCGCGCCGTCGGGGGTGGTGAGGGTGAGGGGTACGTCGGCGAGCAGCGCCCGGCCGGATCGGTCGAGGTTGTCGGGGTGCTCGTCGTGGGAGAGCAGGACCACGTCGACGCGGCCCAGGTCGGCCGGGGTGGCGGAGGAGGCCGCCGTCTTCGTCAGCCCCGGGCGTCCGCCGCGCGGGTAGTCGCCGGGGCCGTCGAAGGTCGGGTCGGTCAGGAACCGCAGGCCGCCGTACTCGAAGAGGGCGGTCGGGCCGCCGAAGACGCGTACGGGGAACTGCTCCGTTGCTGCGGTGGTGGAAGACACGAGAAGCACCTCACGGATGGTTTCCAATGAAACGTGAGAGAAATGTAGATCGGCATCACGGATGGACGCAAGCCTTTCCGTGAGGTTCATGGATGGGGGTGAGTCGTACCATGAGGGGCATGGATGAGATCGTGACCGGCGGGGCGGGCCTGGCGCCCGCACCGGGTGCCGAGCAGTACCCCTCGCTCGCCCTCGCCAACAGCGCCATCGCGCTGCCCGGCGGGCACTACGTCGATCAGCTCGGCACCCCGGCGGGAGCGAACGAGTGGCTGACGGAACGCGGCCTCGCCCCGGTCGACGTCGGGATGCGGGAGATGTGCGCGGCGCAGCTGCGCTCCCTGCGCGAGCAGATCAGGGCGCTGTTCGCCTCCCGCGTCGAGGGGCTGCCCGCCCTTCCCGCCGCACTGGGCGCGGTCAACGACGCCCTCGCCAGGGTTCCCACGGCCCCGCTGCTCCAGTGGGACGAGAAGACCGGCCCCTACCGGGCCGCCCCGCACCCCACCACGCAGATCGTCGACCACGCCCTCGCGACCCTCGCCGCCGACGCCGCGGATCTGTTGACCTCTCCGGACGCCGAACGGCTCACCGCCTGCGGATCCACGCCCTGCAACCGCTACTTGCTCCGGCACGGCCGCCGCCACTGGTGTTCCACCCGCTGCGGCGACCGTGCCCGTGCTGCCCGTGCCTACGCCCGGCGCGGCAGCGGCCCAGATCTCGGTGGTGGGCTCAGCCGCTGACGCATGCGGTTTCTGCGGTCCGCTCCTGCGGGGCGGCCGGAGACTGGCTGGTGGGTTTGCCCTTCATGAGGGTGGCGGTGAGGGCGGCGCCTGTGGCGGCTATTGCTGCGGCCCAGAGGAAGGCGGTGCTGAAGGCGGTGGTGAGGGTGGGGAGGTCGGCCGCGTGGGAGGCGCCTTGGGAGGCGGCTACCGCGGTGAGGGCGGCGAGGCCGAGGGCGGAGCCGACCTGGTAGGTGGTGTTGACGATGCCGGAGGCTAGGCCGGCCTGTTCGGGACGCGCGCCGGACATGGCGGACATCAGGGCGGGGATGTAGGCGAGGGACATGCCGGTCGCGGCGACCAGGGACGCGGGGAGGACGTCGACCGCGAAGGTGCCGGTGGGTCGGACGGCGGAGAGCCAGACCAGTCCGGCGGCGAGGACCAGCAGGCCGGTGGCGATCAGGGGCTTGGGGCCGAAGCGGCCCAGCAGGCGGGCGGTGAGGGTGGTCATGAACACCATCAGCAGTGCCGTCATCGGGAGCAGCGCCGCGCCGCTGGCGAAGGCGCCGTAGCCGAGGACCTGCTGGAGGTAGAGGTTGAGGAAGTACCACATCGGGATCCACGCCGCCCCGAGCAGCGCCATGGCGAGGTTGGAGATGCCCAGGCCCGGGGTGCGCCAGATCGAGAGCGGCATCAGCGGTGCCTTCACCGACTTCTGGAGGGTGAGGAAGAGGGTGAGGAGAAGCGCTGCTCCGGTTAGTTGGAGAAGGGTTTGTGGGGTGGTCCAGCCTGCCTCGGGGGCGCGGACGATGGTGAAGACGGCGAGGGCGAGGCCGGCGGTGACGGCGGCGGCGCCCAGGACGTCCACCGCGCCCCGGCGCTTGGTGCCCGTGGGGAGGAGGCCGGTCGCGGCGAGGGTGGCGATGCCGATGGGGACGTAGATGATGAAGATCCACGGCCAGCTCGCCCACTGGGTGAAGACCCCGCCCAGGAAGACACCGGCCGTGCCGCCCGCGGGTGCAGCTGCCCCGTAGAGGGCGAGGGCCTTGCCGAGTTCCTTCGGGTCGTGGCCGAACAGCATCATCAGCAGGGTCATCGACGCGGGGGCGATCAGGGCTCCGCCCGCGCCCTGGACGGCCCGGCCGAGGATCTCGACCCAGGCGGTGTCCGCCGCCGCGGCGACGACGGAGCCGGCCGTCAGGACGACCCAGCCGGCGGCGAAGACGCGGCGTGCGCCCAGCAGGTCCGAGAGGCGTCCGCCCAGGAGCAGCAGGCCGCCGAAGGCGATGACGTAGGCGTTGAACACCCACTGCAGGTCTCCCTGGGAGAAGCCCAGGTCCCGCTGCATCTGCGGGAGGGCCACGCCGATGATCGACGTGTCCATGATGACCATGAACTGTGCCGCGGCCAGTACGCCGAGCGCCCACCAGCGCCGGGGATCGACGGTTGACATCGCTTCATACCTCCAATGTGCGGGTGCTGTTACGGGGTGTGTGCGGGTCGGTCAGTGGCCGGCGCGGAAGGAGCGCAGGCGCAGGCTGTTGCCTACGACGAAGACGGAGGAGAAGGCCATCGCCGCACCGGCGATCATCGGGTTGAGCAGGCCGGCGGCGGCCAGCGGCAGGGCGGCCACGTTGTAGGCGAAGGCCCAGAACAGGTTCGAGCGGATGGTGCCGAGCGTCTTGCGGGCCAGCCGGATGGCGTCGGTCGCGGCCCGAAGGTCGCCCCGTACGAGGGTGAGGTCGCCGGCCTCGATCGCGGCGTCGGTTCCGGTGCCCATGGCCAGTCCGAGGTCGGCCTGGGCGAGGGCGGCGGCGTCGTTGACCCCGTCGCCGACCATCGCGACCGAGCGGCCTTCGGCCTGGAGGCGCTTGACCACGTCGACCTTGTCCTCGGGCATCACTTCGGCGATCACCTCGTCGATGCCGACCTCGGCGGCGACGGCCTCGGCGACGGCCCGGTTGTCCCCGGTGAGCAGGATCGGGGTGAGGCCCAGGGCGCGCAGGCTGCGGATGGCCTCGGCGCTGGTGTCCTTGACCGCGTCGGCGACCTCCAGGACCGCGCGGGCCTCGCCGTCCCAGGCCACCGCGATCGCGGTGCGGCCGGCGGCCTCGGCCCGGGCCTTGGCCCGCTCCAGGCCCACGGGCAGGTGCAGGGCCCACTCGGCGAGGAGCTTCTCGCGGCCGACGAGGACGGCGTGTCCGTCGACGATGCCCTGGACGCCGAGGCCGGGGATGTTCGCGAAGTCTTCCGGGGTGGTGAGGGTTCCGACGCGTTCGGCGGCGCCGGCGGCGACCGCTTGAGCGATGGGGTGCTCGGAGGCGTGCTCCAGGGCGCCGGCCAGGCGCAGCACCTCGGCCTCGTCCTGGCCGTCGGCGGTGTGGACGGCGAGCAGGGTCATCCGGCCGGTGGTGACGGTGCCGGTCTTGTCCAGGACGATGGTGTCGACCTTGCGGGTGGACTCCAGGACCTCGGGTCCCTTGATCAGGATGCCGAGCTGTGCGCCGCGGCCGGTGCCGACCATGAGCGCGGTCGGGGTGGCCAGGCCCAGGGCGCAGGGGCAGGCGATGATCAGGACGGCCACGGCGGCGGTGAACGCGGCCGTCAGGCCGGCGCCGCTGCCGAGCCAGAAGCCGAGGGTGGCGAGCGCCAGTGCGATGACGATCGGCACGAACACGGCGGAGATCTTGTCGGCCAGGCGCTGGGCGGCCGCCTTGCCGTTCTGCGCGTCCTCGACCAGCTTGGCCATCCGGGAGAGCTGGGTGTCGGCGCCGACCCGGGTGGCCTCCACGACGAGCCGCCCACCGGCGTTCAGGGTGGCGCCCGTCACCGCGTCCCCCGTCCCCACCTCGGTGGGCACGGACTCGCCGGTCAGCATGGACGCGTCCACGGCGGAGGAGCCCTCGACGACGATGCCGTCGGTGGCGATCTTCTCGCCCGGCCGCACCAGGAAGCGGTCGCCGACCTGGAGGTCGGCGGTCGCCGCCGTGACCTCGCGGCCGTCGCGCAGCACGGTGACCTCCTTGGCCCCCAGCTCCAGCAGCGCCTTCAGCGCGGCTCCCGCCTTGCGCTTGGAGCGGGCCTCGAAGTACCGGCCGGCCAGGATGAACGCGGTGACGCCGGCCGCCGCCTCCAGGTAGATGTTCCCGGCGCCGTCGCTGCGGGCGATGGTGAACTCGAAGGCGTGCGTCATACCGGGCGTACCGGCGGTGCCGAAGAACAGCGCCCACAGCGACCACAGGAACGCGGCCGACGTGCCGACCGAGATGAGGGTGTCCATCGTGGCCGCACCGTGCCGGGCGTTCGTCCAGGCGGCGCGGTGGAAGGGCCAGGCGGCGTACGTGACCACGGGCGCGGCGAGGGTCAGGGAGAGCCACTGCCAGTAGTCGATCTGCAGGGCCGGGACCATCGCCATCGCGATCACGGGTACGGACAGCGCCACGGCGGTGATCAGCCGCTGCCGCAGCGGTCGCAGCTCGTCGGACTGCGGCGGCGCGGTGCCGTCCTGGCCGGCAAGGCCGTCGGTGTCGCGTATCGGCGCGGGCTCGGCGGCCGTGTAGCCGGTGGCTTCGACGGTGGCGATCAGGTCCGCGACCGAGACGGCGGCGCCCTGGTAGGTGACCTTGGCCTTCTCGGTGGCGTAGTTGACCGTGGCCTCGACCCCGTCCATGCGGTTGAGCTTCTTCTCGATGCGGGCCGCGCACGAGGCGCAGGTCATGCCGCCGATGGCGAGTTCGACCTCGGTGGTGGCGGGGATCGTGGTGGTCATCACTGCTCCTCGAAGTGAGGGAACGGGTGGGGTGCGGTGGGTGGGCCGCCGGGCCCGGTGGTGGGCGGGCCCGGCGCCGGTGGAGGTGTGGGGTGGACGTGCGGGGTCGGGTACGGGGTCGGGGCCCGGGCGGGCTCAGGCCGCCCGGCCCGTGAGTTCGTAGCCCGCCTCGTCGATCACCTTGGCGAGCAGGGCGTCGTCCGGCTCGCCCGCCGTGGACACCGTGACCTGGCCGGTGCCGAGGTCGACGTCGACGGAGAGGACGTCGGCGAGGGCGCCGATCTCCCTGGTGAGCGTGGCCTTGCAGTGCCCGCAGGTCATGCCGGCCACGGAGTAGACGGTGGAGATGCCGGCGGTGGCGGTGCCCGCGGTGGCGGGCGCGGCGTTGGTGGTCGAGCAGGTGCCGTCGGTGGAGCAGCAGGACATGGGAGCATCCCTTCCCGATAGGGCTTGATACCCGGAGGGGGTATCTCGAACGTGAGCTCATATATACCCCCCATGGGTATGCCGCGCAAGTGTTTCCCGCTCGTTTGCATATACCCCCTGGGGGTATATGCTGCGCGGACCAGGGCGACCGGCAGCGGTCCCCGTCATCGACCCAGGAGATGTGCCATGAACACCGCCGTGAAGATCACCGTGTTCACCGCCGCCCTCGCGGCGTCGTTTGGCGCCGCCTACGGAGTGGGCGCCGCGGTCGGGCCCGTGGGCGGGGCCTCCGCGCCCGCCGCGCACGCGGGCCACGGCGAGGCCGCCGCATCAGCGGGCGGCGATCCTCAAGGGCAGGCGCAGGCAGCCGCCGGAGGGCTCCAGATATCCGAAGCCGGCTACACGCTCGACCTCGCGACCCCGCGCCTGAACGCCGGACAGCCGGCCGAACTGCGCTTCGCCGTACGGGACCAGGCAGGTCGGCCGGTCACCGCCTACCGGAGCGAGCACGGCAAGGAACTCCACCTGATCCTGGCCTCGCGCGACCTCGCCACCTACCGCCACCTGCACCCCACCCGGGCCGCCGACGGGACCTGGAGCACCCCCGCCGACCTGCCCGCCGCGGGCGACTACCGCGTCTTCGCCGACTTCACCCCCGCCGTGGCCGGCGGTCGGAACCTCACCCTCGGTGCCGACCTCGCCGCCTCCGGCCCCTACCGGGCCGCCGAACTGCCCCCGGAGTCACGCACCGCCGTCGTCGACGGGTACACCGTCACGCTCGACGGCGACCTGCGCCCCGGCACGCCCGGCGAGCTGCGGCTGGGCGTCAGCAAGGACGGCCGCCCGGTCACCGACCTCCAGCCGTACCTCGGCGCGTACGGACACCTGGTCGCCCTGCGCGCGGGAGACCTCGCCTACCTGCACGTCCACCCCAACGGCGAACCCGGCGACGGCACCACCGAGCCCGGCCCCGGCATCTCCTTCACCGCCACGGCGCCCAGCCCCGGCGCGTACCGGCTCTTCCTGGACTTCCAGCACGACGGCGCCGTCCGTACCGCCGCCTTCACGGTCCACGCGGGCCCGGCCGCGCCGGTCCAGCCCGGCCCTGAGCGGGCCGCTGACGGCCACCAGCACTGACGGGGCGGCGGCCAGGGGTGTCAGCGTTCGACGGGCAGGCCGGTCGGTTCCTTGATGCGCTTCATGATGATCTGCGAATTGACCTCGGTGACACCGGAGAGGGCCGTCAGCTTCTCGATCCACAGGCGTTCGTACGCGCGCAGGTCCGCGACGGCGATGCGCAGGAGGCAGCCGGGGCTGCCGAAGAGGCGGTAGGCCTCGATCACGTCGGGGATGTCCTGGAGGGCCGCCTCGAAGGCCTCCACGGCCTCTCGGTCGCGGCGCACCTCGACCGAGACGAGCACCTCGAAGCCGCGGCCCACCGCCTCGGGGGAGATCACGGCGCGGTAGCCCTGGATCACCCCGTCCTGTTCGAGCTGGCGCACACGGCGCATACAGGGGGAGGGGGTCAGGCCCACGCGCTGGGCGAGCTCCTGGTTGCTGAGCCGTCCGTCCGCCTGGAGCTCACGCAAGATATCTCGGTCAATCGCGTCCATGGCGCAATTATCCCCCACCGAATGTTACAGAGCGGGCTGAAGACGCAATCCCATTGCGCGTAGATCGCTCTATCATTGCTGCTTTAGGTACATATGTGCGGGCGTTCTGGCGTTCGAGGGAAGGGCGGCCAACGGCCATGGGACGGATCGTCGTCATCAGCACCGGCGGAACGATAGCCAGCCGCTGGCAGGGCTCCGGCTTCGCGGCGGACGCGGACGGGAACGAGGTCATCGCCACGGCGCCGCTGCCCGAGGGGATCACCGTCGAGGTCGTGGACCTGTTCAGCGTGAACAGCCCCCGCCTCACCACCGCCCACCAGCTGACCCTGCTGCACACCGTGCACGAGGTGCTCGCGGACCCCGGCGTGGACGGCATCGTCGTCACGCACGGCACCGACACCCTGGAGGAGTCGGCGCTGCTCGTCGACCTCCACCACCACGACGCGCGCTCCGTGGTGTTCACCGGCTCGCAGCGGCCCATGGGCAGCGCGGACGGGGACGGCCCCGAGAACCTCTACGACGCCCTCCTCACCGCCGCGAGCACGCGCGGGCTCGGCGTGCTGATCGCCTTCGCGGGACGGGTGCACGCCGCGCGCGGCACGGTGAAGACCCAGGCGGTGGCGCTGGACGCCTTCGCCGACCCCTCGCAGGAGCTGCTCGGGAAGATCGGCTTCGGCAAGGTCACCATCCTGCGCACGCCGCAGCGGCCGGCGGCCCTGCCGCTGCCGGCGATGCCGGAACTGCCGCCCCGGGTGGACGTGGTGGTGCACCACGCGGACGGCGACCCGGTGCTGCTCAACGCGGCGGTCGCGGCGGGGGCGAAGGGTGTCGTCCTGGTGGGTACGGGCGCGGGCAACGCGACGCCGGAGATCGTGGACGCGGTGCGGGACGCCGTCGCGGGGGGCGTGCTGGTCGCGCTGACCACGCGGGTGATGGCCGGGCCGGTCACCGAGATCTACACGCACGGGGGTGCGGTGGACCTCGTGGCGGCGGGGGCCGTCCCGACGGGGACCCTGCGGGCGGGGCAGGCGCGGATCGCGGTGCTGTCGGCGCTGCTGGGGGCCGCCGAGCCGGCCGAGCAGGTGCGGGTGCTGCGGCGGGCGCTGGCCGTGGCGGACCCGGTGCTGGTCGGGGCGTAGCCCGCGGGCCGGTTGCCGGGGCTCTGCCCCGGGCCCCGCGCCTCACGTGCCGGCGGGGCTGGATGTGGCTGGTGCCGGCTGCCCGGTGCGGCTCAAGGATTCGGGGCTCCGCCCCGGACCCCGCTCCTCAAACGCCGGAGGGGCTGGAATTGCCCCGCGGCCGGCGCTTGAGGCGCGGAGCCCCCGCAGCGGCGCCGCACCAGAGCGTCAGGGCCCGCCGAAGGCGGACAGGATGTGGTCCGCCGCAGAGGTGGGGGTCACGGTCCCCGCGCGGACCGCGGCCTCCAGGGCGGGGGCCAGGTCCCGTACCCCCGGGTCGGAGCGGAGGCGTTCCAGCAGTTCCTCGCGGACCATCGACCAGGTCCACTCCACCTGCTGCTCCGCCCGCTTGGCCGCCAGGCGGCCGCCCGCGTCCAGCAGGGTGCGGTGCTGTTCCAGGCGGTTCCAGACCTCGTCCAGGCCGGCCGATTCGCGGGCGCTGCACGTCAGGACCGGCGGGGTCCAGGCCGCGTCGGCCGGGTGCATCAGCCGTAGCGCGCCCGCCAGTTCGCGGGCGGCGGCCTTCGCGTCGCGCTCGTGCGGGCCGTCGGCCTTGTTCACGGCGAGGACGTCGGCCAGTTCCAGGACGCCCTTCTTGATGCCCTGGAGCTGGTCGCCCGTGCGGGCGAGGGAGAGGAGGAGGAAGGAGTCGACCATGCCTGCGACGGTCGTCTCCGACTGGCCCACGCCGACCGTCTCGACCAGGACCACACCGTAGCCCGCCGCCTCCATCACGATCATGGATTCGCGGGTGGCCTTCGCGACCCCGCCGAGGGTGCCGGCGGAGGGGGAGGGGCGGACGAAGGCCGCCGGGTCGACCGAGAGGCGCTCCATCCGCGTCTTGTCGCCGAGGATGGAGCCGCCGGTGCGGGTGGAGGACGGGTCGACGGCGAGGACCGCGACCCTGTGGCCGAGCCCGGTCAGCATCGTGCCGAAGGCGTCGATGAACGTGGACTTGCCCACGCCCGGCACCCCGCTGATGCCGATCCTGCGCGCGTTGCCGGCGTACGGGAGGAGCTCCGTCAACAGGCGCTGCGCCAGCACCCGGTGCGCGGGCAGGGTGGACTCGACGAGGGTGATCGCGCGTGCGATGAACGCGCGCTTCCCGTCGAGCACCCCCTTCGCGTAGGCCTCGATGTCGATCTTCGGCACCGGCCCCCGCCTACAGCTCGTGGCCCAGATCCGCGGCGAGCCGCGTCACCAGGTCGTGCGCCGCGTCCGGGATGACCGTTCCGGGCGGGAAGACGGCCGTGGCGCCCATCTCGAGGAGGGTGGGGACGTCCGCCGGCGGGATGACCCCGCCCACCACGATCATGATGTCCTCGCGGCCCTCCTCCGCCAACTGCTCGCGCAGCGCCGGTACGAGGGTCAGGTGGCCGGCGGCGAGGGAGGAGACGCCCACGACGTGGACGTCGGCCTCCACCGCCTGGCGGGCCACTTCCGCCGGGGTCTGGAACAGCGGGCCGACGTCGACGTCGAAGCCCAGGTCGGCGAAGGCGGTCGCGATCACCTTCTGGCCGCGGTCGTGCCCGTCCTGGCCCATCTTGGCGACCAGGATGCGCGGACGGCGGCCCTCCGCCTCCTCGAACCGGTCGACCAGGGTACGGGTGCGCTCCACGGACGGGGACTCGCCTGCTTCGGTTCGGTACACACCGGAGATCGTACGGATCTGGCTCGCGTGCCGCCCGTACACCTTCTCCAGTGCGTCGGAGATCTCACCGACCGTCGCCTTGGCGCGCGCCGCGTCCACGGCGAGGGCGAGCAGGTTGCCCTCCAGGCCCTGGCCGGCGCCGCGCTCGGCGGCGTTGGTGAGGGCCTGCAGCGCGTCCTGCGTGGCGCGCTCGTCGCGCTCCTCGCGCAGCCGGCGCAGCTTGGCGATCTGCTGGGCGCGCACGGAGGAGTTGTCGACCTTGAGGACGTCGATCTGCTCGTCGTTGGCGACGCGGTACTTGTTGACGCCGATGACGGGCTGCCGGCCCGAGTCGATCCGGGCCTGGGTGCGGGCCGCGGCTTCCTCGACGCGCAGCTTCGGGATGCCCGCGTCGATGGCCTGCGCCATGCCGCCGGCGGCTTCCACTTCCTCGATGTGCTGCCAGGCGCGGCGGGCGAGGTCGTAGGTGAGCTTCTCGACGTACGCGCTGCCGCCCCACGGGTCGATGGACCGGCAGGTGCCCGACTCCTGCTGGAGCAGGAGCTGGGTGTTGCGGGCGATGCGCGCCGAGAAGTCCGTCGGCAGGGCGAGGGCCTCGTCGAGGGCGTTCGTGTGCAGGGACTGGGTGTGGCCCTGGGTCGCCGCCATCGCCTCGATGCAGGTGCGCGTGACGTTGTTGAAGACGTCCTGCGCCGTCAGCGACCAGCCCGAGGTCTGCGAATGCGTGCGCAGCGACAGGGACTTGGCGTTCTTCGGGTCGAACTGCTTGACCAGCCGCGCCCACAGCAGGCGGGCGGCACGCAGCTTGGCGACCTCCATGAAGAAGTTCATGCCGATCGCCCAGAAGAACGACAGGCGGGGCGCGAACGCGTCCACGTCCATCCCGGCGCCCTGCCCGGCCCGCAGGTACTCCACGCCGTCGGCGAGGGTGTAGGCGAGCTCCAGGTCGGCCGTGGCCCCGGCCTCCTGGATGTGGTAGCCGGAGATGGAGATCGAGTTGTACCGCGGCATCTTCTGCGAGGTGAACGAGAAGATGTCGGAGATGATCCGCATCGAGGGCTTCGGCGGATAGATGTAGGTGTTGCGGACCATGAACTCTTTGAGGATGTCGTTCTGGATGGTCCCCGCGAGCTTGTCCGGCGAGACGCCCTGCTCCTCCGCCGCCACGATGTAGAGGGCGAGGACGGGCAGCACCGCGCCGTTCATCGTCATCGACACCGACATCTTGTCGAGGGGGATCCCGTCGAACAGCTGCCGCATGTCGTAGATCGAGTCGATCGCCACGCCCGCCATACCGACGTCACCGGTCACCCGGGGGTGGTCGCTGTCGTAGCCGCGGTGCGTGGGCAGGTCGAAGGCCACCGACAGGCCCTTCTGGCCGGAGGCCAGGTTGCGCCGGTAGAAGGCGTTCGACTCCTCGGCCGTGGAGAAGCCGGCGTACTGCCGGATCGTCCAGGGCTGGTTGACGTACATGGTCGGGTACGGGCCGCGCAGGTACGGGGCCACGCCCGGGTACGTGTGCAGGAAGTCCAGGCCCTCCAGGTCCCGCCCGGTGTACAGCGGCTTGACGCCGATGCCCTCGGGGGTCTCCCACAGCAGGTCGCCGGGGGCCTGGCCGGTGGACTCCTTGACCGCGGCACGCCACTGGTCCTCGGAGGCGGCGTGCGGGCTCGTGCCGAGCGCCAGTTCGGAGAAATCGGGGATTCCGGTGCCGCTCACGACGCGACTCCCATCCGGTCGAGTACGGAGGACAGCACGGCGACCGCGTCGCAGCCGGCGAAGACGTACGCGTCCACGGCCGACTCGGCGGTACCGGGCTTGCCCGCGAGGTACACGGTCGTGGCGCCGGCCGCGCGCAGGGCGGCGGCCACCGCCTCGGCCTGCTCCTCGTACAGCGCGTCGCTGGAGCACAGCACGGCCATGCCGTCCGCGCCGCTCGCTGTGTACGCCTCGGCGGCCGTGGCCGGGTCGACGGACACCGGGTCGTGCACCGGCTCGACGCCGCCCGCCTGGAACAGGTTCGAGGCGAAGGTGGCGCGGGCGGTGTGCGCGGCCGCGGGGCCGAGCGCGGCGAGGAAGATCCTCGGCCGGGCGCCGGTGGCCGCCAGGTGCGCGTCGCTCCGGGCGCGCAGGGCCTCGTAGGACTCGTCGCGCCGTACGCGGGGCAGTCCGCCGGCGGGCTGCGCGGGCGCGGGCTCCCGTACGACCGGCTTCTCCGACAGCAGCGGGAACTCGCTGACCCCGGTGATCGGCTCGCGGCGCTTGGCCAGCTTCTTCGAGCGCTCGGCCCAGGTGGCGGCGAGGCGGTCGGCGACCAGACCGGAGCGCAGGGCGGCGGCCTGGCCGCCGGCCTTCTCCACGGTCTGGAAGAACGCCCAGGCGGCGTGGGCCAGTTCGTCGGTGAGACGCTCCACGTAGTACGAGCCGCCGGCCGGGTCGATGACGCGGGCCAGGTGCGACTCCTCCAGCAGGATGGTGGAGGTGTTGCGGGCGATGCGGCGCGCGAAGGCGTCCGGCAGGCCCAGTTCGTGGTCGAAGGGGAGCACGGTGACCGAGTCCGCGCCGCCCACGCCCGCGGCCATGCAGGCCACGGTGGTGCGGAGCATGTTCACCCAGGGGTCGCGGCGGGTCATCATCACCGGCGAGGTCACCACGTGCTGGCGCTGCGCACCCGCGGCCGGGGCCCCCGAGGCCTCGGCGACACGGGCCCACAGGCGGCGGGCGGCGCGCAGCTTGCAGATGGTGAGGAACTGGTCGGCGGTGGCGGAGTAGCGGAACTCCAGCTGCCCGAGGGCCGCTTCGACGGACAGCCCGGCCCCGGTGAGGGCGCGCAGGTACGCGACGCCGGTGGCCAGGGACAGGCCCAGCTCCTCGGCGGCGCTGCCGCCGGCCTCGTGGTACGGCAGCGCGTCCACGGTCAGGGCCCGCACGCCGGGGTAATCGGCGGAGGTGATCTTGGCGAGCTCGGCGGCTTCGCCGAGGTCGAGGGCCTCGCCGGTCCGGGCCTCGTGGCCGAAGGGGTCGGCGCCGAGGCTCGCACGGACGGCGTGGGGGCTCACCCCGCGCTCGGCGCACAGGGCGAGGAACGCCCGTGCGGCGTCGGCGAATTCGGCCCCCGGATCCAGGGAGACCGGCGCGAGGTCGAGGTAGACCCCGTCCAGGGCGCGGGCGAGACCGTCCACCGGGAGACCTCCCCGGCCGACGGTCAGCCAGAGGGAGGTGACCCCGTTCTCCAGGTCGGCGAGGACCGCCTCGTTGACCCGTACCGGATCGGTGCCGAGGTGGCGCTGGCGCACGTCCCAGCCGCTCGCCGCGTTCCCCTGGGGGGTGCCGCCGCGGACGAAGGGGGCGAAGCCGGGGAAACCGGTGTCGGTGGCGTTGCCGGTGTCGCCGGTGGCGTCGCCGGGTGCGGGCGCGGTGTACAGCGGGCGGGTGGTGAGCCCGTCCTGGAGTGTGGTGGACAACGCGTGTTCCGCGGCCTCGCCGGAGGCTTCCTTGCCCGACTTGCGCAGCACGCCCTCTACCAGGCGCTGCCACTGCTCATGCGTCGCGTCAGGGAACTCGGCGGCCAAGGAGAGCCCGTCGTCAGGCAGGACCGTCATGGCTCGAATGCTAGGGGGGTGGCTGTGAACGACCAATAACTACTGGATGTGATCTCCCCCTCTCAATTGAGGTGGGAGGGGTCACGAAAGAGCGGTGCCGGTGCCCCTGCGGGGGGCTCGGCTGGGTGGGCGGTGTTCCCTGGCGGGGCCGCGGGTGAGGGTGCGGGTGGGGGTCGGTGCCGGTGCCGGCCCGCGGCCGCACGAAAACGGCGCCCGTGCCCGGAGCCTTCGCTCCGGGCACGGGCGCCGCCCTGCGATGCGGGTGCCCCGAACCCGCCCTCGTCGCTCCGGATCTGCACGTGGTGATGAGCCGTGCGCTGTGCTCTGTTACTTGTGGGCGGTTCTGAGCTGCGTTGTCGATGGGGAGTCGAACCCCTGCGTTGCTCTCCACGCGCCACAGGTGGACCGGAAAACCGCCGGTCCTCGGCGTGTGCACGCCTCCGGGGCGACTACCTGCTCCGCATCGCGGGTCTCAGTCCAGGAGGTCGGCCTCCCAGTTCGTGCGCTGGATGCGCACGTCGATCTCGCGGATCTCCCGGGCCACCGCGTCGGCCTGGGCGCGCAGCTCGGCCACCGGGAGCGCGGAGAGCATCATGAGCTCGGAGCGCATCTGGCGTCCGTAGCCGCGTTCGCCGCCCGCGGCGGCGTCGGCGGCGGAGGTCAGCACGGAGTGGCGCAGGCGCAGGACGTCACGGCGGGCGAGGGCGTCGGTGAGGCTGCCGTCCTCGCCCATGTCGACGGCGGCGTTGGTGCGGTTGATACGGCTGATCAGGGACTCCAGCGCGCCGAGGGTCTCGGCGGCGTCGGCGAGCAGCCGGGCGGCGTCCTCGGCCGGGGTCTCGCCCTCCTGGTAGCGGGCGTTGGCGACGATGCGAGCCCGCAGCTGCTCGACGCGTCGGGTGGCCTCCGCGCGCTCCGCCAGGGCCTCTCCGAGCTTCACTGTGTCCGTCCCCGCCTCGTCTGTGCCGTCGTGTCCGTTCCCGCGAGAGCTTATACGGCGGTGTCGCCAGTGGGGCCGGGGCCCGTGCGGGGTCCCGTGCCGGGGGCTCGGTGGGCGGGCGGTGTGTTCGTGGCGGGGTCCGTGCCGGGGCCCGTGCCGGGCTCGGCGGGGTTGGGGGCTTCCCGGCGGGGCTGCGTGTGGGGCCGGTGCCGGGGTGGGGTGTCGTCCGGGACTCATGATTTATGGCGCCCGGGGTGTTCTGCGCCGGTGCGGGCGCTGCCGCGCCACAAATCACGTTTTACGTCCCGGACAACACCCCACCCCGTCCCCGTCCTGGTGGGCTCCGGTCCCGGCGGGTGAAGTCCAGCCCCTCCGGCGTTTGAGGAGCGGGGTCCGGGGCGGAGCCACGGTCTTTGAGCCGCGCCGGCGATGAGGCGCGGGGGGCCGGGGGCGGAGCCCATGGTTTCGGGAAGGGGCGGGGTGGGGAACGGCTCCGCGCAGCGGGGGCGTGGCGGCGGCGTTGCGGGGCCGTGAAATCCGGCCACGGTTTTCGGCCGCCGGAGGCGGGGTGGCGGGGCTGCCGGATTCCGGGAAAGTGCAGGTCAGCGGGGTTGGGTGAGGGTCCTCCCGGAGTTGGTGTCGGGGTCCGGGCGGGGGGTGACCGAGGGTTGACCGAGGTTGGGGGCGCTGACACGCTCCGGGGCATGTCCGCGAACGAACTCCTCGTCCCGCGGCTCCACACCCCCGGCCCCTGTACCACGCCGGGCGCGTGTCCGGGCCGCTGTCAGGCCTGAGCCCGGTCTGAGCCCGGCCTGGCCTCGGTCTGAGCCCGGCCTGACTCGGACCACGAGCTCGGCCATGAGCCCGGTCTGAGCCCGGTCTGAGCCCGGCGGGCCATGAGCCCGGCCTGACTCGGGTCACGAGCCCGACCTGAGCCCGGTCTGATGAGGACCACGAGCCCAGCCACGAGCCTGGCCTGAGCTCGGTCTGAGTCGGGTCTGAGTCGGGCTACGAGCCCGGCCAGGGGTTCGGTCTGAGCCCGGCCGGAGCCTGGTCTGAGCTCGGTCCGAGCCCGGCCTGCGTCGGGCTACGAGCCCGGCCAGGGGCCCGATCTGAGTCTGGCCTGAGTTGGGCCACGAACCCGGTCTGAGCCCGGGGCAGGAGCCTGGTCTGAGTCGGGCCAGGAGCCTGGTCTGAGTCGGGCCAGGGGCCCGGTCCCCTGACGGGCCGCCGGGCCGCCGCCGCCCCCCCGCTGGGCCGGACCGCTTCGAGCCCCCCTTTCCCATCCGCCTGCCACCGCACCCCGCTGCGGACACCCGTGCCGCAGCCCTGCCCAGGGAGCCCTCATGTCCACTGCCACCACCCCGACCACCGTCACCAAGATCGGCGGCCGCATCGGCGCCGAGATCGGCGGCGTCCGCCTCGGCGGCGACCTTCCCGAGGAGGCCGTCGCCGGGATCCGGGCCGCGCTGCTCGCCCACAAGGTCGTCTTCTTCCGCGACCAGGAGCACCTCGACGAGGCCGGCCACGAGGCCTTCGCCCAGCTGCTCGGCACGCCCGTCGCGCACCCCACCGTGCCCTCCGCGGACGGGCGTTACGCCCTCGGCATCGACTCCCACCACGGCGCCCGCGCCAACCAGTGGCACACCGACGTCACCTTCGTCCCCGCCTACCCCGCCTTCTCCATCCTGCGCGCCGTCACCGTGCCCCCGTACGGCGGCAACACCCTCTGGGCCAACACCGCCACCGCCTACGCGAACCTCCCCGCGCCCCTGCGGGCCCTCGCCGACGGCCTGCGCGCCCTGCACTCCAACGAGTACGACTACGCCGCCCTCAGGCCCGACGCGCTGCCCGAGGCCCTGGCGCAGTACCGCGAGGTGTTCACCTCCACCGCGTTCCTCACCGAGCACCCGGTGGTCCGCGTCCACCCCGAGACCGGTGAACGCACCCTGCTGCTCGGCAACTTCGTCCAGCGCATCGACGGCCTCACCGGCCGGGACTCCCGGGCCCTCCTCGATCTCTTCCAGGCCCACATCGAGAGCCCGGAGAACACCGTGCGCTGGCAGTGGCGGGCCGGCGACGTCGCGATCTGGGACAACCGCGCCACCCAGCACTACGGCGTGGACGACTCCGACGACCACGAGCGCACCCTGCGCCGCGTGACGGTGGACGGGGACGTTCCGGTCGGGCCTGACGGCGTGCCGTCCCGCCTGATCAGCCCCGAGGCCGTCCCGGCCCCCGGCTTCGGCATCGCCTCCGGCGCTTCGACCTCGACCGCGACACCCGACGCCGCCTGACCGTCCCGCAAGGAGTCCCCGTGCCCAGCCTGCTCGCCATCACCGGCAGCCCCTCCGCCCACTCCCGTACCGCCGTCGTCTCCGACCACGTGCTGCGCCGCCTGGCGCACTCCGGCTTCGGGACCGCGCACCTCTCCGTACGCGACCTGCCCGCCGCCGACCTGCTCTCCGCCCGCCGCGGCGAACCGGAGATCCGCCGGGCGCTCGAAGCCGTCGCCGAGGCCGACGGCCTGGTCATCGCGACCCCGGTCTACAAGGCCTCGTACACCGGCCTGCTCAAGGCCTTCCTCGACCTGCTCCCGCAGGACGGACTGGCCGGCAAGACGATCCTGCCGCTGGCCACCGGCGGCAGCCTCGCCCACGTCCTGACCATCGACTACGCCCTGCGCCCCGTGCTCTCCGCCCTCGGCGCCCGGCACGTCACCGCCGGCCGGTTCGTCCTCGACTCCTTCGTCGAGCGCGGCGGCGGCCCCGACCGGCTGCGGCCGGAGGCGGAGCTGGACCTCTACCAGGCCGTCGACGAGTTCGCCGACGCCCTGCGCGCCGCCCCCGTCCTCACCGTCACCCCGTAATCCCGTAATCCCGTAATCCCGCGATCCCGTCCCGACAAGGAAGCGTCATGGCCGCAGCCCTCACCTCGACGACCACCTCCCGTCGCCAGTTCCTGGCCCTGCTCGGCATCTCGGCGGCCGCCGTGAGCTGCGGCACGGCCACCGCCTCCGGCGCGCAGATCAAGACCCTGAAGTACCAGGGCGCGGTCGGCGCGGTCACCCTCCCCGAACTCGCCGCCGACCTCGGCTACCTCGGCGACGTGAAGCTGGAGTGGGTCGGCAACACCATCAGCGGGCCGCAGGACATCCAGTCCGCCGCCACCGGCCAGATCCACTTCGGCGGCGCCTTCAACGGTGCCGTGGTCAAGCTGGCGTCGAGCAAGGCCCCGATCACGTCCGTCATCTCCTACTACGGCACCGACAAGGACACCTACAGCGGGTACTACGTGCTCGAGGACAGCCCCATCCGCACCGCCAGGGACCTGATCGGCAAGAAGGTCGGCATGAACACCCTGGGCGCCCACTCCCAGGCCATGCTGGAGATCTACCTGAGCCGCAACGGGGTGTCGAAGGCGGACGCGGCCAAGGTGGAGGCCCTCGTGGTCCCGCCGGTCAACACCGAACAGGCGCTCAGGCAGAAGCAGATCGAGGTCGCCGTGCTCGGCGGGGTGCTGCGCGACAAGGCCCTCGCCACCGGTGGGATCCGCCCGCTGTTCAGCGACTTCGAGCTGCTCGGAGCGTTCAGCGCCGGTTCGTACGTGATGACGAAGCGCTTCATCAAGCAGAACCCCGACACCGTCCGGACCTTCGTCACCGCGGTCGCCAAGGCGATCGAGTGGTCCCGCACCACCCCGCGCGAGCAGGTCATCGCGCGTATGACGGACATCGTCACCAAGCGGGGCCGCACCGAGGACACGTCCACCCTCAAGTACTGGCACTCGTACGGCGTCGCCGAGACCGGCGGCCGGATCTCCGACAAGGAGTTCCAGCTCTGGCTGGACTGGCTCGGGGAGCGCGGCGAGATCAAGGAGGGCCAGCTCAAGGCGGCCGACCTCTACACCAACGAGTTCAACGACCACGGAAAGGGGTGACGGCCGGCATGGCGAAGATCGTGTTCGAGGACGTGCGCAAGGCCTTCGGGGACTTCACCGCGCTCGACGGCATCGACCTGGAGATCGGCAGCGGGGAGTTCCTCGTGGTCGTCGGCCCCAGCGGCTGCGGCAAGTCCACCCTCCTCGACCTCCTGGGCGGGCTGTCCCGGCCGACGGGCGGGCGGATCCTGCTCGACGGCGAGCCGGTCACCGGACCGGGCCTGGACCGGGGCATCGTCTTCCAGCAGTACGCGCTGCTGCCGTGGCGGACGGCCCAGGGCAACGTCGAATTCGGCCTGGAGGCCACCGGCGTGCCGAGGAGGCAACGCGCCTCCCGGGCCAGGGAGTTCCTGGACCTGGTCGGGCTGACCGGCTTCGAGGACCGGCACCCGCACCAGCTGTCCGGCGGTATGCGCCAGCGCGTCGCCATCGCCCGGGCGCTGGCGTACGACCCGGACGTACTGCTGATGGACGAGCCGTTCGCCGCGCTCGACGCGCAGACCCGGGAATCGCTCCAGGACGAGCTGCGCCGCATCTGGCAGAGGACCGGCAAGACGGTCGTGTTCATCACGCACGGCATCGAGGAGGCCGTGTACCTCGGGCAGCGGGTGGCCGTCATGACCTCGCGGCCCGGCCGGGTCAAGGAGGTCGTCCCGGTCACCTTCGCGGACAGCGACAGGCTGGTGGGGGAGGCGCTGCGGTCGAGCCCGGAGTTCGCCCGCTACCGGCACGAGATCTGGAACCTCCTCCACGACGAGGTGGCCCGCGCCCAGCAACTGGAGAAGGAGGCGGCAGCAGCATGACCACCGGAACGGATACCACCGCCCTGGCGGCCGCGGGCCGCGAAGCCCCCAAGTCCACCCCGCCCCCGGCACCCGGCGGGCCCGGCCCGACCGTGGCCACTCCGCCCGGGCCCGGCCCTGACCCCCTGCCCGGACCCGGAGCCGAAGCGGCCCCCGGCCCGGCCCCGGCCGAACCGGCCCCGGCCGAACCGGCCCCGACCGAACCGGCCCCGGCGGGAGCGGCGCGGACCAGCGCGGCGGAAGCCGGTGCGGCCACGGCCGAGCCAGCCCTGGCGGGAGTGGCGGGAGTCGGAGCAGCCACAGCCGAAACGCCTCCGGCCGGAGCCGGCAGCGCCCGTGCGTACGCCGCCGCCGTGGCCGTCGTACGGGCCCTGCGGGCCGTCGCCGTACGCACCGCCGCGGTCCTCGCGCTGGTCGCCGTCTGGGAGGCCGCCCCCCGCCTCGGCCTGGTCGACGCCACGTTCCTGCCGCCGATCAGCGAGGTGGCCGCCGCCTGGTGGGGGCTGGCCGGTGACGGCCAGCTCGCCGACCACACGCAGGCCAGCCTCGTCCGCTCCTTCGGCGGCTTCGGGATCGCCGTGGCCGTCGCCGTCCCGCTCGGCCTGCTCATCGGCTGGTACCGGCCCCTGGCCGACTTCCTCGGGCCGCTGCTGGAGGTCTTCCGCAACACCGCCGCCCTGGCCCTGCTCCCGGTCTTCGTCCTGCTCCTCGGGATCGGCGAGACGTCCAAGGTGTCGATCGTCGTCTACGCCTGCCTCTGGCCGGTGCTGCTCAACACCATCAGCGCCGTCCGGGGCGCCGACCCCACCCTGGTCCGGCTCGCGCGGTCGATGGACCTCTCCACGCTCCGACTGTTCCAGAAGGTGATCCTCCCGGCCTCCGTGCCGACCGTCTTCACCGGGATCCGGCTCGCCGGCGCCGTGTCGATCCTGGTCCTCGTGGCCGCCGAGATGATCGGGGCGAAGGCGGGACTGGGCTATCTGATCAACGCCTCGCAGTACAACTTCGCGATCCCGCAGATGTACGCGGGCATCATCACCATCTCCGCCATCGGCGTGGCCTTCAACCAGCTGCTGGTCACCGTCGAACGCCGCCTCAGCCTCTGGCGCGTCCCGGCCTGAGCCTCCCGGCACCCGCCCCGCCCCCGCCCCCACCACCTCACCCAGGACCCAGGACCAGACATGACCGCACCGCGCACCCTGCACCTCAACGCGTTCCTCATGAACGCCGGACACCACGACGCCGCCTGGCGCCACCCCGCGAGCACGCCCGAGCGCGTCACCGACCTGCGGTACTTCCAGGAACTGGCCCGCACGGCCGAACGCGGCCTGCTCGACTCGATCTTCTTCGCCGACGGGGTGGCCCTCTGGGGCAAGGCCCGCCACAACGCCCTCGGCGGCTTCGAACCGCTCACCCTGCTCTCCGCGATCGCCGCCGTCACCGAGCACATCGGGCTGATCGCCACCGTCTCCACCACCTTCAACGAGCCCTACAACCTGGCCCGGAAGTTCGCCTCCCTCGACCACATCAGCGGCGGCCGGGCCGGCTGGAACATCGTCACCTCGGGCACCCTCGACGAAGCCCGCAACTTCAACCGGGAGGAGCACCTGGCGCACGCCCTGCGCTACGACCGGGCCCGCGAGTTCCTCGACGTCGCCACCAAGCTCTGGGACAGCTGGGAGGACGACGCGATCGTCCTCGACAAGGAGCGCGGCGTCTACGCCGACACCGACAAGCTCCACCCGGCCGCCCACCGCGGCGAGCACTTCGGCGTCGCCGGACCGCTCAACGTGCCGCGCTCCCCGCAGGGGTACCCGCTGCTGGTGCAGGCCGGCTCCTCCGAGGACGGCAAGGAGTTCGCCGCCCGGTACGCGGAGGCCGTGTTCACCGCGCAGCAGACGCTCGCCGACGCCCAGACCTTCTACAAGGACCTCAAGTCGCGCCTCGCCCGCCACGGCCGGGCCGAGGGCGATCTGCTCGTCCTGCCCGGCATCGCCCCCGTCATCGGGTCCACCGAGGCCGAGGCGAAGGCCCTCGAGCAGCAGCTCACCGACCTCCAGGTCCCGGAGTACGGCCTCGCCCAGCTCTCCGGGATGCTGAACGTGGACCTCACCGGCCTGCCCCTCGACGGCCCGCTGCCCGACCTCCCCGAGGAGCGGGACATCAACGGCAACAAGAGCCGCTTCACCCTCGTCGCCGAGCTCGCCCGCCGCGACGGGCTGACCCTGCGCGAGCTGATCGCCCGGCTCGGCGCGGGCCGCGGCCACCGCACCTTCGCCGGCACCCCCGAGCAGATCGCCGACCAGCTGGAGGAGTGGTTCACACGGGGGGCGGCCGACGGGTTCAACATCATGGCCCCCGTCCTGCCGACCGGCCTGACCGACTTCGTCGACCACGTCGTGCCGATCCTCCAGCGCCGCGGCCTCTTCCGCACCGAGTACACCGGCCGCACCCTCCGGGAGAACTACGGCCTGCCGCGCCCGGCCAACCGTCACGCGCGGGCCGCCGCCGCATGACGTGAGCAGGTGCCCGGGGGCGGGTCCGAGCCTCGGACCCGCCCCCACCCGCGCCGGCTCAGACCGTCAGGACGATCTTGCCGCGGGTGCGGCCCGCGGCGCTCAGCTCCCAGGCCTTGGCGGCCTCGGCGAGCGGCAGCGCGTGCTCCACGTTGACCGTGAGCCTGCCGGCGTCGGCCAGTTCGGCCAGGAAGGCCAGGTCGGCGGTGTCGGGGCGCACCCACAGCTGGTGCGCGCCCTTGGCGGCGGCCTCGTAGTCGGCGATGGAGACGACCCGCCCGCGCTCCTTGACCAGCGACTGGAGCGTCTCGACGGCGCCGTCCCCGTAGAAGTCCAGCCCCGCGTCGATGCCTTCGGGCGCCAGCTCGCGGATCCGGTCCGCCAGCCCCTCCCCGTACAGCACGGGCTCGGCGCCGAGCGAGCGCAGGTAGTCGTGGTTGTGGGCGCCCGCCGTGCCGATGACGCGCAGGCCGAGCGCGACGGCGATCTGCACGCCGAAGGAGCCGGTGCCGCCGGCCGCGGAGTGGATGACGACGGTCTCGCCCGCCTTGAGGCCCACACGGGTGAGGGACTGGTAGGCGGTCAGGCCGGCCAGCGGGATGCCGGCGGCCTGCTCGAAGGACAGCTCGCGGGGCTTGTGCGCGAGGGTGCGGACCGGGGCGCTGACCAGTTCGGCGTAGGTGCCGAGTTCCACCCACTCCTTGCGGACGTAGCCGTACACCTCGTCGCCCACGGCGAAGTCGAAGGTGTCCGGGCCGATCGCCTCGACGACTCCGGCGACGTCCCAGCCGGGTATGACGGGGTAGCGGACTTCGAGGATCGGGTCGAGGTACCCGGCGGCGAGCTTCCAGTCCACCGGGTTGACGCCGGCCGCCTTGACGCGGACGAGGACCTCGCCCGGTCCCACCTTGGGCTGCGGTACGTCAACGAGCTTGAGCGTGCCGGGAGTTCCGTATGCGCTGTACGTAATCGCTTTCATGATCACCCCCAACGGGGCGGCCGGCGCGCCTATTCCCCATCCTCAGGCCGGCAGGGTGTTGTGGTGCGAGCGCCGCCGGGCCGCGCTGAAGAGCGCCTGGATCTGCGCGCCCGACTGGTCGACGTGGTCGAGCGGGGAGGGGAAGGGCAGCCGCACGTCGCGGTGGCCGCGCCGCTCCTCCAGCCGCAGGGTGATCCCGTACCGGTCCATGGCCACCGGCAGCGCGCGGACGACGCCGGCGGCGGGCAGCGGCCGGACCAGGCGCAGCAGCAGGGTGACGAGGTCGGGGTGGTCGTCGAGCAGGTGCGTGAGCATGCCGGCCTCGTAGGGGGCGAGCGGGTCGGGGGCGGCCGCGTCCAGTTCTCCGAGCCCGATGTACGAGGTTCCGCGCGCGGTCTCCAGGACGGCCCGGCCGAACTCCACGCACGTGGAGTCGGCGGACTCGTCGGAGTAGGGGGTGAGCAGCCGGCCCAGCAGGGTGACGCGGGCGCGCACCCGGTCGCGTACGGGAGTGGGGGCGATGTCGGTGAACTCCAGCCGGATCGAGGGCAGGTGCCCGTGGTCGCGGCCCGGCTCGGCGGGGTGCAGGTGCAGGCGGCCCATCGGGTCGCTGCCGTCGAGGTGGCGGACCTCGCTGTGCAGTCCGTCGGTGACCACGGTCATGGAGTGGGCGGCGGCCAGGACGGAGCGGATCAGCTCGGCGTCGGTGGGGGCGCAGCGGGCACCGGACATGCGCATCGGATCTTCTCCATCCTCCGAGGAACTTAGGTATGCCTAACCTAACCCATCGTTCTCGCTCCGGGTAGCCGGGGTGGTTCGTGTCGGTGTTGGGCTGAACGGGTGAAACACGAGAGGATGGGGGGATGCACAAGAAGCGCACGGCCGAGGCGGCCCGGTGAGCAGGTACGACGTCACCGACGAACAGTGGGAGGGGCTCGCGCAGGTGGTCCCCTTGCGCAGCCGCAACGAATGGCCCTCGCGGGTGGACCATCGCACCATCCCCACGGCGCCCGGGGCGTCGACGGCGGAGCAGCGGCGCTTCGTGGTGATCCGGGTTCAGATCTTCGCGGACGCGCGGGAGGTGGCGGAGTACCTCATCGCCCAGATCCCGGTGCTGCTGGACCTCACCGGGGCGGACAGCGAAGTGGCCAAGCGCATCCTGGACTTCAGCAGTGGCGTGGTCTTCGGCCTGGGCAGCGGCATGCACCGGGTGGACCGCAACGTCTTCCTGCTGGCGCCGGTCGGCACCGAGGTCGAGGGGATCGCGGCCGCGGCCGTCCCCCGATCGTAGGAAGGTCCGCACGAGGTAACGGTTCGCCGGGCCCGCGGGGTGCCCGGCGGCCCGTACCGTCCGCCGCATGGAAGCCACCTCGCCTGCGGCAACGCCCCGCCGCCCCGCCCCCGCGTTAGCCACCGCCGCCCGGGCGCACCCGGTCCCCCCCACCCCCACCCCCACCCCCACCCCCACCCCCACCGCACCCCTGGCCCCGCCGCCTGCCCCATCCGCCCCCGCTCCGGGCGCGACTGCGCCGTCCGCGCTGCCCGCACCGGCCGTGCCCGCGCCGACTGCCCCGGCCGGGCCCGACCCGACGCCGCCGCCCGGTCCGGCCGCGCCTGTCCCACCCGCGCAGCTCACCCCAGCCGCATCCGGGCCGCCCGCGTCCGCCGAACCCGCGCAGCGGTATCCGCGGGCCGTGATCACCGAGCTGCGGCTCTCCGCCTTCGGAACGCACCGGGCCGCGGTGTTCCCGGTCGGACCCGTCACCCTCTTCGCCGGGCCCAGCGGCAGCGGCAAGTCCCAGGTCCTGGCCGCCTACGAGGCGCTGGCCGCACTGGGTTCGGGGGTCACGCTGGACGAGGCCTTCCCCGACGCGCGCGCCCGCATCCCCGACCGGGCCGTACCGGACGCGCAGCGCCGCCGCGGGTTCCGCCTCGGCTGTACGGTCGACGGCCCCGCGGGTCCCGTCCGGCTCGACCTCGCCGTGCAGGCCGAGCCCTGCGTGCGGATCGTCGGCGAACGGCTCTCGCAGGGCGGGCAGATCCTGCTCGCCACCGCCCTGCGCGACCCCGGCCGCCGCTCGGTCCAGGCCGCCTGGCTGACCGGCGGCTCCGTCGGGGTGACCCGGGCCCCGCTGCCCGACGACCGGCTCGGCACCGCCCTGCTCCCGCTGCGCGTCGCCGGATCCACCGCCGGGCAGCGGCAGGTGCTGGCCGCGGCCGAGCAGGTGGTGGTGGCGCTGCGCTCGGTGTTCCCCTGCGACCCCCGCCCCGACGGGATGCGCGCCCCCGTCCCGCCCGGGGAGGGCCGCCTGCTGCGGGACTGCTCCAACCTGGCCGACGTACTGCGCCGGACCCGCCACGAGTGCGGTACCCGCCACGCGCTGCTGACCGAGGCGGCCCGTACCGGCTGCGCGGGCACCGTCGCGGGGCTGGACGTACGGGCCCCCGAGGGCGGCGCTCCGGTCACCGCGGTCCTGGACCGCGGCCCCGGCCGGCCCGCCACCGAACTGGCCCGCCTCGGCGCCGGCGAACTCCGCTTCCTCGCCCTGGCACTCGTCCTGCTGACCGGACCCGGGGTGCTCGCCATGGAGCCGGCCGCCGAACTGCCCTCCGCACGGCAGGTGCTGACCGTCCTGGCCGACGGCTTCGACCGCGGGCTCGACCGCCGGCAGAGCGCGGAGCTGCTGCGCCTCGCCCTGCTCTCCTGCGGCCGCGGGCACATCCGGCTGGCGGCGGCGGTCGGGGAGGCGACCGCCGACACCGCCCGCCGCCTCCCCGGCGTCGCGGTGGTAGACCTGGGCGCATGAACGAGACGCAGGGGCCCGCGGAGCGGCGGCCCGAGGAACGGCTGGACCTGCTCCAGCGCCGGCTCGCGGACTTCGCGGCGGCGCGGGGCTGGGAGCCGTACCACACGCCCAAGAACCTGGCGGTGGCGCTGAGCGTGGAGGCGGCCGAACTGGTCGAGATCTTCCAGTGGCTGACGCCGGAACAGTCCGCGAAGGTCATGGAGGAACCGGAATCCGCCCATCGAGTGGCCGATGAGGTGGCCGACGTACTCGCGTACCTGCTGCAGTTCTGTGAGGTCCTGGGGGTGGATGTGCTGGATGCGCTCGCCGCGAAGATCGAGAGGAACGAGCTCCGCTTTCCCGTGGCGGGCCCTCCGACACCGAATCGTCACTCTTCGGAGTGATGGACTCATCCACAATCACGATTCTGTCCACATTTTCCGAATACCCCTGGCTTTACTGGCCGGTTGCCCTCACTCTGGGTAGTGGTGAGGACGGCGGGATGTCGTGCGGACGGGGGACGGCATATGGATGCGGTACGGCTCATCGCGGCCGGCCGGCACGCGCTGGCACAGAGCGGGGCTGCGTGGGACATCGTGGGCGAGGCCTGGCAGGCCCAGGCGCTCGCGCAGGGCATAGGGGGCTATCTGGCGGTCACCGGGCCGCAGGAGCTGAGATCGGAGGCGCGGGGGCTGGGGGAAGCGGGGAGCAGAGGGTGCGGGGTGCTCGACCGGGCGGCCCTGCGCGGAGAGGGCAGGGCGCCCGAACGTCCGCCGCGGGCAGCCCAGTTGAGCGAGCTATCGGATGTCCGGCAGGCGCTGCTCGGGCTCCAGGCGCTGCTGGGCGAGGTGGGCATAGCCCTGGTCGGGGTGGCCTGCGGGACGGATGACGAGACCCTGTACTGGCAGTGCATAGAGTCGATAGACGCGGCCGACGAGTCGAGCGACCGGGTACGGGCGCTGCTGCGGCGCATGGCGGTCCGCGAGCGGGGATCCGCCTCGGGGGTGGCCTGACGGGGCATCCGGCAGAGGAGCGGCGGGGTGGCCGGGGAGCAACCGGCGCGCGGCCGGGGTGCCGCCCGGGCGGACGGCCTCTTCGGCACGGGTCCCGTCGCGCGCGACGGGACCCGCACGGTCAGTACGCCGACCGGTGGGACGGGCGCTCGCTGTCGGAGCCGGCGGCCGGCGCGCGCTCCGTGGAGGACTGGAGGTCGGCGTCGAGCTGCGAGAGGTCGGCGTTCAGCGCGGCCATCAGCTCTTCCATCTGCTGGAGCAGGCCCTTCGGCGCGCCGCCCTGGGCGGGTACCGCGGAGTCCTGGCGTACGTCGTCGTGTGCTGCCTGTCCGGTCTGTCCGGTCTGGCCGGTGTGTCGATGGGGCTCCGGCACGGACTCGTGGGACATGGCGGCCTCCTCGGCCCTGGCCCTTCCGAGGCGGAAGGGTGCGGTGGACGCACCGGCGAAAGGGCCGCCGGCGCGCGGGCCGGGCGGTCCGGCTCCGTCCGAGCAACGATCCCCGTCCGGGCTGGTCACTGGCCGGGCAAGGGGTGGACACATCCGGTTGACGAAGATTCACTCGGCCGGGGTGGGCGGGGCAGGATGGGGGCATGGACCTCCGCATTTTCACCGAGCCCCAGCAGGGCGCGAGCTACGACACCCTCCTGACCGTCGCCAAGGCCACCGAGGACCTGGGCTTCGACGCGTTCTTCCGCTCCGACCACTATCTGAAGATGGGCTCCGCCGACGGCCTGCCCGGGCCCACCGACGCGTGGATCACCCTCGCGGGCCTGGCCCGCGAGACCAAGCGGATCCGGCTGGGCACGCTGATGACGGCCGGCACCTTCCGGCTGCCCGGCGTGCTCGCCATCCAGGTGGCCCAGGTCGACCAGATGTCCGGCGGCCGGGTCGAACTGGGCCTGGGCGCGGGCTGGTTCGAGGAGGAGCACAAGGCGTACGGAATCCCCTTCCCGGCGGAGCGGATGTCCCGGCTTGAAGAGCAGCTGGCCATCATCACCGGCCTGTGGGCCACCGAGCCCGGCGCCACCTTCGACTACGCGGGCAGCCACTACCAGGTGGAGAACTCGCCAGCGCTGCCGAAGCCGGCCCAGGCCAAGGTGCCCGTGCTCGTCGGCGGCCACGGGGCCAAGCGCACCCCGCGGCTCGCCGCGCGCTACGCCGACGAGTTCAACATGCCCTTCGCCGGGGTCGCCGACAGCGAGCGCCAGTTCGGCCGGGTCCGCGAGGCCGCCGAGGAAGCCGGCCGCAAGCCCGACGACCTCGTCTACTCCAACGCCCTGGTCGTGTGCGTGGGCAAGGACGACGCCGAGGTCGCCCGCCGGGCCGCCGCGATCGGCCGTGACGTGGAGGAACTCAAGGCCAACGGCCTGGCCGGCTCCCCGGCCGAGGTCGTCGAGAAGATCGGCGCCTACCAGGCCATCGGCTCCTCCCGCCTCTACCTCCAGCTGCTCGACCTCGACGACCTGGACCACCTGGAGCTGATCTCCGCCCACGTCCTGTCCCAGCTCGGCTAGCCGGGAGGACCGACTCCGTGCCCCGCGCATCCGGCCCGCTCGCCGAGGCCCTCGCCCGCAGGACCGTGGTCCTGGACGGCGGCCTGAGCAACCAGCTCACCGCTCAGGGCTGCGACCTGTCCGGCGGCCTCTGGACGGGCCGGGTGCTCGACGAGCGGCCGGAGCAGGTGCAGGCCGCCCATGCCGCGTACGCGCGGGCCGGGGCCGAGGTGCTGATCACCGCCAGTTACCAGGTCGGCCCCGGCCACCCCCGGGCAGCCGCCCTGCTGCGCCGCAGCGTCGACCTCGCGGCCCGCGCCGCCGGGGACGCCGAGCAGGAGGTGTGGGTGGCCGCCTCGGTGGGCCCGTACGGGGCGGTGCTCGCGGACGGCTCCGAGTACCGCGGCCGCTACGGCCTGAGCGTGCGCGAGCTCGTCGCCTTCCACCAGCCCCGCATCGAGGCCCTGCTCGACGCGGGCCCGGACGTCCTCGCCCTGGAAACCATCCCCGACCCGGACGAAGCCGAGGCCCTGCTGAGCGTCCTGGCCCGGACGGGCGCCCCGGCCTGGCTGAGCTACACCACCGCCGGCGGCCGCACCCGCTCCGGCACCCCGCTCCCCGAAGCCTTCGCCCTCGCCGCCGGCTCCCCGCAGATCATCGCGCTCGGCGTGAACTGCTGCGACCCGACGGAGGTCCTGCCGGCCCTCGAAGCGGCGGCCGCCACCACTGCCAAGCCGCTCCTGGCCTACCCCAACGACGGCTCCGTCTGGGACCCGGCCACCAGCACCTGGCACACCCCCGCCGCGCCCGCCCCCTGGCCCGTCCGGTCCTGGCGCCACACGGGCGCCCGCCTCATCGGCGGCTGCTGCCGCATCGGCCCGGACCACATCGCGGAACTGGCCGCCGCACTGCGTCCCGGCCCCGAAAAATAGAGCGCGGCCGACCCCCGTGACCAGCAACAATCGGTCGTGTGTTCCTGACGATCTCCACCACCGGCTCCCCTGAACGACCCGCGACCGATCTGGGCTTCCTGCTGCACAAGCATCCCGGCAAGACGCAGGCGTTCTCCACCTCCCACGGCAACGCCCACGTGTTCTACCCCGAGGCCACGGCCGAGCGGTGCACGGCGGCGCTGCTGCTGGAGGTGGATCCCGTCGCGCTCGTGCGGCGTGGGCAGGGCAAGGGGCGGGGCGGGGCTCCCGACGCGGCGCTCGCCCAGTACGTCAACGACCGGCCGTACGCCGCCTCCTCGCTGCTCGCCGTCGCGCTCAGCGGGGTGTTCCGCAGCGCGCTGAAGGGTCAGTGCGCCGCACGGCCGGAGCTGCCCGAGGAGCGGAGGGCGCTGCGGGTGGAGATTCCCGTGCTGCCCGCACGCGGCGGGGCCGCGCTCGTGCACCGGCTGTTCGACCCGCTGGGCTGGGACCTCGTGGACGTGGAGCCCGTACCGCTCGACGAGCGGTTCCCCGAGTGGGGGGACTCCCGGTACGTGCGGCTGGTGCTCGAAGGGGAGCTCCGGCTCGCGGACGCGCTGCGGCAGCTGTACGTGCTGCTGCCCGTCCTCGACGACGCCAAGCACTACTGGATCGCTCCCGACGAGGTCGACAAGCTGCTGCGCGCCGGAGACGGCTGGCTCGCCGCGCACCCCGAGAACGGGCTGATCAGCTCCCGCTACCTGGCCCGCCACAAGCGGCTGACCCAGGACGCCCTGGAGCGCCTGGAACTGGTCCGCCTCGCCGAGGCCGACGGCAGCGAGGTCGAGGAGATCGACAACGCCGTCGACGAGGCCCGGGACACGGAGGAGCGGCCGGTGCCGCTCGCCGTGCAGCGGCGCGAGGCGATCCTCGCCGCGCTGCGTGCCGCGGGTGCGGCACGCGTCCTCGACCTCGGCTGCGGGCAGGGGCAGCTGGTGCAGGCGCTCCTGAAGGAGGTGGCGTTCACCGAGATCGTCGGGATGGACGTGTCCGTGCGGGCGCTGAACCTGGCGGCCAAGCGGCTGCGCCTGGAGCGGCTGGGGGAGCGGCAGAGCTCCCGCGTACGCCTCCTGCAGGGCTCGCTCGCCTACACCGACAAGCGGCTGGCAGGCTACGACGCGGCCGTGCTGAGCGAGGTCATCGAGCACCTGGACGAGGAGCGGCTGCCCGCCCTGGAGTACGCGGTGTTCGGTGCGGCCCGCCCCCGTACCGTGCTCGTCACCACCCCGAACGTCGAGTACAACGTCCGCTGGGAGACCCTGCCCGCCGGGCACGTCCGCCACGGCGACCACCGCTTCGAGTGGACCCGCGAGGAGTTCCGCGCCTGGGCCGGCGGCGTCGCGGACCGGCACGGCTACGGCGTCGAGTTCGTCCCCGTCGGCGACGACGACCCCGAGGTCGGGCCGCCGACGCAGATGGCCGTCTTCACGAAGAACGACACCGACACCGCCACCGACACCACCGAGACCCCGAAGGAGGGCGAGGCAGCATGACCAGTGAGACCGAGACCGCGACCGAGACCAAGAAGCACCGGGTACTTCCCGTCACCGACCTGGCCCTCGTCGTCCTGATCGGGGCCACCGGATCGGGCAAGTCCACCTTCGCCCGCCGGCACTTCAAGCCGACCGAGGTCATCTCCTCCGACTACTGCCGGGGCCTCGTCTCCGACGACGAGAACGACCAGAGCGTCAGCCGGGACGCCTTCGAGGTCCTGCACTTCATCGCCGGCAAGAGGCTGGCCGCGGGCCGGCTCACCGTCGTCGACGCGACCAGCGTCCAGGCCGACGCCCGCCGCGGCCTGGTCCAGCTCGCCCGCGAGCACGACGTGCTGCCCATCGCCATCGTGCTCGACATGCCCGAAGAGGTCTGCGCCGAGCGCAACGCGGCCCGCCCCGACCGGGCCGGACTGCCCCGTGCCGTCATCCAGCGCCACCGCCGCGACCTGCGGCGTTCCCTGCGCGGTCTGGAGCGCGAGGGTTTCCGCAAGGTGCACGTGCTGCGCTCCGTCGAGGAGGTGGAGAGCGCCGAGGTGGTGCTGGAGAAGCGCTTCAACGACCTCACCCACCTCACCGGCCCCTTCGACATCATCGGTGATATCCACGGCTGTTCCTCCGAGCTGGAGACCCTGCTCGCCAAGCTCGGCTACGAGGACGGCGCCCACCCCGACGGCCGCACCGCCGTGTTCGTCGGCGACCTCGTCGACCGCGGCCCCGACAGCCCGGGCGTCCTGCGCCGCGTCATGGGCATGGTGAAGTCCGGCAACGCCCTGTGCGTGCCCGGGAACCACGAGAACAAGCTCGGCCGCTACCTCAAGGGTTCCAAGGTCCAGCGGACCCACGGGCTCGCCGAGACCATCGAGCAGCTGGAGAAGGAGCCGGAGGAGTTCGTGGCGGAGGTGCGGGAGTTCATCCGCGGCCTCGTCAGCCACTACGTGCTCGACGGCGGCAAGCTGGTCGTCTGCCACGCCGGCCTGCCCGAGAAGTACCACGGCCGCACCTCCGGCCGGGTCCGCTCGCACGCCCTGTACGGGGACACCACCGGCGAGACCGACGAGTTCGGCCTGCCCGTGCGCTACCCGTGGGCCGAGGACTACCGCGGCAAGGCGGTCGTCGTCTACGGCCACACGCCGGTCCCGAACACCGCGTGGATCAACAACACCATCTGCCTGGACACCGGAGCCGTCTTCGGCGGGAAGATGACCGCCCTGCGCTGGCCCGAGCGCGAACTGGTCGACGTACCGGCCGAGAAGGTCTGGTACGAGCCGGTCAAGCCGCTCGCCGCCGAGGCACCCGGCGGGCACGACGGTCGCCCGCTCGACCTGGCCGACGTCCACGGGCGCCGGGTCGTCGAGACCCGCCACCTGGGCAACGTCAACGTGCGCGAGGAGAACGCGGCCGCCGCCCTGGAGGTCATGAGCCGCTTCGCGGTCGACCCGCGGCTGGTCCCGTACCTGCCGCCGACCATGGCGCCGACCGAGACCTCGCGGGAGGACGGCTACCTCGAGCACCCGGCCGAGGCCTTCGCCCAGTACCGCAAGGACGGCATCGCCCAGGTCGTGTGCGAGGAGAAGCACATGGGCTCCCGCGCCACCGTCCTGGTCTGCAAGGACGCGGACGCGGCCCGGACGCGCTTCGGCGTGGACGGGCCCACCGGCTCCGTCTACACCCGCACCGGGCGGCCGTTCTTCAAGGACCCCGCGGTCACCGAGGAGGTCCTGAACCGGCTCCGCTCGGCCGTCACCGACGCCGGCCTCTGGGAGGAGCTCGGCACGGACTGGCTGCTGATCGACGGGGAACTGCTGCCCTGGTCGCTGAAGTCCACCGGCCTGCTGCGCAACCAGTACGCCGCCGTGGGCGCGGCCTCCGGCGCCGTCTTCCCCGGGGCGCTCGCAGCCCTGGAGGCGGCCGCCGCCCGGGGCATCGACACCGGCGAGCTGCTGGAGCGCCAGCGGGGCCGGGCCGCCGACGCGGCCGCGTTCACCGAGGCGTACCGGCGCTACTGCTGGACCACCGACGGGCTGGACGGCGTCCGGTTCGCGCCGTTCCAGCTGCTGGCGGCGGCCGGGCGTTCGCTGGCCGCCGTGCCCCACGACGAGCAGCTGTTCTGGCTGGACCGGCTGGTCGCGGCGGACGAGGCGGCGGGCACCGGGCTGCTGCGGCGCACCGGCCGGATCCTCGTGGACCCCGCGGACGAGGACTCCGTCCGGGCCGGCACCGACTGGTGGCTGGAACTGACGGCCGCCGGCGGCGAGGGCATGGTCGTCAAGCCGCTCCAGGCGTACGCCCGGGACGGCAAGGGCCGACTGGTCCAGCCCGGGGTCAAGGTGCGCGGGCGAGAGTACCTGCGGATCATCTACGGCCCGGAGTACACGCGTCCGGACCACCTGGAGCGGCTGCGCCAGCGCTTCCTCGGGCACAAGCGCTCCCTGGCCCTGCGCGAGTACGCGCTCGGGCTGGAGGCGCTGGACCGGCTGGCCGCGGAGGAGCCGCTGTGGCGGGTCCACGAGGCCGTCTTCGCGGTGCTCGCCCTGGAGTCGGAGCCGGTCGACCCCCGGCTCTGAGGCCGGTCGCACGTGCCGCACGGCCGCCCGGGGCGTCAAGCCACCGCCCCCGGGCGGCCGCTCTTTAGGTCGTATGGGGGAACTTTCGCCCCGAACGCCGGGAAACCGCCCGGCGGGATCGTTCATCCAGGGCAGCGGAATGTCCGCGACCCTGGAAGGACGGAACGTCACCTATGAAGATGACCGCGCGCGGAAGCATTGCGGCACTCATGACCTGTATGGCCGCGGCCGGCGCTGCCACCCCGGCCGCGGCCGACTCGGTGCCGGTCGGTGTCCCCCTGGACGCCGTGGAGACCACGCTGGGCGTGCCCACCCCGCGCGTGGCCACCGGCGTGCCGGTGCCGGTCGTCGGAGCGCCCGAGACGCCGGTCCACCACGTGGGGGACATGCTTCCGACCCCGCTGCTCCCGACGGTCCCGCTGAGCACCGAACTCGGCCGGACCCTGGTCAGCACGCCGGTGCCGAACGTGCTGGGCGACCCGGCGACGGACGGCGAGGGCTCCCTGACGTCCCCGGACACGGACATGCGCGCCCACACCCCCGGCGCGGTCCTCGGCTCCCCGCTGACGATGCCGAACGCCGCCAACTACGGTCTGCCGGACGTCACCCTCCCCAAGCTCGGGGTGGTCGCCCCGGAGCTCGTCGGCGCGCCGACGGCGCTTCTCGGCCTCTCCACTCCCGGCTGAGCCGACGCCAGGTCGAAAAGCCGCCCGTTCTGGGAACGTGTACGGCATGGGATTCCATGTCGACTCCGAGACCGGGCGGCTCCGCCGCGTCATCCTCCACCGGCCCGACCTGGAGCTGAAGCGGCTCACACCGAGCAACAAGGACGCACTCCTCTTCGACGACGTGCTGTGGGTGCGCCGGGCCCGCCAGGAGCACGACGGCTTCGCGGACGTGCTGCGCGACCGGGGGGTGGCGGTCCACCTCTTCGGTGACCTGCTGGTCGAGGCGCTCGACATCCCGGAGGCGCGGCACCTCGTACTGGACCGGGTCTTCGACGAGAAGGAGTACGGGCCGCTCGCCACCGATCACCTGCGGTCGGTCTTCGACGGGCTGCCCTCGGCCGAGCTGGCGGAGGCGCTGGTCGGCGGGATGACCAAGCGCGAGTACCTGGAGCGGCACGCCGAACCGGTGTCGGTGCGGTTCCACGCCCTTGACCTGGACGGCTTCCTGCTCGGGCCGCTGCCCAACCACCTGTTCACCCGGGACACCTCCGCCTGGATCTACGACGGGGTGTCCATCAACGCCATGCGCTGGCCGGCCCGGCAGCGCGAGACCGTCCACTTCGAGGCGATCTACCGGCACCACCCCCTCTTCACCTCCTCCGGGGCCTTCCACTACTGGTCGCAGGGGCAGGCGGACTACCCCTCGACCATCGAGGGCGGCGACGTGCTGGTCATCGGAAACGGCGCGGTGCTGATCGGCATGAGCGAGCGGACCACTCCGCAGGCGGTGGAGATGCTGGCACGGGGCCTGTTCGCCGCCGGCTCGGCGCGCAGCATCGTGGCCCTGGACATGCCGAAGCGGCGGGCCTTCATGCACCTGGACACCGTGATGACCATGGTCGACGGAGATACGTTCACCCAGTACGCGGGGCTCGGCATGCTCCGCTCCTACACGATCGAGCCGGGCGACGGCCCGGGCGAGCTGAAGGTGACCGACCATCCGGCGGAGCAGATGCACCGGGCGATCGCGGCGGCGCTCGGCCTGGACTCGATCCGGGTGCTGACCGCGACGCAGGACGTGCACTCGGCGGAGCGCGAGCAGTGGGACGACGGGTGCAACGTGCTGGCCGTGGAGCCGGGGGTGGTGGTCGCGTACGAGCGGAACGTGACGACCAACACCCACCTGCGCAAGGAGGGCATCGAGGTCATCGAGATCCCGGGCAGCGAGCTGGGCCGGGGCCGCGGCGGGCCCCGCTGCATGAGCTGCCCGGTGGAACGCGACGCGGTGGCCTGAGGCGGGTCGGCCCGGGGTGGCTCCCTGAGGTGGCGATCACGTCCATTCCGCATATCAATGCAGAGGATCGTATAGACTTCCATCACCCCTGTCACCGTGACGCTGGAGCGACCCCATGGCCACCGACCTCACAGGCCGCAGTTTCCTCAAGGAGCTCGACTTCACCGCCGCCGAGTTCCGCGGCCTGATCGAGCTCGCCGCCGACCTGAAGGCGGCCAAGAAGGCCGGGATCGAGCAGCGCCAGCTCCAGGGCAGGAACATCGCCCTGATCTTCGAGAAGACCTCGACGCGCACCCGCTGCGCCTTCGAGGTCGCCGCCGCCGACCAGGGCGCGCACACCACCTACCTCGACCCCTCCGGCTCCCAGATGGGCCACAAGGAGTCGGTCAAGGACACCGCCCGCGTGCTCGGCCGGATGTTCGACGGGATCGAGTACCGGGGTGACAGCCAGGACACGGTGGAGGAGCTCGCCGCCTTCTCCGGCGTACCCGTCTTCAACGGCCTCACCGACGACTGGCACCCCACCCAGATGCTGGCCGACGTCCTCACCATGACCGAGCACAGCACCAAGCCGCTGGAGCGGATCGCCTTCGCCTACCTCGGCGACGCCCGCTTCAACATGGGCAACTCGTACCTGGTGACGGGCGCGCTGCTGGGCATGGACGTACGGATCGTCGCCCCCCGGGCCTACTGGCCGGCCGAGCCGGTGGTGGCCGCGGCGCGCAAGCTCGCGGCCGAGAGCGGGGCGCGGATCACCCTGACCGAGGAGATCGCGGAGGGGGTCGCGCAGGCCGACTTCGTGGTGACGGACATCTGGGTGTCGATGGGCGAGCCCAAGGAGGTCTGGGACGAGCGGATCGCGGCCCTGTCCCCGTACGCCGTCACCATGGACGTGCTGCGGGCCACCGGGAACCCGGACGTGAAGTTCATGCACTGCCTGCCGGCCTTCCACGACCTCGGCACCAAGGTGGCCCGGGAGATCCACGAGAGCCACGGGCTGGACTCGCTCGAAGTGACGGACGAGGTGTTCGAGTCGGAGCACTCCATCGTCTTCGACGAGGCCGAGAACCGGCTGCACACGATCAAGGCCGTGCTCGTGGCCACGCTCGCGCAGCCGGGCGGGAAGTCTGGCGCATAGTCATACGTGCGGCCGGGTGTGGGAGTTGTGCACCCGGCCGTGCGCGTTCACGCCCGCGCGGGCAGTGTGAACCACACGGCCTTGCCGTGCGGGGTGCGGCGGTGGCCGCAGGCGGAGCTGAGGGCGCGGATCAGCAGCAGGCCGCGGCCGTGCTCCTGCCAGGGGTCGGGGTGGGCGTCGTCCGGGCGGGCCGTCAGGTCGCCGGGGGGCTGCGGATCGCCGTCGTGGACCTCGACCTGGCAGCCGTTCGCCAGCAGTTCCACGACCAGTTCGATCGGGGCGCCGCTGTCCGTGTGCTCCACGGCGTTGGCGACCAGTTCTGCCGTCAGCAGCTCCGCCGTGTCGCTGTCGGCGGGCGTGTCGATCTCGGCCAGCGCGGTACGGACGAGGGTGCGGGCCATGGGTACGGCGGCCGCCGTGTGGGGCAGGGCGATCCGCCAGGCGGAGGCGTCGGGCAAGGCAGGACCGTCCGTTCCGTGAGGTGGTGGCGAGGGGGGCGTATCGGGAAATCCTGGATTCAACGATACGAACGCGAAATGTCTTCCTGTAGGGCACCCCGACGGAACCGCAAGGGACCATGGTCGTCAAGAGGTCTGGACCATTGGCACGTGTGGCGCCCGGGCGGCCCGGACGGGCGAAGCTGTCGCGTTTCTCTGACGGTAGTCAGGATCTGGTGATACCGTCGATGGTGTGAGCCCCTTCACCGGTTCCACAGCAGCGACCGAACGGTGGCACCACCTCCGGCTGACCCGGCAGGACGGCGTCGCCACCGTCACCTTCGACCGCCCCGAGAAGCTGAACGCGCTCACCTTCGGCGCCTACGCCGACCTGCGCGATCTGCTCGCCGAGCTCTCCCGCGACCGCTCCGTACGGGCCCTCGTGCTCGGCGGCGAGGGCCGCGGCTTCTGCTCCGGCGGAGACGTGGACGAGATCATCGGCGCCACCCTCGCCATGGACGCCGCCCAGCTCCTCGACTTCAACCGGATGACCGGCCAGGTCGTGCGCGCCATCCGCGAAGCCCCCTTCCCGGTGATCGCCGCCGTGCACGGCGTGGCAGCCGGGGCGGGAGCCGTCCTCGCGCTCGCCGCCGACTTCCGCATCGCGGACCCCACCGCCCGCTTCGCCTTCCTCTTCACCCGCGTCGGCCTCTCCGGCGGGGACATGGGCGCCGCCTACCTGCTGCCCCGCGTCGTCGGCCTCGGCCACGCCACCCGGCTGCTGATGCTCGGAGAGCCCGTACGAGCGGCCGAGGCCGAGCGGATCGGCCTGCTCAGCGAGCTCACCGACGAGGGCAAATCGCTCGTCCGGGCCACCGAGCTCGCCGCGCACCTGGCCGCCGGGCCCGTGCTCGCGTACGCGCAGACCAAGGCGCTGCTCACCGCCGAGCTCGACATGCCGCTGGCGGCGTCCGTGGAGCTGGACGCGGCCACCCAGGCCCTGCTGATGCACGGCCAGGACTACGCCGAGTTCCACGCAGCCTTCACCGGGAAACGGCCTCCGCAGTGGAAGGGCAGGTAACCGCATGCCCGCCCGCACCCTGCGGGTCGCCGTCGTCGGCGGGGGACCGGGCGGCCTGTACGCCGCCGCCCTGCTGGCCCGGCAGGGCCACGCCGTAGAGGTCTGGGAACGGGGCGCGCCCGACGAGACCTTCGGCTTCGGCGTGGTGCTCTCCGACGAGACCCTCGGCGGCATCGAGCGGGCGGACACCGTCGTCCACGCCGCCCTCGGCGCGGAGTTCGTGCGCTGGGACGACGTCGACGTCGTGCACCGGGGCCGACTGCTGACCTCCGGCGGCCACGGCTTCGCCGCCATCGGCCGGCGCCGGCTGCTGGAGATCCTGCACGAACGCTGCGCGGGCCTCGGCGTCCGCCTCCGCTTCCGCTCGCCGGCCCCCGACACCCGCGCGCTCTCCGCCTCGTACGACCTCGTGGTCGCGGCCGACGGGGTGCACAGCGCCATCCGCGAGGCCGGGGCCGCGCACTACCGCCCGACCGTTACGCCCGGGCGCTGCCGGTACATCTGGCTCGCCGCGGACTTCGCCTTCGAGTCCTTCCGCTTCGAGATCGCCGAGACCGAGCACGGGGTCATGCAGCTGCACGCCTACCCCTACGCGGCGGACTCCTCCACGGTGATCGTCGAAATGCGCGAAGAGGTGTGGCGGGCGGCCGGCTTCGACCTGTGCGACGAGGCCGAGTCCGCCGCCCGCTGCGCCAAGACCTTCAGCGAGGCCCTGCGGGGGCGGCCGCTGCGCGGGAACCGTTCCGCGTGGACGCGGTTCCGTACCGTCGTCAACGAGCGCTGGTCGCACGGCAACGCGGTCCTGCTCGGCGACGCCGCCCACACCGCGCACTTCTCCATCGGCTCCGGCACCAAACTCGCCGTGGAAGACGCCCTCGCACTCGCCGAGGCGGTGCGCACACACCCCGATGTACCGACCGCCCTTGCCGCCTACGAGGCCGAACGGCGCCCGGCCGTCGCCAGCACCCAGCGGGCGGCCGCCGCCAGCATGCGCTGGTTCGAGGAGATCGCGGGCTACGTCGGCCAGCCCGCCCGGCAGTTCGCCTTCAACCTCCTCACCCGCAGCCGCCGGGTCACCCACGACAACCTGCGGCTGCGCGACGCGAGGTTCACCCGGGCGGTAGAGCGGGACTTCGGCTGCCCGGACGAGGCCACCCCGCCGATGTTCACCCCGCTGCGGCTGCGCGGTCTGACCCTGCGCAACCGGGTCGTCGTCTCCCCGATGGACATGTACTCGGCCGAGCAGGGAGTCCCGGGGGACTTCCACCTCGTCCACCTCGGCGCGCGGGCCCTCGGCGGGGCGGGACTGGTGATGACCGAGATGGTCTGCGTCAGCGAGGAGGGCCGGATCACCCCCGGCTGCGCGGGCCTCTACACCCAGGAACAGGCCGCCGCCTGGAAACGCGTCGCCGACTTCGTCCACACCTCCTCGCCCGGCACCGCGCTCGGCGTCCAGCTCGGGCACGCGGGCCGCAAGGGCTCGACCCGGGTGATGTGGGAGGGCATGGACGAACCCCTCCCCGAAGGCAACTGGCCGCTGGTCGCCGCCTCCGCGCTGCCCTACCGGCCCGGCGTCTCGACCGTCCCGCGCGCCCTCACGGAGGCGGACCTGGCGGCGCTGCGCTCCGAGTTCGCGGCCGCCGCCGTCCGCGCCGCGGACAGCGGCTTCGACCTGCTGGAACTGCACTGCGCCCACGGCTACCTGCTCTCCGGATTCCTCTCCCCGCTCACCAACCACCGCGACGACTCCTACGGCGGCCCGCTGGAGAACCGCCTCCGCTTCCCGCTGGAGGTCTTCGACGAGGTCCGCGCCGTCTGGCCCGCGGACCGCCCGATGACGGTCCGCCTCTCCGCCACCGACTGGGCGCCCGGAGGCACCACACCCGACGAGGCCGTCCGGATCGCGGCCGCCTTCGCGGAACACGGCGCCGACGCCATCGACGTCTCCACCGGCCAGGTGGTCGCGGACGAGACCCCCGAGTACGGGCGCTCGTACCAGACCCCGTACGCCGACCGCATCCGCAACGCCCTCGGCGTCCCCGTCATTGCCGTCGGCGCGATCTCCTCCTGGGACGACGTCAACTCCCTGCTCCTGGCGGGCCGCGCCGACCTCTGCGCACTGGGCCGCCCCCACCTCTACGACCCGCACTGGACCCTGCACGCGGCAGCCGCCCAGTCCTACGAAGGCCCGGCCGCCCCCTGGCCCACCCCGTACCGCGCGGGCAGCCGCACACCACCTACGGGACGCGGCTGATGGTCTGAACGCCCCTTCTGATCAAGGTCGTTGACCCCGACTGCGTCGTTCGATAACCTGCCCGCCCAGTATCACTGCAGCGCACGGGGGTGGGGCGCGGTGCGAATTCTGTCATTCAAGCCTGGGCACGACGGAGCGACGGCACTGATCGAGGACGGGCACCTCGTCTTCTCCCATGAGGCGGAGAAGGGATCTTTTCCCCGCTACGGTGAGTTATCCCCTACAGCCATGCTGGACGCGTTGGCGCAGATGGAGGGGCCGCCCGACGTCGTATGCCTCAGTGGTTGGGTGAAGGGATTCCATTCGACCGAACCACCGCTGGGCGCCGGATATTTCGGATTCGATGATTCCGCGACCATGGTCGGCGAGAGTCGAATGCTCGGACACCCGGTCCGCACTTTCAGTTCCACCCATGAACGGTCCCACCTGCTCAGCGCGTACGGCATGTCCGATGTCGAACACGGCCGCAGCTGCTATGCACTGGTCTGGGAAGGAAACATCGGCTCGTTCTACGAGTTCACGCCAGAGTTACGCATCCGTCGGATCTCCTCAGTGCTCGAGGATCCGGGCAACAAGTACCAGCACGTCTTCGCCCTGGCGGACCCCTCCTCACCTCCGCAGCACGGCGGCTTCCGTTTCTCCAACGCCGGCAAGATGATGGCCCTGACGGGATTCGCCCGGCCGACTCCAGTGTCCCGAGCCGAGCGGGAACTCATCGAGTACATCCTCGACCAGCCGTCCATCCTGCTCACGGCGCCCAAGGAGAAGCTGTCCTGGTCGCCCTTCCACGACATCGGAGTGGAGAGCCAGGAGTTCAAGGACCTCGCGGCGAAGCACTCACAGGCGATCTTCGAGCGTTTCCTGGCCGTCGCGGAGCGGGAACTCACCGGTGGACTACCCCTGCTGATCGCCGGCGGCTGCGGCCTGAACTGCGACTGGAACAGTCAGTGGCGCGACTGCGGTCTCTTTCCCGAGGTGTTCGTCCCGCCCTGCCCCAACGACTCGGGATCGGCCATCGGTACGGCGGTCGATGCCCAGCTCCACTTCACCGGGCAGTCGAAGATCACCTGGGACGTGTACCGAGGCCCGGACTTTCTGCACGACCGCACACGCGCACAGATCCGGGACACCTTCGACGAGCATGCGCTGGACTTGCCTCAGCTGGCAGCACAGCTCGCGGCGGGGAAGGTTTTCGCATGGGTGCAGGGACGGTGTGAGATAGGGCCCAGGGCACTCGGCAACCGGTCCTTGCTGGCGGCGCCTTTCGAGAAGGGCATGCGTGACCGGCTCAACCACATCAAGCTCAGGGAACCGTATCGCCCCATTGCCCCGGTGTGCCGGGAAGAGGACGTCAGCGAGCACTTTGACTGGGACGGGCCCAGCCCGTACATGCTCTACTTCCAGAACGTCCGCGATCCGCGCCTGCGAGCCGTCACCCACGTGGACGGCACGGCCCGCGCCCAGACCGTGAGTACCAGCCAGAACCCCCGACTGCATGCTCTGCTGAGCGCCTTCAAACAGGCGACGGGCACGGGAGTGCTCTGCAACACCTCCCTCAACCTCCCCGGGCGAGGATTCATCAACTCGACCAGCGACCTCGTCACGTACGTCCTCGACCGGGGAATAGACGGTTTCGTCCTGGAGGACCGCCTCTATCTGGCGCGACGTGCGCCCCTCGGCCCCACTGACGGTCAGGACGGCCCGGCATGACCGATGGCGCCGTCGTGGCTACCCTGACCAGCCCCGGTGAGCGATTGCTCGCCCCTCTGCTCGACGGTACGGCGCTGGCCGTGAGGGTGCCTGGCTTCGTGCCCACCGCGGCGGCGGAGCAGATGGCGGAACGGCTTGCTGCCCACCCGAGTCTCTCCGCCTACCGGAACACCCCTGAGCTCGTGCGTGTCGGCCTGAGCCACTACGAGACCCACGACGCCGACGGGACGACCAACGACAAGGCGTTGCTCGACTACCTGAGCAAGGCCGAGCAACTCATGGACGAGATCCGGCTCTGCTGCACCCCCTATGAGCCGCCCCTCGACCGGCTGTGGCGGATGCTCGACGCTTCCTACGGGCTCGAGCGGGCACGTATCGCGGGCATGCCGATGTTCGCCGGGGTCTGCCGGGTGTTTCCGGAAGGCAGCGAACTGCTCCCGCACAACGACAGCCTGATGCGCGACGCGCCCGGACTCCCATTGGGTGGCGAACTGGACGCTCAGCTCGCCGCGAACATCTACCTCCGGGTGCCCGAGCGCGGCGGCGAACTGCAGTTGTGGGACCTGCGGCCGGACGAGGAGCAACTGGCAGGCTGGCGCGCGCCGGGAAGCGCGTACGGCGCGGACCGGGCGCTGCTGCCACCACCCGGATGCGAGATACCGGTCGCCGTCGGTGACCTGGTGATCGTCGATGCCACCCGGCTCCACGCGGTGTCCCGTCAGGAGCGTGGCACTCGCATCGGACTGTCCTGTTTCCTCGGAGTCCGTCACGGGCGCCCCCTCGTCTACTGGAGCTGATCACCCTGACGACACGACCCGTCCCCCCGTCGCAGGAGTCGGGCCCCCAGCCGCGGCACCTCGGCAGCCAACTGCGCAGGCTGCGGCTGGCCAGCCGGCTTTCCCAACTGGAGCTGGCCACCAGGATGGGTTTCCCCGGGCAGATCGTCACGGAGGTCGAACGGGGGGAGCAGGCGCCGACCGAGCGGTACCTGGAGCGGCTGGCGTACGCCCTCGAACTTGCCCCGCAGCAGATCTACGAGCTGTGGGAGCAGTACCGGCGGATCCCCACGGGGGCAGAAGAGGGCGTTGCCGGCAGCCGGCAGCCGGACCGGGCGGACTGCCCTTATCGAGGTCTCTATGCGTTCAGGGAACAGGACGCACCGCTGTACCACGGCAGGGCCGCCGTGGTGGCGCGGCTGACCCGCGCAATCGGCCAGTCCGCGCTCGCCGGCGTGGTGGGCGCATCAGGCAGTGGAAAGTCCTCCCTCGTTCAGGCCGGCCTGATCCCCGTGCTGCGACGCCAGGCGGAGCACTGGGCCGTCGCCGCGTTCCGTCCGGGCTCCAGCCCGTACGAGGCGCTTGCCGCCGGGCTGGTCGATCTGGTCCACCGGGATTCCTCCATGGAACACAATGCCGCCCAGGCGGCGGCCATGGCCCAGCGGATGAGGTCGGACGGCATCAGCCAGACGCTGGAGCAGATCACGCACAGGCTGGACCGGCCTGTACTGCTGTTCGCGGACCAGTTCGAGGAGTTGTTCACCCATTGCCACAGCGAGGAAGACGTACGGGACTTCCTCGATCACCTTGCAGCTCTCGCACTTCGGCATCCGGGAGCGACGTCCACCGTCAAGGTGGTCCTGACGTTGCGTGGTGACTTCTACGGTCAGGCAGTCGCACACCGGCGCTTCTCCGATGTGCTGCAGGACAACGTCGTCAATCTCCCACCGATGATGCGCTCCGAACTGCGCAGTGCAATCGTGGAACCCGCCCGAGCCCGGCAGCTCGTACTGGACGACGGGCTCGTCGAGCGGATCCTCGACGATGTCGGGAGCACTCCGGGCAACCTGCCTCTGCTTGAGTTCGCCCTCACCCTTCTATGGGAACGGCAGTCGTCGGGAAGGCTGACGCACGCCGCCTACGAGATGGTCGGCGAGGTCGCCGGTGCCGTGGCCACCCGGGCGGAGGAGGTCTACGGCGCTCTGTCGCCGCAGCAGCAGGACACTGCCCGCCAACTGCTGACCCGGCTTGTGCGGGTGGCCCCCATCGGCGGCGAAGGCGAGGACACCCGCCGCCGTACTCCGGTGGCCGAACTATCCGGATTCGCCAGACTTGACGAGGTCATGAGTGCGCTGACCGCGGCACGGCTCCTTGTCTCGGACGCCGACGAGCACGGCAGGCCCACGATCGAGGTCGCGCACGAGGCGGTCATCCGCAGTTGGGACAGGCTGAGGCTGTGGCTTGACGGCGACCGCCAGTTCCTCCTGTGGCAGCAGCGCACGCGCCGCCGCTTCGAGGACTGGCAGGCGGAACAGGAGGACACGGCCAACGCCCTGCACGGCAGGCTCCTCACCGAGGCGGAGGGCTGGCTGCAGTCACGCGGTGCGGAATCCGTGGCCGCGGACCTTCAGGAGTTCATCCGGGCCAGCGCCGAACTGCGCAGCGAAGAGGAGCGCCGGAGCATCCTCACGGAACTGGAGCGCTTCCTCACCGTGCGGGTGGACGAGCTGCCCGCCTCCATCGACCGGCTGTCCGGGCACCGCAGTGTGGTCGAGGCCCGGATCGGCCAGCTCCTCAATGACGAAGCCGAGCCGCAGACCGGGCCGGAGCCGACCTTGCAGGGCAGCGAGGCCTTCCGCCTGAGGCTCTTCCTCGCGGTGGGTGACGGCGCGCAGGCAGACTGGATCGTACGGAACCCGCATCGCGCCGACCCCCGGGAACTGGCCGTCGCACGGCAGCTCCTGGCACCCTTCGCGGAGGATGCGGCCCGGCACCTGTGGAGTGCCGTGGCCGGTGGAACACCGAACAGCCCGGACGGCAGGCTGCGAGCGGCGGTTCTGCTCGGTGACACGAACACCGAAGATCCTCGGCTGGTCCACGCGGCGGACGCTGTCGCGGTGGAGCTGCTGGCGCAGGACCCGCTTGAACTCCCTGCTTGGCTCGATGCCCTGGGCAACGGTGCGGAATGCCTATTGGAGCCCTTGGTGGCCACGGCGGTGGACGAGACCGTGCGCGAGACGCTGAGGGAGACCGCAGTCTCCCTCCTGCAGCAAGTGGCCGGCGCTCGCGGTGATCTGCTGGCCGAGGTCGCCGTGGGCGGACCCGATCACGCGTACACGGAGATCGTTCGCCGACTGGCAGAGGCTCCAGCCCCTTCGGTGCGGGCCGACGCCACCACCGCACTGCGCAGCGTGCTCGCCACCACGCCGTCCGGGGACCTGGACGAGCTCCAGCGCGTGCGTCTCGGACGCAGGCGCGCCGTGGCGGGCTGCACCTTGCTCCGGTTCTCCGCATCCGACGGGATCCTGGGACAGCTGGGAACCGCGCCTGACCCGGAGTTCGCGACGCAATTCGCGCACCAGGCGCGTCGACGGGGCGTGTCCGGCCCGCTCCTGGCAGGCATGTTGGCCGAGGCGCCGACTGCGGCGGCGCGCTACCACTTGCTGATGGCCCTGGGGACACATGAACCCGACGCGTTCGCGGCACCGTTGGAATTCGGCAGGGTCCGTGACAGCGTTCTCGGGCTGCATGTGCATGACGCCGATCCAGGCGTGCACAGTGCCACGCTGTGGCTGGACCGGCGGTGGGACGGACGCCTCGGTACGGCCGGGGCCACGGGCGAGTCGGCGTACGATCCCAGCGGTCGCCGCGGCTGGTTCAGCGGCAAGCCCCACGGTTCCCGTCTGACCTTCAGCGTGTTCCGGCCCGGAACCCTGCTCAGCGGATCCCCCGAGTCGGAACGGGAGCGCAGCACGTACGAGTCGCCGCAGCGGCTTACCGGCATCAGCCGGTCGTTCGCCTTGTGTACGGCCCAGGTCACGCGTGGTGAGTTCGAGGAGTTCATGGCGGACACGGGCCGCCGCGGACTGCCGGACATCAGTGAGTGGAGCGACAAACCCGTGGAACCAGTAGTCGCCCCCACCTGGTACGAGGCGGCGGACTTCTGTGAATGGCTCACCTCCAAGGTGGGAGGGCACGACCGGACGTCGGACTATGGCACCGACCTCGACGACCATCCGGTGCTGCGATCAACCTGGACCGGATTCCGGCTGCCCACCGAGGCGGAGTGGGAGTACGCCTGTCGCGCCGGAACGGTGACCGCCTACAGCTTCGGCAGCGACCGGCGGCTCCTTGACGAGTACGGCTGGACGGCGGACAACTCCGGACTCAAGACGCACGAGGCGGGTATCCTCCGGCCGAATCCCGCAGGACTGTTCAACATTCACGGCCAGTGCTGGGAGTGGTGCTCCGACTGGTACGCGCTGTATGGAGCCGGCCCAGCGGTGGACCCCACAGGACCGGAACGCGGAGACCGGCGGGTACTGCGCGGCGGCTGCTGGAACCTGGGCGCTCGTTATGCCCGTTCCGCATGCCGCAATGCGCACATCCCGTCGAACAGGAACTACTACATCACCTTCAGGATCGCCCTCACCCTCCCAGAGCCCGAACCGGTCGGGTCCACGGGGTCGAACCCCCTTCCCTGGAGCGGCTGATGGCTGGACACAGCCCACTTTCCCCGATCGCCATCGGCGGCCTCGTCATGGCGGCCGGGCTGACCGGAATCGTCGTCGGGCATCTGTCGAGCAACGGTTTGAAATGGTCCGATCTTCTCAGGGACGTGGGGACGTCGGTGGGTGCCGAACTCGTCGCTGTCGCAGTGACCGTGCTGATGATCGACCGCCTTGCAGACCGTCGTGAGATGTTGAGACTCCGCCAGCAGCTGGTCCGTGAGGCGAGCAGCGCGGATCACGGACTTGCGCTGCGCGCCGTGCTGGAACTCGACGTTCGAGGGTTTCTGGCCGACGGAGCCCTCGTCGAGGCCCGGCTCGGTGCGGCGAACCTGCACGACATCGTGCTCGAGGGGCAGGATCTGCACGGGGCCGATCTGGCGGGGGCGAACCTCCATCGGGCCAATCTGTCCCGGTCCAACCTGAACGACTGCAATCTCAACGGCAGCAATCTGTCCGAGGCTGTGATCGAGATGGCGGACCTGAGCCGGGCGCTCATGCAGGACACTAGGATCGACCACGCTGACATGGCTCATGTGGTGCTTCGCGAGGCTGACTTGGCCGGAGCGAACCTTGCCCACTCCGACCTCACCGAGGCGGACCTGCGCGGAGCGCTGCTGCGCGGCGCGGACCTGACGGGGTGCGTTCTGGACGGTGTGCGTCTGGACAGCGGTACGACATGGGACGAGACGACCCGGTGGCCTGGAGGCTTCTCCCCGCAGGCGGCGCTGGGTTCCGGTAACTGAGGATTCGAGGAGGCTCACGTGCAGTTCATGCTCATTGGCCGTGACGGAACCGACGAGGGCGCGCTGGGCCGCCGCTTGGCGGTGCGTGACGCGCACATCGCGCTGGGCGACAAGCTGGTTGCCGAGGGGCGCATGCTGTTCGGTACCGCCCTGCTCGGGGATGACGGGAACATGATCGGTTCCATGCTGATTCTCGACTACCCGTCGAGGGCTGAGCTGGACGACTGGCTGGCCGTGGAGCCGTATGCCACCTCGGGGGTTTGGGAGGAGATCACGATCACCCCGGTGCGGGTGGGACCTTCCTTCGTGGGCCTGCACAAGTAGCAGTGGCCCGCCCCGGCCGCCCGACGGGCCGGGGCGGTCCTTCCCTGGGCTCGCCGGGTGTTTGCTCAGGGGAGCTCGCCGGCGATCAGGTAGCGCCCGCGTGTTCCGGGCACACCGGGCGCGACCTCCGCGGCACGCCAGCGCCCGTAGTCGGCATCCGGATCGCCATATGCCGTTGTGCGTACGGTCCACCCGAACTCGGCGAACAGGGATCCGGGTTCGTCAGTGCCCGACTTCCACGGATGGCCCTGCTCCGCCATCCGTGCGCGCCAAGCGGCCATGGCCGGGCTGTCGAGGACGGTCTGACCCACGTAGTCCGCGAGCAGCCGACTTCCGGGTGCGGAGATCTCCGACAGTTGCTGCAGCAGCACATCACGTTCCCGAGGGTCCAGGAAGTACAGCAGTCCTTCGATCAGCCACGAGGTGGACCGGTCCGGGTCGAAATGCGCCTCCAGTAGCGGAGTCATCCAATCCGATACCAGATCCACGCCCAGGGGAACCCTGACGCACCGACTGTCGGCGCCGGCCCGTGCGATGAGCTCGTCCTTCAGGGTCAGCAAAGCCGGCCGGTCGAGTTCGAAGACCGTCACCCCGGTTGACCAGTTCAGCCGGAAGGCGCGGGTGTCCATTCCCACGGCGAGGAAGACGAACTGGCGGATCCCATCGCGGTCCTGTGCCACGAGCCGGTCGTCGAGGTAGCGCGTTCGTACGGCGAGTGCGGGATCCTCCACCCCCGGCTGGACGGTCCCCTCGAACCGCTGCATGATTTCCGGCCCTTCGGTGCCTGCCAGCAGGTCTGCCAGCGGATCGCAGAACAGCCGGTCCTCCCGTGCGTGCTCCCGCGCCCGCATCGACGCGGTCCACAAAGCGGTCTTGGCCAGCGGATCCAACGACTCGGATGCTGTCACGGTCACACGCTCCCTTCAGGACACCCCGGTCCAGGGTGCACGCCATGCGTCGCCAGGGAGACCAATACCCGAATTGCGGCGGGTCTGGTCCGCGACCGGCATTCGCTCGGATGTTCACATGGCGACGACCTCGGCGCGGTCCTCGACCGGGATGTAGCCCAGGCGGAGGTAGACGCCGTTGCTGGTCGGGTTGGCGAGGTCCGTGAAGAGGAGGACCTCCGAGGCGCCGGCCGCGTACGCCGCTTCGCTCACCGCGTGCGTGACCCCGGCGGCGTAGCCGCGGCAGCGGGCCTGCGGCGGGGTGTAGACCGGGCCGACGCGGGCGGCCGAGCCGATCGGGCGGTTGAAGCCGGCCAGCGAGACGGGGGTCCCGCCGTCCTCCCAGAGCAGGATCCCGCCGTACGAGATCCTGTCGCGCAGCGCGGCTTCGGAGGCCGGACCCGGCACGTCCGCCTCCTGGTGGAAGGCCTCGGTCCACTTCAGCAGCAGTGGGAGGTCGGCCTCGTCGGCGGGCCGGGCCCGCCCGGGCGGGGCGGGATCCGGGGCGACCAGTCCGGCCAGCCGGTACAGGCGGATCTCCTCGGCGTACCGGGTCGGCCGCCCCCAGGCCGCCGCCAGCGCCTCCGCGTCCGGGCGGCGGGCGTTGATCCCGGGCAGCCCGGCGAGCCGCGGCTCGGTGGCCAGTGCGGCCCCCAGCGCCCGGACCGCCTCCTCGGGCACCGTGCTGAGCAGCAGGGGGTACGGGGGCGTGCACAGCAGGCCCCCGCTGACGGTCCCGTCGGCGTCGGTCCACCAGCCGAAGAACGGCTCGGCGGACCCGAACGCGGAGGGCCCGCGCCGCTCCAGCCCGTCGGCGACGGTCAGCAGGACGGTGTTGGCAACGGGCTGCGCGGCCACGGCCGGGCCGGCCGCGCTCAGGTAGGCGGCCAGGTCAGAACTGAAGGTCCAAGTCATGGCACATCGTGGCGCGGTGCGCCGGCCCCACGCATCCGGATTTCCTCACGCGGGCAGCCACCCCGGCCACCACGGGGGCACGTTGTCCGGTCCGCACCGCTCCGGGTTCCCGGGATACCCGGCGAGCGTGCCCCGGGTGGCGAAGTACAGCACCGTCAGCCCGGCCAGCACGAGCAGGACCGTCCCCAGCTGGAGTGCGACGGGCCGGCGGTCCAGGAGGAACGCCACGAGCACGGCCACGAAGGTGAAGGCCAAGACCAGCGGCAGCAGCGTGAGGTTCAGCTCCATGAGGCCGCCCGGTTCCGCGCCGGCGTCGCAGTACCTCCGGGCGCGGGAGGCCAGCGCGACGGCCGTACAACCCGCCGCGATTCCGGCGAGAACGGTGGGGACCAGCGTGAAGAAGCGTCTCTTCACGGAGGGGCGCGCGGTGCGTGACGTCATACCCCGCTACGACGCCCCGCACCCCGTCATGGTTGCGCGAACAGCGTGCCCCGGTCGTGCAGGCGTGCGTGCAGCTCGGCGAAGACGGCCGCCGCGCGGTCGCCCGGCCAGTCCGCCGGGAGCAGGTCGCGGGGCAGGCCCGGGTCCGCGTACGGGAGGCGGCGCCAGCTGTCCAGGGCGAGCAGGTAGCCGCGGTAGGCCTCCTCCGGAGTCGGCTCCGGGCCCGACTGGAGGGCGCGCAGGGCGGGCTCGTGCCGGTCGAGGAACTCCTCGTGCTGCTTGGCCAGGGCCGCCAGGTCCCACCAGCGGGCCACCGCCTCGGCGGTCGGGGCGAAACCGAGGTGGGCGCCGCGGAACAGCTCCACGTACGGCGTCAGCTTCAGCCGCTCCAGGGTGTGCGCGGTCTCCTCCCCGAGCCGGGCCGGGGCGATCCACACGCCCGGCGCCACCGCGCCGAAACCGAGCCGGGTCAGCCGCGAGCGCAGCAGGTGCCGTTTGTTCCGCTCCTGCTCCGGGACCGAGAACACCGCCACGAGCCACTCGTCGGCGGGCTCCGGGCTGCCATAGATCCGCCGGTCGCCGTCGTCCAGCAGCTCCCGAGCCTCGTCGGAGAGCCCGTACCCGGCCGAGCCGTCCGCCGCGGGCCCGGGCAGCAGGAAGCCGCGCCGCTTCAGCCGGGACACCGACGAGCGGACCGACGGGGCGTCCACGCCGGCCGCGCCCAGCAGGCGGATCAGCGCGGACACCGGGACCGGCCCCTCGTAGGCCCGCCCGTAGGCGCCGTAGAACGTGACGATCAAAGACCGCGGAGTGTGCTGCTCGACCACGCCATCACTCTAGATCCCGCAGCCGGAACCGTTGCAGCTTGCCCGTGGCGGTCCGGGGGAGTGCGGAGAGGAAGACGAAGGAACGGGGGCACTTGTGCGGGGCCAGCTCGGCCCGCATGAAGGCGCGCAGGGCCTCCTCCGTGAGCATCGCACCCTGACGTGTGACGGTGTACGCCACGACGACCTGCCCGCGTCGCTCGTCCGGGCGGCCCACCACCGCGGCCTCGACCACGTCCGGGTGGCGCATCAGGGCCTCCTCCACCTCCGGGCCCGCGATGTTGTAACCCGACGAGATGATCATGTCGTCGGCGCGGGCGACGTAGCGGAAGTAGCCCTCCGGGTCCCGGACGTAGGTGTCACCCGTCAGGTTCCAGCCGTCCCGCACGTACTCCCGCTGCCGCGGATCGGCGAGGTAGCGGCAGCCCACCGGGCCGCGCACGGCCAGCAGCCCCGGCTCGTTGTCCGCGACCGGCCGACCGGCCTCGTCCACCACCCGGGCCTGCCAGCCGGGGACCACGCGGCCGGTCGTGCCGGGCCGGATGTCCTCGTCGGCGGCGGAGATGAAGATGTGCAGCAGCTCGGTCGCCCCGATGCCGTTGATGATCCGCAGGCCCGTGCGCTCGTACCAGGCCCGCCAGGTCGCGGCGGGCAGGTTCTCCCCGGCCGAGACGCAGCGGCGCAGCGTGGAGAGGTCGTACATGCCCACGTCGTACGGGCCCAGCGCGTCCAGCATCGTGCGGTACGCGGTGGGCGCGGTGAACAGCACCGTCACCCGGTGCTCCGCGAGGGCCGGCAGCAGCCGGCGCGGCACCGCTTCCTCCAGCAGCAGCGCGGACGCGCCGGCCCGCAGCGGGAAGACCACCAGCCCGCCGAGGCCGAAGGTGAAGCCGAGGGGCGGGCTGCCCGCGAAGACGTCGTCCGGGCGCGGGCGCAGTACGCCGCGGGAGAAGGTGTCGGCCACGGCGAGCAGGTCGCGGTGGAAGTGCATGCAGCCCTTCGGCCGCCCCGTGGTGCCGGAGGTGAAGGCGATCAGCGCCACGTCGTCGGCGGAGGTCGGCGCGGCCTCGAAGGGCTCCGGGTGACGCTCGGCCAGCCGGAGCAGATCGTCCTCGGCCCCGCCCCCGTACGCGGTGATCCGCAGGCCCGGCACCTCGGCCTTCACGAGGTCGTCCAGGACGCCCACGTGGCACAGGGCGTGCCCGACCCGGGCCATCGTGCAGACCGTGGCCAGCTCCTGCGCGCGCTGCTGGGGCAGCACGGTCACCGCGACCGCCCCCGCCTTCATCACGGCGAGCCAGCAGGCGGCGAGCCAGGGGCCGGTGGGCCCGCGCAGCAGCACCCGGTTGCCGGGGACGACGCCGAGGTCGGCGGTGAGCACGTGGGCGAGCCGGTCCACGCGCTCGCGCAGGTCCCCGTACGTCCACACCTCGCCGGACGCGCTGCGGAAGGCGGGGCGGCCCGGGCCCTCGGGCCCGAACCGGGCGATGGTGCCGTCGAGCAGCTCCGCGCCGCAGTTCAGCCGGTCCGGGTAGGCCAGTTCGGGCAGCTCGAAGAGGAGTTCCGGCCAGGCGTCCGCGGGTGGCAGGTGGTCGCGGGCAAAAGTGTCGGTGTGAGCGGAAGGCTTCAGGTCCAAGGCGGGTTCGCCCCCTTGCGACGGTCCCGGGTGGGGTGGAGCGGGCCGTGCGATGCCTTCACGAGCGTATCGTGATGGTGACGGCAGTCAACAGGACGCGATAGAAGCGGGGATGTTCGGATGAACGGATTCGCGCTCGGGGCGGACCAGGAGGAGTGGTGCGGGCAGTTGCGCGCACTGTCGGCGCAGCGGCTGCGGCCGCTGGCCGAGAAGGGGGAGCCGGGCAGGGTCAACCGGCCGCTGCTGGCGGCGCTGGGGGAGCTGGGCCTGCTGGAACGGGTGTTCACGGCGGGCGCGCTGGACCTGTGCCTGCTGCGGGAGTCCCTCGCCTACGGTTGCACGGAGGCCGAGACGGCGCTCGCCCTCCAGGGGCTGGGGGCGTACCCCGTGCTCCGGGCGGGCAGCGCGGAGCAGCGGGAGCGGTGGCTGCCGCAGGTCCGCGCGGGGCGGGCGGTGGCCGCGTTCGCGCTCAGCGAGCCGGGGGCGGGCTCGGACGCGGCGGCGCTGGAACTGGCGGCGGCCCCCGATTCCGCGGGCGGCTGGGTCCTCAGCGGCGAGAAGTGCTGGATCTCCAACGCCCCGGAGGCCGATTTCTACACCGTCTTCGCCCGGACGGGTGAGGGGCCGGGCGCGAAGGGGGTCTCCGCCTTCCTGGTCCCCGCCGACCGGCCCGGGCTCACCGGCGAGCCCCTGGACATGCTCTCCCCGCACCCCATCGGCGCCCTCGCCTTCGACGCGGTCCCCGTCGGCCCGGCAGACCTCCTCGGCGAGCCCGGGCGGGGCTTCCGCGTCGCGATGGACACCCTGAACCTCTTCCGGCCCAGCGTCGGCGCCTTCGCGGTGGGCATGGCGCGGGCGGCGCTGGACGCCACGCTCGCGTACACGGCGGGCCGCAGCGCCTTCGGCGGGACGCTGAGCGGGCTCCAGGCGGTCGGGCACCGGGTGGCGGAGATGGCCACGCGCACGGAGGCGGCGCGGCTGCTGGTGTACGCGGCGGCCGGGGCCCACGACCAGGGCGCCGCCGACGTGCCGCGCCGGGCGGCGATGGCGAAGCTGCTGGCCACCGAGACGGCCCAGTACGTGGTGGACCACGCCGTCCAACTGCACGGCGCCGTCGCGCTCCAGCGGGGGCACCTGCTGGAACACCTCTACCGGGAGGTGCGGGCGCCGAGGATCTACGAGGGGGCGAGCGAGGTGCAGCGGTCGATCATCGCGAAGGAGCTGTACCGGGGCGTGGCCGGGGAGGCGGCGGCCCGATGAGCCTCGACCGGATCAACCCGGCGGAACTGTCGCCGGCGACGGGCTTCTCCCACGCGGTGGTGGCGACCGGCTCCCGGCTGGTGTTCCTGGCGGGGCAGACCGCGCTGGACGGCGGGGGGAAGGTGGTGGGGGAGGGCCTGGTGGAGCAGTTCGAGGTCGCCCTGGCCAACCTGCTGGCGGCCCTCGCGGCGGCGGGGGGCTCCCCGGCGGACCTGGCGCGGGTCACGGTGTACGCGGTGGACGTGGCGGACTACCGGGACCGTGCCGCCGAACTGGGGCGGGTCTGGCGGAGGTTGGCCGGGCGGGACTATCCCGCGATGGCGGTCGTGGGCGTGGTCCGCCTGTGGGACACGCAGGCGCTGGTCGAACTGGACGGCCTGGCGGTCCTCCCGTAGCCCTGCGGCCCGGGAGGCTCCGCGGGGCTACGGCCGCCGGCAGCTGGGGTGCTCAGTCGACGTCGTCCACCGCGCCAGGGGCGAGGGCCGGGGACGGGAAGGCGGGGCGGACCTCGCCGCCCGACCACCACACGCCGATGGCGAAGACGGCGGCGGCCTCCAGCAGACCGGCCCGGGCGAGCCCGCCGCAGGGGAGCGGAGTGCAGCCCATGCTCGCGATCAGCTCCGAGGTGAGCCGTACGGCCTCGGGGGCGTCCGCGCAGAAGGGCACGGCGAGCGGAACCCCCTCGAACGCGGGACGGTCCAGCGTCCAGATGCTCTCGTGGACGAGGCCGAAGACCTTGACGACGTGCGCCCCGGGGGCGGCCGCCGCCAGCTTCCGGGCGCCGTCGCCCGTCAGTACGGGGCCGCCGTCCCCCGGCTCCATGGGGACGGTGCAGTCGAGCAGGACCCGCCCCGCGAGGGCCGGAGCCAGCCGTTCGGCCAGCCCGGGTGCCACGCCGGCCGGTACGGCGGCCAGTACGGCCTCGCCGTGTGCGGCGGCCTCGGCGAGCGTGCCGTGCCCGGCCGCCCCAATCCGCCGGGCGGTCCGCTGGGCAGCGGCGGCGTCACGCCCGCCGACCCGTACGTCGTGCCCCGCACGCACCCACGCGCCGCCGAGCGCGACGGCCATCGATCCGGTGCCGAGAATTCCCATGCGCATGCCTGTGCTCCGTCCAAGTCCGGTGTTCGTTGCCGGTTTTGACGCTAGGCGGGCCGATGCACACCGATCGGTGTGCATCGCGGGTGCACGATGGATGCCATGGATTCCATGGATGCGGCGGACCTGGAAGCGGACCTGGAAGCGGACCTCGGAGGGGACGTGTTCGCGGCGGACTGCCGGGCGCGCGTCGCGTTCGAGGTGCTCGCGAACCGCTGGGACAGCGTGGTCGTCTACATCCTCGGCGAGGGCGGCCCGATGCGGCCGCGCGCCCTGCTCGACCGGATCGGCGGGATCAGCCCGAAGGTGCTCAACGACGCCTTGCGCCGGCTGGAGTCCAACGGCCTGGTGGAGCGCCGGGCCTTCGCGGAGGCCCCGCCGCGGGTGGACTACGCCCTGACCGGGGCGGGGACGGCCCTGCTGGACCCGATCCGCGCGATGGGGGCGTGGTCCGCGCGGTACGCGGACGACGTCCTGGCGGCCCAGGACCGCTTCGCGACCCGGCGCGCCGCCGCTGCCGGGGCTCCGCCCGGGGCGGGGCGGAGCCCCGGCAGCGGCTAGTCGCGGCGCGCGCGGCGGCGGTACTCGTCCGCCGGGAGGCCCGCGATGCCCCAGTCCTCCAGGGCGACCTCGTCGATCAGGACGAACGTGCTGGCCGGGTCCTTGTCGAGGACCTTGACCAGGAGATCGGTCACCCCGGCGATGATCTCGGCCTTCTGCGCGGCGGTCGCGCCCTCGCGGGTGATCTTGACGTTGACGTACGGCATGGTGGTGGTCCTCCGGGTAGGGGCGGTCAGATCCGGCGGCCGGTCACGTGGCCGCCGTCCACGCGCAACGCGTGCCCCGTCACGAACCCGGCGCCCGCGAGGTACAGCACCGCCTCGGCGATCTCCGAGACCTCGCCGACCCGGTCCAGCAGGGCCAGCCCGCCGTAGGAGTCCACGTCGGCGCCCTCGTGCAGCGGGGTGCGGATGATGCCCGGCGACACGAGGTTGACGCGGATGCCGTCCTCGGCGAGCTCGGCGGCCAGGCTCGTCGTCAGCGCGTGCACGCCGGCCTTGCTGACCACCGGCGCGGACGCCGGGAAGCCCGCCAGCGCGTGGTCCACCAAGACGGTGCCGATGTTGACGATGCTTCCGCCCGCGCCCTGCGCGCGCAGGGCCCGTACGACCGCCTGCGTGGTGAGGTAGGTGCCCTTGAGGTTGCCCGTCAGGTAGCCGTCGAGTTCGGCTTCGGTGACGTCGGTGAAGGGCTTGGAGGCGAACGTCCCGGCGTTGTTGACCAGGACGTCGATGCGGCCGAAGCGCTCCAGCGCCGTGTGGACGAGGGCCTCGCCGGTCTCCGGCGCCCCGATGCTCCCCGCGACCCACGCGGTCCGCTCCGGATGGCCGAGGCCGGCGGCGGCCTTGGCGAGGCGGTCGGGGTCCCGGCCGTTGAGGACGACGTTCGCGCCGCTCGCCAGGAAGGCCCGGGCGATGTCCAGGCCGATGCCGCTGGAGGATCCGGTGACGAGAGCAGTGGTGGTCATGGTGGGTGCCTTTCGGTCCGTTCGTCGACTGACACCACGAAGCTATGGGCCCTCAACCCATAACACCACGACGGAAATTGGAGCATGTGATAATCCGGCGTTATGGATGTGGACCTGCGTGACCTGGAGCTCCTCGACGCCACCGCCGAGGCCGGCTCGCTGACCGCCGCCGCCGAGCGGCTCTATGTCAGCCAGCCCGCCCTCAGCCAGCGGCTGACCCGGCTGGAATCCCGCCTCGGCATGCCCCTGTTCGACCGGCAGGGCCGCCGGCTCGTGCCGAACGCCGCGGGGCGCCGGCTCCTGGTCGCCGCCCGCCAGGTCCTCGGCGAACTGGAGTCGGCCACCCGCGACCTGCGGGAGATCCGCGACGGGCGCGACCGGCGGGTCCGCTTCACCGCGCAGTGCAGCACCACCTTCCCGTGGCTGCCACCCGTGCTGCGCGCCTTCCGCGAGCGCGAGCCGGAGATCGAGGTGCGCATCGAGACCGTCGCCGACGACGCGCCGGTCCCGGCGCTCCTCGCCGACCTGGTCGACGTCGCGCTCGTCACCAAACCCGACGTGCAGATGGACCGGGTGTCGCTGACCCGGCTGTTCGACGACGAGATGGTGGCCGTGGTGCCCGCCGGGCACCCGTGGGCCGGGCGGGGCCACCTGACCGCCCGTGACTTCGACGGCGTCGACCTGGTCCTCTACGACTTCTACGACCAGAAGCGCATCCCGTCGCTGCCCCTGCCGGTCCCCGCCGGGGCCAGGCCCGGCCGGATCATCACGATGCCCGTGGTGACCGACCTGGTCGTCGAGATGGTGGCGGGCGGCCAGGGCGTGACGGTGCTGCCGAACTGGGTGGCCGCCCCGTACGTGTCCTCGCACGGCCTCGCCCTGGTCCAGATCGGGGCGAAGCCGCTGACCCGGACCTGGTTCTGCGCCACCCGGACCGGCGAACTCCCGCCCCACCTGGAGGTGTTCGTCGAGGAGCTCGTGGGCCGTCTCGGAGTCACCCGTACCGGCTAGTCGCCGGGGGGTTCCCTCAAGAAGATGCGAACTGATGGGCGCACAGGTCTTGTCAGTGCAATTTCACATTACTATGTTACAGCTCACACCGCGGCACGTTAATCCCCGTCAAACGCCGTGTGACCCAGGGCAGTTCACGCACCAGGGCAGTTCACGCACCACCCCCCACTTCACCCCCTCCCACCAGGAGTCTTCGGTGTTCAAGCACAAAACCGTGCGTTCGACCCTTCTCGCCTCCGCCGTGACGGTCACCCTCCTCGCCTCCGCGGGCCAGGCCGTGACCCAGGCCGCGGACCGGGGATCCGCCTCCGCCGCGGGCAGTGCGGCCGCCGGCACCTTCTCCGCCGGGGCCCCGGCCGTGAACCCGTTCGACGAGGTCGACCGCTTCGCCGACGCGAAGGGCGACACCCCGGCGGACGCCCACGCCCCCGGCGGGCAGGACCTCCGCGGGAAGACCCCCGGAGCCGCGACGGCCGCCGCCGCGCCCTCCGAGCGCAGCGAGAAGAGCCGCAAGGCGACCGCGCAGTCGGCCCCGACCGCGCTGGGTGTCGCGGCGGGCGTGCCGTGCACCCTCGACGGGATCAGGAACCTCTCCCCGGAGCAGTTCGCCGACTTCCTCGCCGACCCGGCGGTCACCGCCGACGGCTGTCTGCGCGGCCTCATCTGGACCTGGGACGCCCGCCTCGCCCCGGTGATGTCGGACGCGCACGTCCAAGCCGTCTCCCGGCGGATATCCAGCCTGGCCGCCGCGCACGACGGCCGTAACTCCTCCCACCTGGAGGAGATGTTCACGTACCTGCACGCGGTCGCCTACCACGACTACTCGCGCACCGAGATCGACGTCACCGACGCCCCGACCGTGGACGCCATGCGCCGGGCCATCGCCGATTTCGGCAACGCCGCCCGCACCTTCGACGCGACCGCCTCCAACGCCCGCACCCTGCGCGAGGCCCTCTACGCCGGCAGCGCGCCCGGCCTGCGCCAGCACCAGCTCGGCCTCATCGCCAAGGTCCTGGCCACCATGGACCCGGCCCACCCCGCCACCCACCTCGACGCCGGCTGGGCGGGCGCCGCCCTCGCCGCCCTCTCCGTCAACTACCTCGGCGTCTACCCGGGCAACAACGACGCCGCCTTCCACTCCGCCGTGGCCGCCGACGCCTCCTACCGCGCCGGCTTCAAGGCCTTCGCGGGCTACACCCACCTCAAGGGCACCGGCAACGCCTGGGTGGCGCGCGACGCGCTGGGCGAGTACGGCCGCTTCGGCCAGGTCGCGGGTCTGGGGGACCAGGTCGTCGCCGACCTCGGCGCGATGCTGGAGCCCGTGAAGACGGGCCTGGGCACCGAGCCCTGGGCCAAGGTCGTCTCCTGGCTCAACTTCTACGAGGCGTGCAAGCCGTACGGGGTCTGCAAGGAGGACATAGAGAAGCAGATCTTCCCTTACGCCTACAGCTACGACAACGGAGCCATCAAGGTCCGCACCGGCCTCGACCGGGCCACCGTCGACCAGCTCTACTACGCGAGCAAGCAGGTCAAGGCGCAGTACCACCGCGTCCTCGGCACCGACCAGCCGCTCGCCGGCGACCCCAACGCCACGCTGAACATCGTGCTCTACGCCTCCCGCGCCGACTACGAGAACTACCACCCGATCCTGACGGGCTACGGCACCAACAACGGCGGCATCTACATCGAGAACGGCGCCACCTTCTACACCTACCAGCGCCGCGTCCCGCAGGACTCCTCGCTCACCCTCGAAGAGCTCTTCCGCCACGAGTACACGCACTACCTCAACGGCCGCTACGCCGTCCCCGGCTTCTTCGGCGAAGGTCCCTGGTACGAGGCCGACCGTACGACCGCCATGGACGAGGGCACCGCCGAGTTCTTCGACGGCGCCACCCGCGACAACGGCATCGCCGTCCGCAAGTCACTGGTGCGGAGCATCATCAACGACACGGCGGGCGGCGGCCCCCGCATGTCGGTGGAGCAGCTGCTCAACGCCACCTACGACGGTGACGGCTTCCGCTTCTACAGCTACGCCGGCACGTTCTTCGAATTCCTGTGGACCGAGAAGCCCTCGCTGCTGCGCGAGATGTACACCCACCTGCGGAACAACGACGTGGCGGCGTACGACGCCTGGCGCCACCGGATGGGCGCGGACACCTACCTCCAGCGCGACTACGACCGCTTCCTGGACGCGCAGATAGCCAAGGTCGACCAGCTCTACGTGCCGAACACCGCCTTCACCCCCAACGACCAGCTGCGCGACTCCGCGCTCGGATCCGTGAAGTCGGCCTTCGCCACGGCCACGTACAACACCCCGGACTGCGTGGAGAACGGGGAGCCCGGCAAGCGCCGCTTCACCTGTACCGGACGCATCACTGCGAACCTGTCGAACTGGCGCAGCGACGACCAGAACTTCAAGGACATGTCCGAGACGGTCGACTACTTCATCCTCGACCGGGCGGGGGCCGCCTCCAACAACCTCGCCGACATGAACTGCTCCTTCGGACCGCTGGAGATCTGGAGCAACAAGGTGGCGGGGACGTCGAGTTACAGCTGTGAGGGACCGCTCCGCAGCTGATCCGTACCGGACCGGTCCCGCACCCGCGGGACCGGTCTGGGCAGCCCCTAAAGAATGTGACATATTACTGCCGTGCTCAAGACACACTCCCTGGACGCCGTGATCATCGGCGCAGGCGTCGTCGGAGCGGCCTGCGCCTACTACGCGGCCCGCGCCGGACTCACCGTGGCCGTCGTCGACCGCGGCCCCGTGGCCGGCGGTACGACCGGCGCCGGCGAGGGCAACCTGCTGGTCTCCGACAAGGAGGCCGGCCCGGAGCTCGACCTGGCCCTGCTGTCCACCCGCCTCTGGCGCGAACTCGCGGCCACCCTCCCCCGGGAGATCGAGTACGAGTCCAAGGGCGGCCTCGTCGTCGCCTCGGCCCCGGCCGCGGTGGACGCCCTGCGCGACTTCGCCGAAGGGCAGCGCAAGGCCGGCGTCGAGGCCGTCGAGGTGGCGGCGGACGCCCTCCACGACCTGGAACCCCACCTCGCCCCCGGCCTGGCGGGCGGCTTCCACTACCCCCAGGACGCCCAGGTCCAGCCCGCCCAGGCGGCGGCGCGCCTGCTGGCCGCCTCCGGCGCGGAGGTCCACCTCGGCGAGGAGGTCACCGCGATCCTCCTCGACGCCACCGGCGCGGTACGGGGCATCCGCACCCCGCGCCGCGAACTCCTCGCCCCCGCCGTCGTCAACGCGGCCGGGACCTGGGGCGGCCGCATCGCCTCGCTCGCCGGGGTCGAGCTGCCCGTCCTCCCGCGCCGCGGTTTCGTCCTGGTCACCGAACCGCTGCCCCGGATCGTCCGCCACAAGGTCTACGCCGCCGACTACATCGCGGACGTGGCCAGCGGCTCCGCCGAACTCCAGTCCTCGGCGGTGGTGGAGGGCACCCCGGCGGGACCCGTACTGATCGGCGCCACCCGCGAACGCGTCGGCTTCGACCGCACCCTCTCCACCGAGGCCCTGCGCCGCCTGGCCTCCCAGGCCGCGGCCCTCTTTCCCGCCCTGTCCGACGTCCGGATCCTGCGCACCTACCACGGCTTCCGCCCCTACCTCCCCGACCACCTCCCGGCGATCGGCCCCGACCCCCGCCGCCCCGGGCTGCTGCACGCCTGCGGCCACGAGGGCGCGGGCATCGGGCTGGCGCCCGCGACGGGGGTGCTCATCGCGGCTGCCCTGGCGGGCGGCGAACCCGAGCTGCCGGCCGACCCCTTCCGCCCGGAGCGCTTCGCGTGACCCCGCCCCCGTGCGGGTCCCGCTGCGCGGAGCCGTTCCCCCACCCCGCCCCTTCCCGAAACCGGAGGCTCTGCCCCCGGCCCCCGCGCCGGCGCGGCCCAAAGACCCCGGGGCTCCGCCCCGGACCCCGCTCCTCAAACGCCGGAGGGGCTGGATTGTGCCCGGCCGGGACTGGAATGCTCACCCCGAGGAGGACCCCCTGATGCGCACCCCCCGCTCCCTGGTCGGCGGCAGCCCCTCCGCCACGTACACCATCGGCTTCGACGGCCGTGAACTGCCCGCGCAGGCGGGCCAGTCCATCGCCGCCGTGCTCTGGTCGGCAGGCATCCTCGCCTGGCGGACCACCCGGGAGACCGGCGCCCCGCGCGGAGCGTTCTGCGGGATCGGCAGCTGCTACGACTGCCTCGTCACCGTCAACGGCCGCCCGAACCAGCGCGCCTGCCTGGTCCCCGCCCGCGAGGGCGACGCCGTCACCACCCAGGAGGGAACCGGCCATGCAGACCTCGCCGTCTGACCTCGCGATCGTCGGGGCCGGCCCGGCCGGGCTCGCCGCCGCCGTCACCGCCGCAGAACTCGGCCTGCGCGTCACCCTGCTCGACGCGGGGGAGCTGCCCGGCGGCCAGTACTACCGCCACCCCGCGCCCGCCCTCGGCGCCGCCCGCCCCGAGGCCCTCCACCACGGCTGGGCCGCCTTCGCCCGCCGCGAAGCCGCCCTGCGCGACCACGTCTCGGCGGGCCGGATCACGTACCTCCCGTTCCATCACGTGTGGACCGTGGTTCCGGGCGGCGGCACCTGGACCCTGCACGCCGTGGCGGGACCCGACGAGCGCGCGGCAGGCGTACGGGCCGCTGCCGTGCTCCTCGCCACCGGGGCCCACGAGCGCCAACTCCCCTTCCCCGGCTGGACCCTCCCCGGGGTCGTCGGCGCCGGCGGGGCCCAGGCCATGCTCAAGGCCGGGCTCGTCCTCCCCGGCAAGCGGGTGGTCGTCGCCGGGAGCGGGCCGCTGCTGCTCGCCGTGGCCGGGTCGCTCTCCGCCGCCGGGGCCACCGTCCCCGCCGTGGTGGAGGCGGGCGCGTACACCGCGTACGCCGGCCACCTCCCCGCCCTGCTGCGCAACCCCGGCAAGCTGGTCGAGGCCGCCACGTTCGGCGGGTCCCTGGCCCGGCACCACGTGCGGCTGCTCACCCGGCACGCGGTGACCGAGGCGCACGGCACCGACCGGGTCGAGGCCGTCACCGTGGCCCGGCTCGACCGGGACTGGCGCCCGCTGCCCGGCACCGCCCGCCGGATCCCCTGCGACGCCCTTGCCGTGGGCCACGGGCTCGTCCCCCAGCTGGAACTCGCCACCGGCATCGGCTGCGCCACCCGCCGCAGCCCCGACGGCACGGTCGCCCTCGCCCTCGACGCCGAGGGCCGCACCTCCGTGCCCGGCATCCTCGCCGCAGGCGAGACCGGCGGCATCGGCGGGGCCCAACTCGCCCTGACCGAGGGGGAGATCGCCGCACACACGGCCGCCGGCCGGCCCGCCCCCGCCGCGCTCGCCCGCACCCGCGCCCGGCTGCGCGCCTTCGCCGACGCGATGGCCGCCGCCCACCGCCCGGGCGGGGCCTGGACGGGCTGGCTCCCCGACGACGCCCTCGTGTGCCGCTGCGAGGAGGTCCCGGCCGGCCGGATCCGCGAGGCCGCCGGCGACCTCGGCGCGCGGGACGCCCGTACGGTCAAACTCCTCACCCGGGCCGGCATGGGCTGGTGCCAGGGCCGGATGTGCGGGCCCGCCGTGGCCGCCCTCGCGGGGGAGGACCCCGCCCCAGACCGGCGCCCCTTCTCCTGCCCGGTCCCGCTGCGCCACCTCGCCGAACTTCCCCCCGCCGACGGCTGATCCGGGCCGATCCGCCTCCTCCCGGCCCTTGTGGCCGACTCACACCCACTAGTAAAATGTCACACACCACTCTAGGGAGCTCACCCATGACCCACGCGCACACCCCCGCGCCCATCCCGCCCCGCACCCGCCCCTGGCACGGCATCATGGTCGCCACCGCGCTGCCCCTGCGCGAGGACCTCGGCGTCGACTACGACGCCTACGCCGAACACGTGGCCTGGCTGATCGCCAACGGCTGCGACGGCGTGGTCCCCAACGGCTCCCTCGGCGAGTACCAGACCCTCACCGACGACGAGCGGGCGCGTGTCGTCCGTACCGCCGTCGAGGCCGCCGGCGACGGAGCCCGCGTCATGCCCGGCGTCGCCGCCTACGGCAGCGCCGAAGCCCGCCGCTGGGCCGACCAGGCCGCCGAGGCCGGAGCGGGCTCGGTCCTCCTCCTGCCGCCCAACGCCTTCCGGGCCGACGAGGCGACCGTGCGCGCCCACTACGCCGAGGTCGCCGCAGCCGGGCTGCCCGTCGTCGCGTACAACAACCCGTACGACACCAAGGTGGACCTGACCCCGGACCTGCTCGCCCGGCTGCACGCCGACGGATCCATCGTCGCCGTCAAGGAGTTCAGCGGCGACGTGCGCCGCGCCTACGAGATCGCCGAACTCGCCCCGGGCCTCGACCTGCTCATCGGCGCCGACGACGTCCTCCTCGAACTCGCCCTCGCCGGCGCGGTCGGCTGGATCGCCGGCTACCCCAACGCCCTCCCGCAGTCCTGCGCCACCCTCTACCGGGCCGCGGTCGCGGGCGACCTCGACACCGCCCTGCCGCTCTACAAGTCCCTGCACTCCCTGCTGCGCTGGGACTCCAAGACCGAGTTCGTCCAGGCCATCAAGCTCTCCATGGACCTGGCCGGACGGCCCGGCGGCGCCACCCGCCCGCCGCGCTTCCCGCTCACCGGCGAGATCGAGGCCGCCGTCCGCGCCGCCACCGAGAAGGCCCTCGCCGAGGGCCTCAACTAAGCAGACTGGGGGGAACCCATGCGCACGCGCCACATCTACCACGCGGTGGACTCGCACACCGAGGGCATGCCGACCCGGGTGATCACCGGGGGAGTCGGGGTCATCCCCGGCGCCACCATGGCCGAGAAGCGGCTCCACTTCATCGAGCACATGGACCACGTCCGGACCCTGCTCATGTACGAACCGCGCGGGCACTCCGCGATGAGCGGCGCCATCCTGCAGCCCCCCACCCGCCCCGACGCCGACTTCGGCGTCCTGTACATCGAGGTGTCGGGCCTGCTCCCCATGTGCGGGCACGGCACCATCGGGGTCGCCACCGTCCTGGTCGAGACCGGGATGGTGCCGGCCGTCGAGCCCGTCACCACCGTCCGGCTCGACACCCCGGCCGGACTGGTGAGCGTCGACGTCCGCGTCGAGGACGGGGCGGCCACCGCCGTCACCCTCACCAACGTCCCCTCCTTCAGCGCCGGACTCGACCTGAAGACCGAGGTCCCCGGTTTCGGCACGGTCACCTACGACCTGGCCTACGGCGGCAACTTCTACGCCTTCGTCGAACTCGACGCCCTGGGCCTGCCCTTCGACCGGTCCCGCAAGGACGACCTGATCGCCGCCGGCCTCGCGGTCATGGACGCGATCAACGCGGGCGACGACCGGCCCGTCCACCCCGAGAACCCCTCCATCGCCGGGGTCAAGCACGTCTACCTCGCCGCCCCCGGCTCCGACGCCCGCCGCTCCCGGCACGCCATGGCCATCCACCCCGGCTGGTTCGACCGCTCGCCCTGCGGCACGGGCACCAGCGCGCGCATGGCCCAGCTGCACGCCCGCGGCCTGCTCGGCCTCGGCACCGACTTCGTCAACGAGTCGTTCATCGGCACCGAGTTCACCGGCCGGCTCGTCGCCGAGACCACGGTCGGCGGGCGCCCCGCCGTCGTCCCCACCGTCACCGGCCGCGCCTGGATCACCGGCACCGCCCAGTACTTCCTCGACCCGACCGACCCCTTCCCCGGAGGCTTCCTCTTGTGAACACCGTCCGCACGGTGGACTACCACACCGCCGGCGAGCCGTTCCGCATCGTGCTGGAAGGCCTGCCACCCGTTCCCGGGGACACGGTCGCCGAGCGGTGCGCCACCGCCATCGGCCCCGGGGGTTCCGGGACCGCGCCGCGCCGGGGCGCGCTGGACGACGTACGGCGCCTGCTCGTGCAGGAGCCGCGCGGGCACGCCGGGATGTACGGCGGGTTCGTCGTCCCGGCCGACGACGACGGGGCCCACTTCGGGGTGCTGTTCTGGCACAAGGACGGCTACTCCACCGCGTGCGGCCACGGCACCATGGCCCTCGGGGCGTGGGCCGTGGACGCCGGCCTGGTCGCCGCCCCGGACCACGGGGACGTGCCCGTGCGCATCGACGTGCCGTCCGGCCGGGTCACCGCCACCGTGCACCGGGACGGCGGCCGCACCACCGGCGTCACCTTCCGCAACGTCCCCGCCAGGGTGGGCGCCCGCAAGGTGCCCGTCGCCACCACGCTCGGGATCGCGGAGGTGGACATCGCGCACGCCGGGGCCTGTTACGCGTCCGTCCGCGCCCGGGACCTCGGCCTGGACGTCACCCGGGCCGCGCTGCCCGACCTGGTGCGGGCCGGGGCGGAGATCCGGGCCGCGCTGGCCGGCCACCCCGCCACCTGGCACCCCGACGGCCCGCTGCTGTCCGGGGTCTACGGGGTGATCCTCCACGAGGAGCTGCCCGACACCCCCTTCGGGCCGCACCAGCGCAACGTCACCGTCTTCGCCGACGGGCAGATCGACCGCTCGCCCTGCGGCTCCGGCACCTCGACGCGTCTGGCGCTGCTCGCGGAGGACGGGCGGCTCGGCCCGGGCGAGGACCTGCTGCACGAGTCGGTGACGGGCACGGTGTTCACCGGGCGGGTGCTGGCCGGCGGTGTCACGGAGGTCACCGGCACCGCCTACCGCACCGGCGAGCACGCCTTCACGGTGGACCCGCACGACCCGCTCGGCACGGGGTTCCAGCTGTGAGCATCCCCCAGCTGAGCGCCGAGGCCATGGCCGCGCTGCTCACCCCGGCCGGGGCGGCCGACGCCCTGGCCGCGGCGCTGCTCGGCGGCCTCGACCCGGAGGGCTGCCCGCAGCGCAGCGCGCTCGCCGTACCGGGCGGGGGCGAACTGCTGCTGATGCCGGCCGCGTCCGCCTCGTACGCCGGGGTGAAGATCGCCGGGGTGGCGCCCGGCAACCCGGCCCGCGGGCTGCCCCGGATCACCGGTTCGTACCTGCTGCTGGACGGGCCGACCCTGCGCCCGCTCGCCCTGCTCGACGGCGCCGCCCTGACCGCCCTGCGCACCCCGGCCGTCTCCGCCCTGGCGCTGCGGCACCTGGCTCCGGCGGGGCGGCCGCTGCGGCTGGTGATCTTCGGCTCGGGACCGCAGGCGTACGGGCACCTGGAAGCGGTGCTCGCGGTGCGGGAGTTGGCGGAGGTGGTGGTGGTCGCGCGGAACCCCGAGCGGGCGGAGCGGCTCGCCGCGCACGCCCGTACCCTCGCTCCGGCCGCCCGTACCGGCACCGCGAAGGATGTGGCCGACGCCGATCTGGTCGTCTGCTGCACCACCGCCCGCGAACCGCTCTTCGACGGGAGCCTGGTCGCCCCGGGCGCCACCGTCGTCGCCGTCGGCTCGCACGAGCCGACGGCCCGGGAGACGGACACCGCCCTCGTGCGACGGGCGGCGGTGTACGTGGAGTCGCGCGCGGCGGCCCTGCGCGAGGCGGGGGACCTCCTGGTCCCGGAGGCGGAGGGGGCCATCGGGCCCGGCCACATCACCGGCACCCTCGCCGACCTGGTGGCCGGGCGGATGCCGCCCGGAGGGCCGCGGAGTTGTCCACAGCTCTTCAAGAGTGTGGGCATGGCCTGGGAGGATCTTGCCGTGGCGGTCGCGTTGTTCGAGGCCGCCGGGGCGAGCAGCGCAACGTGACATTGTACGCTGTTCCTCTGCCCATCGAGGGTGTCGGGCCATCGGAGGAAAAGCAATGGGTGACCTCAAGCAGCACAGTCTCATCAAGGCCCAGGAACGGCTGCGCGACCAGGTCGGCCACGCCCTCCGGGCGGCCCTGATAGCGGGCGAGCTGCGCCCCGGCAGCGTCTACTCCGCCCCCGGCCTCGCGGCCGAACTCGGCGTCTCGGCCACGCCCGTGCGCGAGGCGATGCTCGACCTGGCCCGCGAGGGCCTGGTGGAGCCCGTACGCAACAAGGGGTTCCGGATCACCGAGGTCAGCGAGCGCGACCTGGACCAGTACACCGAGCTGCGCACGATGATCGAGGTCCCCACCATCGGCCGGATCACGAAGATCGCCACGGCCGAGCAGCTGGAGGAGCTGCGCCCCATCGCCGAGGAGATCGTCAGCAGCGCGCGCGAGCACAACCTCATCGGCTACCTGGAGGCGGACCGCCGCTTCCACCTGACCCTGCTCGGCCTCGCGGGCAACGACCGCCTCGTGGAGACGGTCGGCGACCTGCGCAAGCGGTCCCGGCTGTACGGCCTGACCGGCCTGGACGAGGCAGGCAAGCTGGTCTCCTCGGCGGAGGAGCACATCGAGCTGCTCGACCTGATGATCAGCGGCAACGCCGAGGCCGCCGAGGAGTGCATGGCCCGCCACCTCGGCCACGTCCGCTCCCTCTGGGCCCAGGGCCGTGACGAGCCGGTGGGCCGCACCCCGGGCCGCCTCGGCTCGGGCCTCCAGTAGGGCCTGCCGCGGGTCTCAGGGTTGTCGGGCCCGGCCGCCGACGGGGGCCGGGTCCGCCTCGATGTGTTCGACGCGGACGGACTCCCAACGGCGGCCGTGGCTCTCGAACAGGGCCTGGTAGCGCTCCCGCGCGGACCGGTCCAGGAAGCCGTGGTCGAGGACGACGGGCTCCCCGTCATCCAACAGCTGCCCGAGTTCGCACCGCAACTCCCGCTCGACGTCGGCCCGCAGCCGGTCGTACGCCTCCGGCGCGAGCCCGGCCGGATCGCTCCCGAGCCGGTCCCGGACGTCCTCGTCGACGGACAGCCGGGTGTATCCGCGGCGCTCCAGGTCCCGCGCGCGGGCGTCCCTGCCCGACGCGGACGGCCCGCACAGCAGCACGACCTGCCCGCGCTCGGCGGCGCCGGCCCGGGCGGCCAGGTCGAGCAGCGCGCGCATCGCCGCCGCCGGCAGCTGGGGCGAGGCCGCGGCGGCCACGGCGACGGACTGCGAGCCGTCGCCGAGCAGGCGCAGCAGTGTGCCTGGCGCCGTCCGGGAGTCCTCGGCGAGGGCCCGCCGGACGGTGGAGTCCTCGTCCGCCGCCAGCCGGTCGAGCAGCGCGGCGGGCAACTCCGGGTCGCGCAGTGCCAGTACGCGCATGCGGGCGTCCGGGTCGGTGGCGAACCGCCGGAGCGTCTCGGGCGGGAAGGCGAAGTAGTCCGCGGGCCGGTCCCCGAACTTCGACCGCCGGTGGCGCCGTTCGATGTCCTCGGCCGTGGCGAGGTCCACGCCGGGCGTTCCGGCCAGGGCGATCATTCGGATCTGCTGGTCCTCGTCGGACAGCATCTCCCGCAGCAGCGCGGTCGGCAGCCGCTCGCTGCGGGCCGCCGCGCGCCGCAGGCCCGGATAGGGGGAGGCGGCGTGCGGGACGGGGTCGGCCGCGACCCAGGGGTAGCCCTCCCCGTCCAGGGAGATGAGGACGATTTCGCAGTACATGTCGTCCTCTTCCGCGCCCTCCCAGTCCTCGTCGGCCCGGCGGGCCCCGGCGGCCAGCCCCGCGTGGATCTCGTCCCTCAGCTCCGGCGGGGTGTCCCCGCGGGTGAAGACCTTCCCCCGCACGTGGGGGCTCGGGTCCCGGGCCAGCAGGTCCCGCAGTTCCGCCGGCAGGTCCGGGTGTACTGCGAGCTGCGCCCGCACCTCCTCGCCGGGATCGGCGGCCAGCGCGGCAGCGGTGTCCGGGTCCAGGCGGGCGAAGCGTACGACGCGCCTGCGCGTGGCCGGATCGGCCAGCAGGGCGGCGTGCAGGTCGTGCGGCGGCCGGTGCTTGCATGCGGCGGCGCGCACCTGCGGGTCGGCGTCGGTGAACAGCACCCGCAGGACGTCCTCGGGGAGCTCCGTCCCGCTGTTGGCGAGCGCCGCCCGCACCCGGGCGTCGGGATCGGCGGCGAACACCGCGTGCCGCCCGGTCCCGGCGCCCTCCACCCTCGCCCGCACGGCCCGCACGTCCGGGTCCGGGTCGGCGGCGAGCAGCTCGGCGAGCGCCGGGGGCAGCGACTCGGAGCGCGCGAGCGCCTCGCGCTCCCCGCGCGCCAGGAACTCCTCGCACAGTGCGGTGCTCGGCGCGACCCCCGCCCGCAGAGCCAGTCGCAGCGGGGCCATGCCGTAGGGCAGGAGCCGTACGGCGAGGTCGTCGGGGAGGGCCGGGTTGCGGCCGAGCCCTTCCAGCACCTCGGCCAGGTGGATGAGCTCGGGCATCTCGGGCGGCCGTATCGGATCCATGGCGGAAGCATAGGACGGCTCCAACATCCCACCGCCCGGAGCGATTTGGACACGGCTGGATAACGGGCCGCCCAACCTCTTGTCAGTGCAATTTCACATTACTATGTTACCGGTCACATCGTAGAGCGCGGCCCTTCACTGGAGTGACCATGACCAAGCGCACCCAACTCGCCCTCGCCACCGCCCTGGTGGCAGCACTCGCACTCGGCGCCTCGGGCTGCTCCGACACCAAGAAGGGCTCCGCGGGCGGGGGCGCCTCCAACCCCGCCGCCGCGAACGACGGCAAGATCCTCGGCGGCACCCCGGTCAAGGGCGGCACCCTCACCGTCCTGTCCAACCAGGACTTCTCCCACCTCGACCCGGCCCGCAACTGGACGATGCCGACGATGGACTTCGGCACCCGCCTCCTCTACCGCACGCTCGTCACCTTCAAGGCCGAGCCCGGCAAGGCCGGCAGCGAGCTGGTCCCCGACCTCGCCACCGACCTCGGGACCCCGTCCAACGGGGGCAAGACCTGGACCTTCACCCTCAAGGAGGGCGTGAAGTACGAGGACGGCTCGCCGATCAAGGCCCAGGACATCAAGTACAACGTCGAGCGCTCCTTCGCCCCCGACCTCACCGGCGGCCCCGACTACGCCGCCCAGTACCTGGCCGGTACCGAGGGCTACAAGGGCCCGCTCCAGGGGCAGCACCTCGACTCGGTGAAGACCCCCGACGACCGCACGATCGTCTTCGAACTCAAGCGCGCGGTCGCCGAGTTCTCCGCGACCGCCACCCTGCCGACCTTCGCGCCCGTACCGCAGTCCCAGGAGAAGGGCACCCAGTACGACTCCCGCCCGTTCTCCTCGGGCCCGTACAAGATCGAGTCGTACGACCGCGACAAGAAGCTGGTGCTCGTCCGCAACGAGCACTGGGACCCCAAGACCGACACCGTCCGCAAGGCCTACCCGGACAAGTTCGTGGTCGTCATGGGCCTCAAGGGCGGCCAGATCGACGACCGGATCATCGCGGGCGAGGGCGCTGACGCCTCCGCCGTCGAGTACCAGGACATGCGGCCCGAGAGCGCCCCGAAGGTGCTGCCCAAGGAGGACGTCAAGGCGCGCCTGCTCGCCGAGTCCCAGGGCTGCACCGAGATGCTCCACCTGAACAACTCCCGCGCCCCCTTCAACGACCCCAAGGTCCGCGAGGCCATGCAGTACGCCCTCGACAAGGAGGCCGTGGTCACCGCGGGCGGCGGCCCGGCCCTCAACGAGGTCGCCACCGCCTACCTGCCCCCGGCGCTCTCCGGCGGCAAGCAGGCCGACACCCTGAAGATCCCCCCGGCCGGCGACCCGGCCAAGGCCAAGGAACTCCTCAAGGCCGCGGGCAAGGAGACCCTCAAGGTCTCCCTCGCCGTCTCCACCGGCGACAAGGGCAAGGCCGAGGCGATCCAGCAGGGCCTGTCCCGCGTCGGCATCGAGGTCGTCGTCGACACCGTCGACCCGGGCGCCTACTACGACGTCATCGGCGACCTCTCCACCACCCCCGACATGACGCTCACCGGCTGGTGCCCCGACTACCCCTCCGGCTCCACCTGGATCCCGTTCGTCTTCGACGGACGCACCATCAAGGACAAGGGCAACCAGGGCAACTACGCCCAGTTCCGCGACGACGCCGTCATGAAGCGGATCGACGAGATCAACGCCATGGCCGACGCCAAGCAGGCCAACCAGGCCTGGATCGACCTCGACGCCGAGATCATGAAGAAGTCCCCCTCGATCCCGGTCCTGCTGGAGCGCAAGCCGCTGCTCATCGGGCCCAACATCGCGGGCGCCTTCGGCCACCCCGTGTGGACCGGCACCATCGACTACGCGACGGTCGGCCTCAAGGACCCCTCGAAGAGCCAGGGCTGAGGAATCCGGAGCCCCCGACACCATGACCACCACAGCACCGGGCGCTGCCCCCGACACCGCCGAAGCCAAGCCCGCGGCAGCGTCGGCACCGCCCGGCAGCAGCCCCTGGCAGCTCGCCCGGCGGGAGCTCCGCCGCCGTCCCGCCGTCCGCGTCAGCCTCTGCGTCGTCCTCCTCTTCGTCCTGATGGCCGTCACCGCCCCCTGGCTGGGGGCGCTGGGCGGCTGGTCGCCCGAGGAGTTCGACAAGACCGCCATCGACCCCTACCTCGGGGGCCAGCCCCTCGGCTCCTTCGGCGGGATCAGCCCCGAGCACTGGCTCGGCGTCGAACCCGTCACCGGCCGCGACCTGTTCGCCCGCGTGGTCCACGGCGCGCAGGTCTCCCTCCTCATCGCCTTCGCCGCGACCGCCATCGTGGTCGTCGCGGGCACCGCCGCCGGGATCGCCGCCGGCTACTTCGGCGGCCGCACCGACGCGGTGCTGTCCCGGCTGATGGACCTGACCATGTCCTTCCCGTCCCTCATCTTCATGATCGCGATGCTGTCCGTCGCCAAGGACGTCAACCGCATCGTCCTCATGACCAGTGTCATCGGGATCTTCGGCTGGCCCGGAGTCGCCCGCGTCGTCCGGGGCCAGACCCTCTCCCTCAAACACCGCGAGTACGTCGACGCCGCCCGCGTCGGCGGCGCCGGCTCCTGGCGGATCCTGACCCGCGACATCCTCCCGGGCGTCTCGGGCCCGGTCATCGCCTACACCACCCTGCTCATCCCCGGCATGATCAGCACCGAGGCGGCGCTCAGCTACCTCGGCGTGGGCGTCCGCCCGCCCACCCCCTCCTGGGGCCAGATGATCGCCGAGTCCGTCGCCTTCTACGAGACCGACCCCATGTACTTCGTGATCCCGAGCGTGTTCCTCTTCCTCGCCGTGCTCGCCTTCACCCTGCTCGGCGACGCCCTGCGCGACATCCTCGACCCGAGGGGCGGCCGCACGTGATCCTCTACCTCGCCCGCCGGCTGCTCGCCCTCGCGGGAGTGCTGCTCGCCATCGCCGCCGTCACCTTCCTCATCTTCTACGTCCTGCCCGCGGACCCGGCCGCGGCCGCCTGCGGCAAGACCTGCAGTGCCGAGCGGCTGGCCGACGTACGCGCCTACCTGGGCCTCGACCAGCCCCTGTGGCGGCAGTTCACCGACTTCCTGACCGGCATCTTCACCGGCCGCACCCTCGGCACCGGCCAGTACGCCGTCCAGTGCGACTTCCCCTGCCTGGGCTACTCGTACGAGAACTCCCTGCCCGTCTGGGACCTGCTCATGGACCGGCTCCCCGTCTCCGCCTCCCTTGCCGTCGGCGCCGCCGTGCTGTGGCTGGCCCTCGGCCTCGGCGCCGGGGTCACCGCCGCCCTGCGCAAGGACACCGCCACCGACAAGGCCCTGATGGTGGGCGCGGTCGCCGCCGCCTCCCTGCCCGTCTACTTCACCTCCGTGATGCTGATCTACGGAGTCATCCGCGTCGCGGGCCTGCTGCCCTACCCCGCCTACCAGTCCTTCACCGACGACCCGCTCGCCTGGGCGGCCAACCTGCTGCTGCCGTGGATCGCGCTCGCCCTGCTCTACGCGGCCATGTACGCGCGCCAGAGCCGCGGTTCGATGATCGAGGCGATGGCCGAGCCGTACATCCGCACCGCCCGCGCCAAGGGCATGCCCGAGCGCACGGTCGTCGTCAAACACGGGCTGCGTTCCGGGATGACCCCGATCCTGACCATCTTCGGAATGGACCTCGGCGGACTGCTCGCCGGGGCCGTCATCACCGAGTCCATCTTCGGACTCCCCGGCATCGGGCGGCTGTTCTACGGGGCGCTCGTCAGCTCCGACCAGCCCGTGGTCCTCGGCGTCACCCTGCTCGCCGCCTTCTTCATCGTCGTCGCCAACCTCGTCGTCGACCTCCTGTACGCCGTCGTCGACCCGAGAGTGAGGTACTGATGGCCGCACCGCTCCTCGAAGTCCGCGACCTGAGCGTCACGTTCACCACCCCGCGGGGCGTCGTACGGGCCGTCGACTCGATCGGCTTCACCGTCGAGGCCGGCCGCACCCTCGGTATCGTCGGCGAGTCCGGCTCGGGCAAATCCGTCACCTCGCTGGCCGTGATGGGCCTGCACCGGGAGGGCGCGGAGGTGAGCGGCTCCGTCACGCTCGCCGGACGGGAACTGACCGGCCTGTCCGAGCGGGAGCTGTCCCGCATCCGCGGCCGCAAGATGGCCATGATCTTCCAGGACCCGCTGTCCAGCCTGCACCCCTACTACACGGTCGGCGAGCAGATCGCCGAGCACTTCCGGGTGCACTTCAAGGCCGGCCGGGCCGCCGCCCGCAAACGCGCCGTCGACATGCTCGGCGAGGTCGGCATCCCCGAACCGGCCCGCCGGGCGGGGGAGTACCCGCACCAGTTCTCCGGCGGCATGCGCCAGCGCGCCATGATCGCCATGGCGCTGGCCTGCGAGCCCGACCTGCTGATCGCCGACGAGCCGACCACCGCCCTGGACGTCACCGTGCAGGCGCAGATCCTGGAGCTGATCGCCCGGCTCCAGGAGGAGCGCGGCCTCGGCGTCGTGATGATCACCCATGACCTGGGGGTCGTCGCCCGCGTCGCCCACGAGGTGCTGGTCATGTACGGCGGCCGGGCCGCCGAACAGGCCGCCGCCGAGGCCCTGTTCGCGGAACCCGCCCACCCCTACACCCGCGGCCTGCTCGACTCGCTGCCCCGCCTCGACACCGCCGACGACGTCCCCCTGCCCTTCATCCCCGGCTCCCCGCCCTCGCTGCTCGCACCGGCCGACGGCTGCGCCTTCGCCCCGCGCTGTACGAAGGCGGCCGCGCGCTGCACCGACGTACGCCCGGCCCTCGAGGCCCACGGGCACGGGCCGGACGCCCGCACGGTGGCCTGCCACTTCGCCTTCGCGGACGCCCTTGGGGACCGCACCGCCGAGGAGGCGGCCCGATGACAAGTACGCTGCTCTCCGTCCGCGACCTCACCATGACCTTCCCCGGGAAGCGGTCCGTGACCGGGCGCCGGGGGGCGCCCGTGCGCGCCGTGGACGGGGTCTCCTTCGACCTGGCCGCCGGTCAGACCCTCGGGCTGGTCGGGGAGTCGGGCTGCGGGAAGTCCACCACGGGCCGGATGCTGGTGCGGCTGCTGGAGCCCACCTCGGGCACGGTCGCCTTCGAGGGCAAGGACATCAGCCGGCTCTCCGCGTCCGCCATGCGGCCGATGCGCAGGCACATCCAGATGGTCTTCCAGGACCCCCACTCCTCCCTCAACCCCCGCCAGACCGTGGCGCGGATCATCTCCGACCCGCTGCTGGTCCAGGGCTGGAGCGCGGCCGACGCCCGTCGCCGGGCCGCCGAGCTGATGGACCTGGTCGGCCTGATCCCCGAGCACATCGACCGCTACCCGCACGAGTTCTCCGGCGGCCAGGCCCAGCGCATCGGCATCGCACGCTCGCTGGCCACCAGCCCGCGCCTCGTCATCGCCGACGAGCCGGTCTCCGCCCTCGACGTCTCCGTCCAGGCGCAGATCGTCAACCTGATGGAGCGGCTGCGCGCGGAACTGGGCCTGGCCTACGTGTTCATCGCGCACGACCTCTCCGTCGTCAAACGGGTCAGCGACCGGGTCGCCGTCATGTACCTCGGCCGGATCGTCGAGATCGGGGACAAGAAGTCCCTCTACGAGAACCCCCAGCACCCGTACACCCGGGCGCTGTTGTCCGCCGTCCCGCTGCCCGACCCGGCGGCGGAACGGCGGCGGGAGCGGATCGTGCTGCTCGGCGACCCGCCGAGCCCGGCCGCCCCACCCCCGGGCTGCACCTTCCACCCGCGCTGCCCCAAGGCGCAGGAGGTCTGCCGCACCGAGCGGCCGCTGCTGCGGCTCGCCGCCTCGCGGGAGGTGGCCTGTCACTTCCCCGGTGACTGACGGGGATCCAGGGGAAGGGGAGGGGCCCCGGGGACAACGGCGTCTCCGGGGCCCTTCCGCGCGTTCGGTGCGGCTCAGGCCAGGGCCAGCTCGCGGCGGAAGAACTCCAGCTCCAGCGCCATCACCTTCTCGCGGGTGCCGCCCGGGGTCATGTGGGTGACGCCCGGGAGGGCCAGCAGCTGGTGGGGGCGGCCCGCGTCCGTCAGGGCCTGCGAGAGGCGCAGGGTGTGGGAGGGGTGGACGTTGTCGTCGGCCAGGCCCGTGACGAGGAGCAGCGGGCGGGTCAGCTTCGGGGCGTCCGGGAGCAGGGAGTCCCGTTCGTAGACCTCCGGGTGGTCCTGCGGGAGGCCCAGGTAGCGCTCGGTGTACGCCGTGTCGTAGTGCCGGAAGTCGGTCGGCGCGGCCCCGGCCACCGCCGCGTGGAAGACGTCCGGGCGGCGGAGCACCGCCATGGCCGAGAGGTAGCCGCCGTAGGACCAGCCGCGGATGCCGACCCGGCCGAGGTCGAGGTCCCGGTGGCGCGCGCCCAGTGCCCGCAGGGCTGCGACCTGGTCCTCCAGGGGCACCCCGGAGAAGCCGCGGTACATGGCGTGCGTGTGGGCGGGAGAGACGTACGCGGTCCCGCGGTTGTCGACGGTCACCACGGCGAAGCCCTGGTCGGCCCACCACTGGCGGGCCTGCCAGCGGCGCGGTTCGGCGCTGACGTCCTGCATGCCCGGGCCGCCGTAGCTGTCCATCAGTACGGGCAGCCGGCGGCCGGGGACGTGGCCGCGGGGGAGGACCAGGGCGGTGGGGACGCCGTGCTCGGTCACCCGCTCCAGGACCGGGACGACCCGGTGGGGGAGCGGCTCGGACAGGTCGGCGGGGGTGAACTGCCGCCCGTCCGCGGTGCGTACGGTCCGCCGGAACCCGTCCGCGTCGGCCGAGGTCAGCAGCAGGGTCCCGGCCGAGGCCTCGATGGAGTGCACCCCGGGGCCGTCGGCGAGCGGGGTCAGCTCCCCGGTGGCCGGGTCGAGGAGCAGCACCTGCTGTTCGGCGGGGTCGCGCAGCGCGGCCTCGATGAGCAGGGAGCCCTCGTGGATCCCGGCCACGCGGCGGACCTGGACCGCGTCGCCGGTGAGCGGCTTCCCGTCGACGGCGAGGGCGCGGGCGGCTCCGCCGGGGGTGTCGGCGGAGGTCAGCATCCGCCCGTCGGGGAGGCGGGCCGGGGTGCCGGGCAGCAGGGGGTCCACCCACTGGGGGTGCGTGGTGCGGGAGAGCTCCCGGGTGCGGCCGGTGGCCGGGTCGGCGGACAGCAGCAGGACGCATCGCTGGAGCCGGTCCTGGACGGTGAGCAGGATCTCCGACTCCGTCTCCCAGCCCGCGTCGGAGACGTACGGGTAGGTCCCGGCGTCCCAGTCGAGCCGTATCCGGTGCCCGCCCGGGTGCAGGACCCACAGCTGGACGTCGGCGTTGGGGCCGCCCGCCTCGGGGTAGGCGATGTCCTCGCCCGGCAGCTCGGGGTGCGCCGGGTCGGTGAAGTACCGCCGCGGGAGGCCGGATTCGTCGACGCGGGCGGCCAGGAGGGTGTTGCCGTCCGGGGACCACCAGTGGCCCCGGGCGCGCGAGAGCTCCTCGGCGGCGGCGAACTCGGCCACGCCCCAGCGGGCCCCGTCGTCGGGGCTGACCCGGCCGCCGGGGGCGAGGTGCAAGGCGTCGTCGCAGACGTACGCGGTGCGGGAGCCGTCGGCGTTCATGCGCGGGTCGAAGGCGGGTCCGGCGGCCGGGACCTCCTCGGGCGTCCCGGCTCCGGCGGCGCTGACTTCGTACAGGCGCCCGTACAGCGCGAAGACGGCGCGCAGGCCGTCGCCGGAGAGCGCGTACGAGCCGATGCCTGCGGCGACGAGCCGGATGCGCTCGCGCAGCCGGCGCTCGGCGGCGGGCAGGCGGCCCGCGGCGGGGCCCGGCTCGGGGCACAGCTCGCGGGGGTCGGCAAGCCGGGTTTCGGTGCCGGTGGCGGTGTCGAGTACCCAGAGGCTGTCCAGGGCGTCGGTGGGGCCGTCGGACCGGAGGAACCAGAGCAGCCGGCCGCCGTCCCCGAAGGAGAAGGCGCGCGGGGCTCCGTGGGTGAACCGGGCCGTGTCGGCGGAGAGCCTGAGGAAGTCATCCATATCAGCAGTGTGACATGTGAAATGGCACTATCCGTAGGGTGTGGCACTAGGCCGTTCGAGTGGTGACCCCGTGGGAGCGGGCTTAGCGTCGAAAAGGTGGACGCGAACACATCGCCGAACACCAACGGGACCGACGGCAAGGTCCGAGGAAGCGGGAACGGTCTCGCGCTGTTCGTCATCGCCTCCTGCCAGCTCATGGTGGTCCTCGACATCACCATCGTGAACATCGCGCTGCCGCACATCCAGACCGCGCTCGACTTCTCCACCGAGAGCCTTTCCTGGGTCGTCAACGCCTACACCCTCGCCTTCGGCGGTCTGCTGCTCCTCGGCGGCCGGGCGGGCGACATCCTCGGCCGCAAACGCGTCTTCATCTTCGGCGTCCTGATCTTCGGCCTCGCCTCCCTGCTCGGCGGACTGGCGCAGAACGAGGGCCAGTTGATGGCCGCCCGGGCCCTCCAGGGCGTCGGTGGAGCCATCGCCTCGCCGACCTCCCTCGCACTGATCACCACCACCTTCCGCGAAGGACCCGCGCGCAACCGCGCCTTCGGCGTCTTCGCGGGAGTCTCGGCGGCCGGCGGCGCGATCGGCCTGCTCGCGGGCGGCATCCTCGTCGAATGGCTCAACTGGCGCTGGGTGTTCTTCGTCAACGTCCCGATCGCCGTCCTCATCGCCGTGCTGGCCAGGAAGGTGATCCGCGAGTCCGAACGCCACCCCGGGCACTTCGACCTCGCCGGAGCGCTGCTGTCCACCGCAGGCATGGTCGCGCTTGTGTACGGCTTCATCCGAGCCTCCCAGGAAGGCTGGCGCGACCCCTTCACGCTCGGCTCCTTCGGCGCCGCCGTGGTCCTGCTGACCCTGTTCTTCCTCAACGAGCGCCGCTCGCCGCAGCCGATCACCCCGCTGCACATGTTCGCCGACCGCAACCGGGCCGGGACCTACGGGATCATGCTGATGCTCGCCTGTGCGATCTTCGGCATGTTCTTCTTCCTCACGCTCTTCGTGCAGATCGTGCTCGGCTTCAGCCCGCTCCAGGCCGGCCTCGCCTTCCTGCCGGTGAGCGCGGTCGTCGCGGTGGGCGCCGGCATCACCTCGCAGCTGCTGCCCAAGTTCGGGCCCAAACCCTTCATGGTCGCCGGCGCGCTGTGCTCGGCGGCGGGCCTCGCCTGGCTGACGCAGACCGACATCCATTCGACGTACCTGGGCAGCATCCTCGGCCCGCTGCTGATCTTCGGCCTCGGTATGGGTCTGCAGTTCGTCTCGCTGACGCTGATGGCCCTGTCCAACGTCCCCGACCGGGAGTCGGGAGCGGCATCCGGACTGCTCAACTCGATGCAGCAGATTGGCGGTTCGCTCGGCCTGTCGATCCTGGTGACGGTCTTCGGCACGGCCAGCCGCAACGAGGCCAAGGACCAGGCGCCGGGCTTCCTGCGCACCGCCAGCCCCGAACAGCTGGCCTACTTCAAGCGCACCGGGCAGTACCCGAAGCCGTGGAGCGACCAGGTGCTCACCTCGGGCATCAGCGCGGCGTTCGTGGTGGCGGCCCTGTTCACCCTGGTCGGCGCGTTGATCGCGCTGCTCGTCATCCAGGTCCGCCCCTCGGACCTCGAACGGCTCCAGGGCAACCACACGCAGACGAAGGTCTAGGGCCGCTACGGGTCGTGCGGCTGGACGAGCGCCCGCAGCCGGGCGGCGTCGGCCCGCGTGTTCATCCGCAGCGACAGCCAGGACCCGTCCGCGAAGGCCAGGTCCACCCGCGTCGGCCGGCGCCGCAGCGGCGGTACCGGACGCAGCGCGCAGCCCGCGGTGCGGCTCTCCCGGGCCGGGTCCCCGCGGCCCCACGGCGGCCGGGCGGTGATCCTGCCCGGGGTCGCGGCGAAGGTGCCGCGCGGGCCCCGCGTCTCGGTGTGCCAGCGCGTCCAGTGGAAGCCGTGCAGGGCCAGGGCGAGGCGCCCGGCCTCGCTGCCCCAGCCGCCGCGCAGGGCCGGGCCGTGCAGGAGCCGCCCGATCAGCCGGGCGGCCCGTTCGAAGGGATCGAGGAGCGCGGCCACCGCGTCGGCGAGGTCGTCGGGCAGCGCCTTCAGGAAGCGGATGAGGAAGAAGTCGCCGATCCGGCGCGGCAGTGGCGCCCGGGCCGGGGAACCGGGCAGCAGGGCCCGCGCGGGTCTCCGTACGTACGTGGACAAACGACCTGGAATCTCCTCAATCACCTCATCCATCCGGCCATGATGGCCGGGCGGCCCTCAGCCTTCCAAGCTCCTGACCCGGCAGCGCGTCGGCCCCTGCGTCAGCAGGGTGATCCCGGTGCTGACCGGGACGGAGGTGTCCACGGCCTCGAACTCGTAGGCCCGCAGGATCATGGCCAGCGCGATCACCGACTCCAGCATCGAGAAGTGCTGCCCGATGCAGGCCCGCGGACCGCCCCCGAAGGGGAACCAGGCGTAGCGCGGGCGCGCCGCCTCCGCCTCCGGGGTGAACCGGTCGGGGTCGAAGCGCTCCGGATCCGCCCAGTAGTCCGGGTGGCGGTGCGTCACCCACGGCGCCAGTATCACGCTCGCGCCGGCCGGAATCGTGTACCCGCCGGACTCGAAGGCGGCGACGGCGTTGCGGCCGATGACCGGGGCCGCCGGGTACAGCCGCATGGCCTCCTTGAGTACCTGGGTGAGGTACGGGAGCCGGTCCATGTCGGCCGCCTCGGGCGTGCGGTCGCCGAGCACCCGGGTGATCTCCTCGCGGGCCCGCCGCTGCTGCTCGGGGTGGCGGGCCAGCAGGTGGAGCGCGAAGCAGAGGGAGGTGGCGGTCGTCTCGTGCCCGGCGAGCAGGAAGATCAGCACCTGGTCGCGCAGCTCGGAGGCGTCGAACTCCCCGTCGTCCGAGCTCCTGGCACCGGCGAGCAGGCTCAGCAGGTCCTCCCCCTCGCCGCCTTCCCCGGAGTCCGCCGTCCGCCGCCGCACGGCGATGATCTCGTCGCAGACCCCGTACAGCTCGTCCAGCGCCGCGGCCGCCCGCCGGTTGTTCGGGGTGGGCCAGGTGCGCGGGATGTTGACGGGGGAGTAGCCGCGGCGGAGCACGTAATCGGTGAGGACCGGAACGCACCGGGCCACGACGTCGACCGCGGCCTCGACGTCGGTACCGAAGAGGATCCGGGCGACGGCGCGCAGGGCGAAGTGCGTCATCTCGTCGGACACGTCGACGACCCCGTCCGCGGCCCCCTGCCACGCCGTTATGACCGACGCGGTCTCGGCGGCCACGGCCCTGGCGTAACCGTCCACCCGCCGCTTGGTGAACAGCGGCTGGATGAGCCGGCGCTGGCGCAGGTAGTCCTCGTCCTGGCTGGTCAGCAGCCCGTTGCCGAAGGAGTCCCGGATCTCCTGGTAAAAGGGGTTGTCCTTGCGGAAGTTGGCCGACTGGCCGGCGAGCACCTGCTGGGCGCCCTCCGCCGAGAACAGGCAGTGCAACTCGGCGCGCAGGCCGGGCGGGCCGACGGAGATCCGCACGACGTCGCCGTGTTGCCGCTGGGCCCGCAGGTAGGTGGCGAGCGTGTCGCCCTTCAGGTCGAACAGCGACCCGACGACGGGCGCCCCCGCGAGCAGGGGGATCTCCCCGCCGGCTTCCGCCTTCGCATCCACTGCCATGGTCGCCCCCTCGTTCCGTACCGTCGGCCCGATTGTGCCGTTCCCGGGGGACCCGCTGCCATGTGGGATCCCCCGGGTGGCCGAATCACCACCGGACCGGTCAGTGCGTCCCGTTGGACCCGCTGCGGGCTATCTCCGCGTCCACGGCGGCGAGTTCGGCCTGCCGGCCCATGAGCTCCAACTGCTCCCGGTAGTTGACCAGCGCGGTCACGAGCAGCCCCTCCCGGCCGGCTTCCAGCGCGCACATCCGGCGCGCGGCGGCGACGGACTCGGCCCGCAGGGCCAGCGCTATGCGGGGCCGGTGGGCGAACTCGATGCGGCTGTACTCGAACAGAGCCTCCGTCAGCAGCGGCAGGTAGGCGAGCGGACTGACCTGGACGAGGGTGCGGTAGGCGGCGACCTGTTGGCGGATGGGCAGTGTTCCGGACCCGAGGAGGGCGACCCGGGCTCGCAGGACCTCGTGGTGACTGATGTGCGCCGTGTGATTCATGACGCTGATTCTGAAAGCCGCAGAGGGGGTCGCACCAGGGCAAACGACTATGCCGTTCGTCCTACGAAAATGCCCTCTGACCTGTCATGATTGATACGTCATCACCCCGCTTGATCCACTACCGCGATCGTCTCGGACATCAGGCGGCGAAGGATCCGTTCATGCACCACCAGACACTCCCTGACGACCCCCCATCGGAGCGGGTGCACGGGGAGATGCCGCCACCTCCCGCCCATCCGCCGACAGCGGGGCGACGTCCGACCGCCGGGCCCTCCGTACGGTCGGCGCTGGTCGGCCTTGCCGTGGGCCTGGCGGTCGCCGGGATCGCGGCGCTCGCGGTCGACACCGGCGACGCACCGGAGATGGTCCCCTGCGGGGTCACCGGCGCCATGTGCCCGGCGGAGACGGCCCGCCGGTCACCGGCGCCGCCGCCGACGCCCACCGTCCGGTATCCGCAGCAGCGGCCCCCGGCGCCCCGACAGCCCCGCTGCCGCACGGTGCAGGTCCCGTACGGGCACGGCTACGGGAACGCCTACACGTACGAGACGGTGTGCGACTGACGCGTTCGGCGGTTACGGGTTCACGGTCGCCGTGGCGGTGAACCCGCAGCACTCGAAGGTCTGTACCGGCACGCCCGAGGTCTGCGTGATCTTCACGCCTTCGAGGACCGCGTTCGTGTCGACCTCTGTTGCGATGACCGCGACGCCGTGGACCCCGCCCCTGATCCGGTCCTTGCGGATCGTGAACGAACCGTCCTGGAGGGCCATTCCGACGTACGAGCTCTGCTGGATGTCGTTGTGGCCGATGTCGAGCCCCGTGCCGGCCACGTAGATCCCGACCTGGTTGCCGACGATCCGGTTGCGCTGCAGGACGGTGCCGGCCGCGTCGGCGACGATGCCCGCGTGCTCGGTGAAGGAGTCGGCGGTGTCGCGATCCCTGGATGTCCCTAGATGTCCCTGAAGATCTCGATCTGGGCGCCCACCGAGTTGAGGCGCTCGGCCAGTTCCTCGTAGCCGCGGTTGATCACGTAGACGTTGCGGAGCACCGAGGTGCCCTCGGCCGCCATCATCGCCAGGAGGACGACCACCGCCGGGCGCAGGGCCGGCGGGCACATCATTTCCGCCGCGCGCCAGCGGGTGGGGCCCTCGACCAGGACGCGGTGGGGGTCCAGGAGTTGGAGGCGGCCGCCGAGGCGGTTCAGGTCGGTGAGGTAGATGGCGCGGTTGTCGTACACCCAGTCGTGGATGAGGGTCTGGCCCTGTGCCACGGCGGCGATGGCCGCGAAGAACGGGACGTTGTCGATGTTCAGCCCGGGGAACGGCATCGGGTGGATCTTGTCGATCGGGGCTTCGAGCTTCGACGGGCGGACCGTCAGGTCGACCAGGCGGGTGCGGCCGTTGTCCGCCGTGTACTCCGCCGAGCGGTCGTGGTCGAGGCCCATCTCCTCCAGGACCGCGAGCTCGATCTCCATGAACTCGATCGGGACCCGGCGGATGGTCAGTTCGGATTCCGTGACCACGGCGGCGGCCAGGAGGCTCATCGCCTCGACCGGGTCCTCGGAGGGGGAGTAGTCCACGTCCACGTCGATGTTCGGGATGCCGTGGACGGTGAGGGTGGTGGTGCCGATGCCCTCGACCTTCACCCCCAGCGCCTCCAGGAAGAAGCACAGGTCCTGGACCATGTAGTTGGAGGAGGCGTTGCGGATGACGGTGACGCCGTCGTGGCGCGCGGCGGCCAGCAGCGCGTTCTCGGTGACCGTGTCCCCGCGCTCGGTCAGCACGATCGGGCGGCCGGGCGAGACGCCGGGCTCGACCTGTGCGTGGTAGATGCCCTCGGTCGCGGTGATGTCCAGGCCGAAGCGGCGCAGGGCGATCATGTGCGGCTCGATGGTGCGGGTGCCGAGGTCGCAGCCGCCGGCGTAGGGCAGGCGGAAGTTGTCCATGCGGTGGAGCAGCGGGCCCAGGAACATGATGATGCTGCGGGTGCGGACGGCCGCGTCCGCGTCGATCGCGTCCATGTCGAGGCGGGCCGGCGGGACCAGTTCCAGATCCACGCCGTCGTTGATCCAGCGGGTGCGGACGCCGATGGAGTTCAGGACCTCCAGGAGGCGGTAGACCTCCTCGATGCGGGCCACGCGGCGGAGCACCGTACGACCCTTGTTGAGCAGGGAGGCGCAGAGCAGGGCGACGCAGGCGTTCTTGCTCGTCTTGACGTCGATGGCGCCGGACAGGCGGCGGCGGCCGACCACGCGCAGGTGCATCGGGCCGGCATAGCCCAGGGAGACGATTTCGCTGTCGAGTGCCTCGCCGATCCGGGCGATCATCTCAAGGCTGATGTTCTGGTTGCCGCGCTCGATCCGGTTCACGGCGCTCTGGCTGGTGCCGAGGGCGTCGGCGAGCTGACTCTGCGTCCAGCCCCGGTGCTGCCGGGCGTCACGGATGAGCTTGCCGATGCGTACGAGGTAGTCGTCTGCCATGGGTGCACCGTATCTCAGATATGAGATGTTGATCGCGGGGGGTGTGGCATTTGGGTGTTATTGGCCGTCAGGTCCCATGGTGGGGTGGTTGGTGGCGTGCTGCCCGGCGAGTTGCGGTTCGGCTGGACGGGGGCGGGTGGGCGTGTCCGGGGCCCGGCCGGGCCCCGGACACGAACGCGTCGGGCCCCGGCGCTCCCGCCGCACCCGCACGCGCGGTGGCGGCCACCGTGCACCGCCGCGTACGAGGCCGGGCGCGGGCCCGAGCCCGCGCGGGCCGCCCGGGCCGAAGCCGCCCGGCCCGCCGGGGACTCCGCGTCGTGCACCACGCGGGCGCCCACCAGGGTCATCCGCACCCCGGTTCCGCTGATGCGGCGGCTTCCCCGCATCCGCCAGGGCCCGGTAGAGCTCCAGTTCGCGCCGGCCGACCAGGGCGATCGGGCGGCGGGTCGGCAGCACGTCCAGCACCGCGTGGTGCGGGACGGTCCCCTTCGGCAGCAGCCCGACCGGGTTCCAGTCCTCCACGGCCGGCCGGCGGTCCGGCTCCGCCGCGGCGCTGCCGGTTTCGGCGAGGACGTCATGACCCACCCCGGACGACGAAATCCGTACGATGGCCCGCGTGCCAGGACCAGGACCCGGACCCACCGTCGCCGGCATCGCGCGCGTCTCCCGAGGACGCGGAAGGGCGGGCCTTCGGCCGGGCCTTCGCCGCGCCCGGCCGCCCCGACGCCGTGTACACGCTTTACGATCCGGGCGGCCGCCAGGTGCCGGCCGCCGCCGCGCGCGATGGGCTCCGTACGCCCCGGGACCTCTTCCTGGTCTGCGCGGCTGGTGGAATCGGGGCAAGCGGAAGCGACCGGTCGGCTGACCGCCCCGGCGGGCCTGAGGGTGCGCGCCTCGTCCCTGACCCCGGACATGTACTAGAGTTATCTCGACATCGAGATATCTGCCGAAGGCGAACCGCAGCCGCCCCCGCTGGTAAGGGTTACCTAACTTAGCCTTACCTTAGCGGATTGGCCAAGGGGCGTGGCGGCAGGATGCGGTAATTACGCGCGAATTCATGCATGAAGGAGACTGTCGTGTCGGCGAACAGCTTCGACGCCCGCAGCACGCTGCAGGTGGGCGACGAGTCGTACGAGATCTTCCGGCTGGACAAGGTCGAGGGCGCCGCGCGCCTTCCCTACAGCCTGAAGGTCCTGCTGGAGAACCTGCTCCGTACCGAGGACGGCGCGAACATCACCGCCGACCACATCCGGTCGCTCGGCAACTGGGACTCCCAGGCCCAGCCCAGCGAGGAGATCCAGTTCACGCCGGCCCGCGTGATCATGCAGGACTTCACCGGCGTTCCCTGCGTCGTGGACCTCGCCACCATGCGCGAGGCCGTGAAGGCCCTCGGCGGCGACCCGGCGAAGATCAACCCGCTCTCGCCCGCCGAGATGGTCATCGACCACTCGGTCATCGCCGACAAGTTCGGCACGAAGGACGCCTTCGCGCAGAACGTCGAGCTGGAGTACGGCCGCAACAAGGAGCGCTACCAGTTCCTGCGCTGGGGCCAGACCGCCTTCGACGACTTCAAGGTCGTCCCCCCGGGCACCGGCATCGTCCACCAGGTCAACATCGAGCACCTGGCCCGCACCGTCATGGTCCGTAACGGCCAGGCGTACCCCGACACCCTCGTCGGCACCGACTCGCACACCACCATGGTCAACGGCCTCGGCGTGCTGGGCTGGGGCGTCGGCGGCATCGAGGCCGAGGCCGCGATGCTCGGCCAGCCGGTCTCCATGCTGATCCCGCGCGTCGTGGGCTTCAAGCTGACCGGCGAGCTGCCGACCGGCACCACCGCCACCGACCTGGTGCTCACCATCACCGAGATGCTGCGCAAGCACGGTGTCGTCGGCAAGTTCGTCGAGTTCTACGGTGAGGGCGTCGCCGCCACCTCCCTCGCGAACCGCGCCACCATCGGCAACATGTCGCCGGAGTTCGGCTCCACCGCCGCGATCTTCCCGATCGACGACGAGACGCTGAAGTACCTGCGCCTGACCGGCCGCGACGCCCAGCAGGTCGCGCTCGTCGAGGCGTACGCCAAGGAGCAGGGCCTGTGGCTGGACCCGGCCGCCGAGCCGGACTTCTCCGAGAAGCTGGAGCTCGACCTCTCCACGGTCGTCCCCTCCATCGCCGGCCCGAAGCGCCCGCAGGACCGCATCGTCCTCGCCAACGCCTCCCAGCAGTTCGCCCTCGACGTGCGCAACTACGTCGAGGACGACGACGAGGCGGGCAAGGAGTCCTTCCCGGCCTCCGACTCCCCGGCCACCGTCGACGGCGTGCCGACCCGCCCGACCCTGGTCACCCTGGCCGACGGCACCTCCTTCGAGATCGACCACGGCGCCGTCACCGTCGCCGCGATCACCTCCTGCACCAACACCTCGAACCCCTACGTCATGGTCGCCGCGGCGCTCGTGGCCAAGAAGGCGGTCGAGAAGGGCCTGTCCCGCAAGCCGTGGGTCAAGACCACCCTGGCCCCGGGCTCGAAGGTCGTCACCGACTACTTCGACAAGGCCGGCCTGACCCCGTACCTCGACAAGATGGGCTTCAACCTCGTCGGGTACGGCTGCACCACCTGCATCGGCAACTCCGGTCCGCTGGACGAGGAGATCTCGAAGGCGATCAACGAGCACGACCTCGCGGTCACCTCGGTGCTCTCCGGCAACCGCAACTTCGAGGGCCGCATCAACCCCGACGTCAAGATGAACTACCTGGCCTCCCCGCCGCTGGTCGTCGCGTACGCCATCGCGGGCTCCATGAAGGTGGACATCACCACCGAGGCCATCGGCGTCGACACCGAGGGCAACCCGGTCTTCCTCAAGGACATCTGGCCCTCCGAGGCCGAGGTCAACGACGTCGTGGCGAACGCCATCGGCGAGGACATGTTCAGCAAGTCCTACCAGGACGTCTTCGCGGGCGACGCCCAGTGGCAGGCGCTGTCGATCCCGACCGGCAACACCTTCGAGTGGGACCCGCAGTCCACCTACGTCCGCAAGCCCCCTTACTTCGAGGGCATGACGATGGAGACCACCCCGGTCTCCGACATCGCCGGCGCGCGCGTGCTGGCGAAGCTGGGCGACTCGGTCACCACCGACCACATCTCCCCGGCCGGTGCGATCAAGGCCGACACCCCGGCCGGCAAGTACCTCACCGAGCACGGCGTCGAGCGCCGCGACTTCAACTCGTACGGTTCCCGCCGCGGCAACCACGAGGTCATGATCCGCGGTACGTTCGCCAACATCCGCCTGCGCAACCAGATCGCGCCGGGCACCGAGGGCGGCTTCACCCGCGACTTCACCGTCGACGGCGCGCCGGTCTCCTTCATCTACGACGCCTCGCAGAACTACCAGGCCGCCGGCATCCCGCTGGTCATCCTGGCGGGCAAGGAGTACGGCTCCGGCTCGTCCCGCGACTGGGCGGCCAAGGGCACCGCGCTGCTCGGCGTCAAGGCCGTCATCGCCGAGTCCTACGAGCGCATCCACCGCTCCAACCTGATCGGCATGGGCGTCCTGCCCCTGCAGTTCCCCGAGGGCGCCACCGCGGCCTCCCTCGGCCTCACCGGCGAGGAGACCTTCTCCTTCACCGGTGTGGAGGAGCTGAACAACGGCACCACCCCGCGCACGGTCAAGGTGACCACCGACACCGGTGTCTCCTTCGACGCGGTCGTCCGCATCGACACCCCCGGTGAGGCGGACTACTACCGCAACGGCGGCATCATGCAGTACGTGCTCCGCAACCTCATCCGCGGCTAAGCACGGCAGCGGCCGGCGCCGCCGCACAGACCGGTACCAAAAGGGCCGTATCCCCGCCGAGGGGGTACGGCCCTTCCGGCTTTCCGGGGGCCGGTCCAGATGACGGACAGGTCTCAACTCGGAAAAGCCGACGGCCATCCGTGTGCATGATCTTGCTCACACGAGCGGAAGTGGACTATACCTGTGCCCGTCCGGACCACCGCGCGACGAGCGGCCCGGACCGGGGGGATGGGCGGGGACCTGCGGCGATGCCCGCATGCACGGCAACTGCCGCGACTCCCGGCCTCCTTCATACTTCAGACGAAGGCGAGGACATGAGCATGGGATCCACGGGTGAAGGCCTCGGGCGCCGCGACCTGATCAAGCGCTCCGTAGCACTCGGACTTATCACGGTGCCGACGATGAGCTTCCTGTCCGCCTGCGCCTCCGGCGGCGAGGAGTCCACGAAGGGCCCGGACAAGGGTGTCGTCTCCAAGGAGAACCCCTTCGGCCTGGCCAAGGGCAGCAAGCTGGACGTGGTCGTCTTCAAGGGCGGGTTCGGCGACGACTACGCCAAGGCCTGGGAGGCCGCCTTCGACAAGAAGTGGGGCACCACCAGCTCCCACCTCGGCACCCAGGAGATCACCGCCAAGCTCCAGCCCCGCTTCAACGGCGGCAACCCGCCGGACGTCGTCGACGACGCGGGCGCCCAGATGATCAAGCTGGACGTGCTCGCCAAGGGCGGCCAGCTCGCCGACCTCAGCGCGGTGCTCGATGCGCCGTCGCTCGATGACCCGTCCAAGAAGGTCCGCGACACCCTCATCGCCGGCACCGTCGAACAGGGCACCCAGGGCGGCAAGTTCGTCGCGCTGAACTACGTGTACACCGTCTGGGGCTTCTGGTACTCCGGCAAGCTCTTCAAGGAGAAGGGCTGGACGGCGCCCAAGACCTGGGACGAGTTCCTGGCCATCTGCACCAAGGCCAAGGAAGCCGGCATCGGCGGCGTCGCCCACCAGGGCAAGTACCCGTACTACATCAACGTCGTCATCATGGACCTGATCGCCAAGAAGGGCGGTCTGGAGGCCATGAAGGCGATCGACAACCTGGAGAAGAACGCCTTCGAGGGCAACCCGGCGGCCCTCGCCGCCGTCGAGGCGGTCTACGAGGTCGTCGAGAAGGGCCTCCTGATGCCGGGCACCAACGGCCTCACCCACACGGAGTCCCAGACCGCCTGGAACCAGTACAAGGCCGTCTTCATCCCCTCCGGATCCTGGCTCGAGAACGAGCAGCTCAAGCAGACCCCGGAGGACTTCGACATGAAGTTCCTGCCGGTGCCGCTGCTCGCCGACAGCAAGCTGCCCCTGGAGGCCATCCGGGCCGGCGCGGGCGAGGCCTTCATCGTCCCGGAGAAGGCCGCGAACAAGGCCGGCGGCCTGGAGTTCCTCCGCTCGATGCTCTCCCGCGAGTGGTCCACCATCTTCGCCCAGCAGGCGAACTCGCTCACCGTCGTCAAGGACGGCGTGGACCCGAACGTCAAGCTGCGGCCGGGCACCCAGTCGGCGGTCGAGGCGGTGAAGGCGGCGGGCGCCAACACCTTCAACTACCTGTACACCGAGTGGTACAGCGAAATGGGCACGGAGATCGAGAACGCGTCCAATGAGCTGATGGCCCAGCGGATCCAGCCGAAGGAATGGATCAAGCGGGCCCAGGCTGCGGTAGACAAGGCGGCCAAGGACCCGAACGCCAAGAACAACAAGCGCAGCTGACCACCGCAGGGACGGACACCATGAGCCACGTAGCCCAGGGGAGGGGGAAGGGCGGTTTCATCGCCGCCTTCCTCTTCGCACCCCTCGCGCTGTACCTGACCTTCGTCATCTGGCCGTACGTACAGACGTTCGGCTACTCCTTCACCAACTGGTCCGGGCAGTCACCGACGTTCGACTTCGTCGGCCTGGCGAACTACTCGACCCTGCTGGATGACGAGGTCTTCCTCGGCGCGCTCTGGCACAACCTGCTGCTCGTGGTGTTCGTCCCGGTGATCACCATCCTGCTCGCCCTCTTCTTCGCCTTCATGGTGAACGCGGGAGGGCGCAGCGGGGCGGGCGGGGTCCAGGGCGTCGGCGGATCACGCTTCTACAAGATCGTCTACTTCTTCCCGCAGGTCCTCTCCCTCGCCATCCTCGCCGTGCTCTTCGGCGCGATCTACCGGAGCGACGAGGGCGGCCTGCTCAACGGCTTCCTCACCAAGCTGGGCCTGATCGACGCGCAACACCCGGTCGAATGGCTCAACGAGCCGAACTTCGTCCTCTGGTGCCTGCTGTTCGTCGTCGTCTGGCACGGCGTCGGCTTCTACCTCGTCCTCTTCTCCGCGGCCATGCAGTCCGTACCGAAGGACATCTACGAGGCCGCGCTGCTCGACGGCGCCGGGCGCGCCCAGACCTTCTTCAGGGTCACGCTGCCCCTGCTGTGGGACTCTGTGCAGACCTCCGCGGTCTACCTGGGCATCGCCGCGATGGACATGTTCGTCCTCGTGTCGACCATGACCTCGGGCCAGTTCGGCGGCGGACCCGACCACCACAGCGAGGTCATGTCGACGGTGCTGATGCGCAACTTCCTCTACTTCGGCAAGAGCGGCTACGCCTGCGCCATGGGAGTGGTCATGCTCGTCCTGACCATGATCCTGTCCGTCATCACGCTGCGCGCCACCCGCCGCGAGCGCATCGAGTTCTGAGCGGGAGACCATCATGACCACAGTGATCAAGGCTCCGGGCGAAGCGTCCGCGGAGCGGTCCGGCGGAGCCGGACGGACAGGGGAGCGGGGCGGACGCCGCTCCGAGGGCGTGGTCCTCAACGTCTTCTCGCACGGCTTCCTCGTCCTCTGGGCGATAATGATCGTGCTGCCGCTCATCTGGCTCGCGCTCGGGTCCTTCAAGACCGACGCGCAGATCGGCGGCTCGGCCCTGAGCTGGCCCTCGAACTGGAACTTCGACGCCTTCGGCCGGGCCTGGAACAAGGGCATCGGCGGCTACTTCGCGCACACCCTCATCGTGCTGGTGTTCTCGGTACCGCTGACGATGCTGTTCGGCTCGATGGCCGCCTACGTGCTGGCGCGCTACCCCTTCCGGGGGAACCGGGTCATCTACTACTTCTTCGTCAGCGGGGCGATGTTCCCGGTGTTCCTGGCGCTCGTACCGCTCTTCTTCATGGTCAAGCGGTTCGACATGCTCAACACCTACCAGGGTCTGATCCTGGTGTACGTCGCCTACTCGATGCCCTTCACCGTCTTCTTCATGCACTCCTTCTTCCGGACGCTGCCGACGGCGATCCACGAGGCGGCGGTCATCGACGGGGCCTCCGACACCCGGATCTTCTTCCAGGTGATGCTGCCGATGGCCAAGCCCGGCCTGATCAGCGTCGGGATCTTCAACGTCCTGGGCCAGTGGAACCAGTACATCCTGCCCGCGGTGCTGATGCAGCCCCAGACCAGCGCGGACCCCGAGCGCTACATGCTCACCCAGGGCCTCATCCAGCTCCAGTACCAGATGGGCTACGAGACGGACCTGCCGGTGCTGTTCGCCGGCGCCACCATCGCGATCATCCCCATGCTGGCGGTCTACCTCTCCTTCCAGCGCCAGATCCAGGCGGGCCTGACCTCGGCCACGTTGAAGTGACGGACACCGTCAGGAGGTGACCGGCGCGCCCCCGCCGACGTCCGGGTCGGAGCCGGCGGGGCTGCCCGGGGGCTCGCACGGGGCGGCGACACACTGCCACTGCTGGTTGCGGTGGTGTTCCCACCACGGGCCGGGTGCCCACCACGGCTTCGGTCGCCGGTTCTCGGGCGGGTCCTCGTCGATCACGCTGCCGGGGCCGTCGGGCAGGGCGGTGCCGCGCCCCACGGCGGAGCTGCCGTTCCCGTCGGCGCCGTCCGCCGCCACCGTCGCGGGGGAGGCGGCGAATGCCGTCGCGGGGAACGGGGCGGCACCCGCGGCCGCCGGGAACAGGACGGCCGCGGCGCCCGCTGCGACCGAGGCGGCCAGCAGGGTGAAACGGGGCGTCTTCGGGGTACGGGTCATGACGGTCCTCCTCGGGTGGGGGAATCGGGAATCCACCCTTCCAGTGCGCCCCGTCCCGTGCCCGGGGGCACGTCCCGGAAACCCGTGGCTTGACCACCGCCGGCACCCCTGCTAGTGCTGTGACCGGCAAGGTTCACCGGGTCACAGCACTAGGCGTTCGCCATCGGCTCGGCCCCCTCTTACAGCCAGGTCTTGAAGGTGCGGATGTACCAGGTCTTCACGAGCTGGGTCAGCGTGCAGTAGGCGAGGAGCACACCGATCAGCCACGGGAAGTAGCTCGCCGGCAGGGCCACGAAGCCCAGCGAGGAGGCCAGCGGGGAGAAGGGCAGCCAGAGCCCGGTCAGCACCGCGAGGACGGTCATCACCATCACCGGCCAGGAGGCGCGGGACTGGATGAACGGGATCTTCCGGGTACGGATCATGTGGACGATCAGGGTCTGCGACAGCAGGCCCTCGATGAACCAGCCGGACTGGAAGAGCGACTGGCTCGCCTCGCTGTTGGCGGCGAAGACGTTCCACATGATCAGGAACATCGCGATGTCGAAGATCGAGCTGATGGGGCCGATGGTCACCATGAAGCGGAAGATGCCCTTGGCGTCCCAGTTGCGGGGCTTGCGCAGGTACTCCTCGTCCATCCGGTCCCACGGGGTCGCCAGCTGCGCGATGTCGTAGACCAGGTTCTGGACCAGCAGCATGATCGCGAGCATCGGCTGGAAGGGGATGAAGGCGCTCGCCACCAGCACCGAGAAGACATTGCCGAAGTTCGACGACGCCGTCATCTTGATGTACTTGATCGTGTTGCCGAAGGTGGTCCGGCCCTGGACGACGCCCTGCTCCAGGACGGTCAGGTCCTTCTCCAGCAGGATGATGTCCGCCGACTCCTTGGCGATGTCGACGGCGGTGTCCACGGAGATGCCGACGTCGGCGTCGCGCAGCGCGGCCGCGTCGTTGATGCCGTCGCCGAGGAAGCCGACCGTGTGCCCGTCGGCCTGCAGGGCCCGCACGATCCGGGCCTTCTGGACCGGGTTGACCTTGGCGAAGACCGTCGTACGGGCGGCCAGCGCGCGCAGCTGCGCCTCGTCGAGCCCGTCGGTCTCGGCCCCGAGCACCACGTGCCCGACCTCGATGCCGACGTCGGCGCAGACCCGGGCGGCCACGAGGTCGTTGTCGCCGGTGACCACCTTCACCGCGATGCCCTTGTCGGCCAGCCCCTGCAGGGCCCGGGCGGCGTCGGCCTTCGGCGGGTCGAGGAAGGCGAGGAAGCCGATCAGGGTCAGCTGGTCCTCGTCCGCGACGGTGTAGGTGTCGCGGGGGCTCCGGATCGAGCGGGTGGCGACGGCCAGGACCCGCAGGCCCTGCCGGTTGTTGTCCTCGGCGATCCGGGTGACGTGCCGGCGCAGCTGCTCGGTCAGCTCGACCTTCTCACCGCGGTCCGTCATGTGCGCGCAGAGGTCCAGGACCTCTTCGACCGCCCCCTTGGTGATCATGACGTGCTCGGCGCGGTCGGGGCCGCCCACGAGGGAGTTGCGGTTCAGGACCACCGACATCCGGCGCCGGGCGAAGTCGAAGGGGATCTCGTCGACCATCGAGAACCGTGCGTCGACGACAACCTCCTCGGCCTCGTCCACGCGGTCGATGACGGCCTGGTCCATCAGGTTCCGCAGGCCCGTCTGGAAGTGCGCGTTGAGGTAGCCGTACTCCAGGACCTCGTGGTCCTCGTCGCCGTGCACGTCCAGGTAGCGGTCCAGGACGATCCGGTCCTCGGTGAGGGTGCCGGTCTTGTCCGTGCAGAGCACGTCCATCGCGCCCAGGTTCTGGATGGCGTTGAGCCGCTTGACGACCACCTTGCGCTTGGACATGGCGACCGCGCCGCGCGCCAGGTTGGCGGAGACGACCATCGGCAGCATCTCGGGGGTCAGACCGACCGCGACGGCGATGCCGAAGAGGAAGGCCTCGTCCCAGTCGCCCTTGGTCAGGCCGTTGACCATGAAGACGACCGGGACCATGACCAGCATGAAGCGGATCAGCAGGAAGCTGACCTTGCGCACGCCGTTGTCGAAGTTGGTCTGCGGGCGCTCGCCGACGAGCGAGCCGGCCATCGAGCCGAAGTAGGTGTCGGCGCCGGTGGCCACGACCACGCCGGTGGCGGTGCCGGAGGTGACCGAGGTCCCCATCAGGCAGAGGTTGTCGGCCTCGACCGGGTCGGTGGTCTCCTGCTGGCCGAGGTCCTCCGTACGGGTGTCGGCCTTGGCGACGGGCAGGGACTCGCCGGACAGGGCGGCCTGGCCGACCATCAGGTCCTTGGAGCCGATGAGCCGCAGGTCGGCCGGGATCAGGTCGCCGGCGGCCAGCTTGACGATGTCGCCCGGGACCACCCGGTCCATGGGGACCTCGACGGTCGTGGGCACGGAGCCGCTGCCGGCCCGGCGCTGCACCGCGCAGGTGGTGGTGACGAGCCTCTTCAGCGCGTCGGCGGCCCGGCCCGAGCGGTACTCCTGCCAGAACCGCAGCAGTCCGCTGATCCCCACCATCACGGAGAGGATCACGACGCCCGGATCCTCGGGGTCCTGCCAGTACATGACGGCGGCCAGGAAGAGCAGGACGCCGATGAAGGGGTTCCAGAACGCCTTCCCCAGCTGGACGAACCACAGGGGCGCGCGCTCCTCGGCGACGGCGTTGGCGCCGTGGCGCTCCAGGCGCAGCGCGGCCTCGGCGTGGGTGAGGCCGTTCCGGGACGAATCCACGTCCTGCAGGACCCGGACGGCGGGGCGGGCGCTGGTCTCGGCGAGGCGCTCGCCGACGAGCCGGGTACGGGACTCCAGCTCGGCGGCCTTGCGCTCGCGGCGGGTCCGGCCCGGCGGTGCGAGCTTGGCCGGGGTGCGCGGGGTGAGCATGGTCATGACGAATACCTCCCTCCACGGTGTCCGGGCAGCGCGGAGCCGAGCGGTCACGTGGAGTGGTCATGGGTCGGCGCGCAGGGGCCTCGTGGGCCGCGGGCGCACCGGTGGGCATGGATGACACACGCCTGACAGGACGGTCAGGGCGTGCGGAAGGAATACTGGAACGCGACGGGAAGCGGTGTTCCGCCGCCGTGCGCACTCAGGGAAAGGTCAGCCGACCGACAGGTCAGCGGACGAGAGCACTGCGAGGACTTCGATCGGGACTCATCCCGAACACCTCCTCGCGTCGCTCCGTCAATACATCCAAGACGCCCGGTCCGGCCGGAAAGGCCGCAGAGGACCGGCGCCTCAGCGACCGTAGCACGATCACACGGGTCACTTCTCTCCCGCTTTTGGCCAGTACTGGCCGTTTCGTACTGCCTCGGCCTCTTGACGTGCCGATGCGCAAAGGCTCGACTTAAGGTTCACAAGTTGGAGAGACGCCGGGGTCTCGGGGCGCCAAGCCGCGACGGTTCCCGGCCGGGGGGCGACGCTGGCCGTCGCTTATGGGCAGGAGTGGATGAGTCGTGCAGACTCCCGGATCGCAGTCCTCGCTGCATCGCGCGAACCTCGAACGGGTCGTGCGGGCGGTACGGCTCTCGGGCTCGCTGACGCAGGCGGAGATCGCCCGCACCACCGGACTGTCGGCGGCCACGGTCTCCAACATCGTCCGGGAACTCAAGGACGGCGGGACCGTCGAGGTCACCGACACCTCGGCCGGCGGCAGGCGGGCGCGCAGCGTCTCGCTCAGCGGCGACGCGGGCATCGTCATCGGCGTCGACTTCGGCCACACCCACCTGCGGGTGGCGGTGGGCAACCTCGCCCACCAGGTGCTGGCCGAGAAGGCGGAGCCGCTGGACGTGGACGCCTCGTGGGCGGACGGCTTCGACCTGGCGGAATCGCTGGTCGGGCGGCTGATCGCGGACATAGGCGTCGGCCTGGAGAAGGTCATCGGCGTCGGGCTCGGCGTCCCCGGTCCGATCGACGTGGAGTCCGGGACCCTGGGCTCGACCGCGATCCTGCCGGGCTGGGCGGGCATCAACCCCCGCGAGGAGCTCGCGCGCCGCCTCGGCGTGCCGGTGTACGTGGACAACGACGCGAACCTCGGGGCGCTCGGCGAACTCGTATGGGGGAGCGGGCGGGGGGTGAAGGACCTGGCCTACATCAAGGTCGCCAGCGGCGTGGGCGCCGGCCTGGTGATCAACGGGCAGATCTACCGCGGACCGGGGGGCACGGCGGGCGAGATCGGGCACATCACGCTCGACGAATCGGGCCCGGTCTGCCGCTGCGGGAACCGCGGCTGCCTGGAGACCTTCGCCGCGGCGCGGTACGTCCTGCCGCTCCTCCAGGGCACGCACGGACCGGAGTTGACGATGGAGCGGGTGGTCGAGCTGGCCCGCGAGGGGGACCCGGGCTGCCGCCGGGTGATCACGGACGTGGGCCGTCACGTCGGCAGCGGCGTGGCCAGCCTGTGCAACCTCCTGAACCCCAGCCGGGTGGTGCTGGGCGGCTCGCTGGCCGACGCCGGTGAACTCGTTCTGGCCCCCATCCGTGAATCAGTGGGGAGGTACGCGATCCCGAGCGCCGCACGGCAGTTGTCCGTGCTGACCGGCTCCCTGGGCGGCCGCGCCGAGGTGCTGGGCGCGCTGGCCCTCGTACTCAGCGAGATGGGCGATTCGACGCTTTTGTCGGACCATGGAAGTGGAGTGCGAGCTCCCGCCGTCTTGTCTTCAGGTAGATAACGGATGGCACCGTTGTCATCTCGTTAAGGATTCACTCCTTGACGGCAAAACGCGGCCGGGGTTGACTCACATCCACCTCGGCCGCAGCGTTGCGGCCTCGTCAGGGAGGTTCAAGTAATGAACACGCGTATGCGCAGAACCGCTGTAGCCGTCGCCGCCGGCGCCATGGCCGTCTCCCTCGCCGCCTGTGGCAGCGCCAAGGAGGCCGGAGGCGGGACCAAGGAGTCCTCCGGAGCCGCGACGGGTGACGCGATCAAGGTCGGTCTGCTCCTGCCCGAGAACCAGACCGCGCGCTACGAGAAGTTCGACAAGCCGCTCATCGAGAAGCAGGTCAAGGAACTGACCGGCGGCAAGGGCCAGGTCGTCTACGCGAACGCCAAGCAGGACGCGACCACGCAGAACTCCCAGGTCGACACGATGATCACCAACAAGGTGAACGTCCTCATCATCGACGCCGTGGACTCCAAGGCCATCGCCGGCTCGGTCAAGAAGGCCAAGGACGCCGGCATCCCGGTCGTCGCCTACGACCGCCTGGCGGAGGGCCCGATCGACGCCTACACCTCCTTCGACAACGAAGAGGTCGGCAAGGTCCAGGGCAAGGCGCTCCTGGAGGCGCTGGGCGACAAGGCCAAGGACGGCCAGATCGTCATGATGAACGGTTCCGTCACCGACCCGAACGCCGCGCTGTTCAAGAAGGGCGCGCACTCCGTCCTCGACGGCAAGGTGAACATCGGCAAGGAGTACGACACCGTCGAGTGGAAGCCGGAGAACGCCAACACCAACATGGCGGGCGCGCTCTCGGCCCTCGGCAAGGACAAGGTCATCGGCGTCTACTCCGCCAACGACGGCATGGCCGGCGGCATCATCACCGCCCTCAAGGCGGCCGGCCTCTCCCCGCTGCCCCCGGTCACCGGGCAGGACGCCGAACTCGCCGGTGTGCAGCGGATCGTCGCGGGCGAGCAGTTCATGAGCGTCTACAAGCCGTACGCCCCCGAGGCCGAGGCCGCCGCGAAGATGGCCGTCGCCCTCGCCAAGGGCGAGAAGGCCGGCGGCACCTCCACGGTCGACAGCCCGACCGCCAAGGGCGTCGCGTCCGTGCTGATCCCGGTCGTCTCGCTCACCAAGAACAACATCAAGGACACCGTCGTCAAGGACGGCGTCTACACGGTCGACGAGATCTGCACCGACAAGTACGCGGCCGCCTGCGCCACCCTCGGCCTCAAGTAGGCCCCCGTCGCCTTCCCTTCGCGGGGAGGCCGACCCCCCTGCCTGTCCGGCGCTCCGCGCTTTCTCCCCCGCCATGCACGGGGCGCCGGACAACCCCTCATTCCCCCGTTCGCCCCGCTCCTGCTCTTTTGCACGACATCCCCGCCGGTCAGGCGGCGAAGGAGATGGTTCATGTGTCCGCTGCGCCCGTGCTGGCGTTGCGAGGGGTCTCGAAGCGGTTCGGCGCCGTTCAGGCCCTGACCGACGTAGAACTCGAGATCCACTCCGGTGAGGTGGTCGCCCTGGTCGGCGACAACGGCGCCGGCAAGTCCACGCTGGTCAAGACGATCGCCGGCGTGCACCCCATCGACGACGGAGTCATCGAGTGGGAGGGCCGCCAGGTTTCCATCGGCAAGCCGCACGACGCCCAGAACCTCGGCATCGCGACGGTCTATCAGGACCTGGCGCTGTGCGACAACATCGACGTCGTCGGCAACCTCTTCCTCGGCCGCGAGCTCAAGCAGCGCGGCATCCTCGACGAGGTGGAGATGGAGCGGCGCGCCCGCGAGCTCCTGACCACCCTGTCCATCCGGATCCCCAGTGTCCGGATCCCCATCGCCTCGCTCTCCGGCGGTCAGCGCCAGACCGTGGCGATCGCCCGTTCCATGCTGGGCGAGCCGAAGCTCGTCATCCTCGACGAGCCCACCGCCGCCCTCGGCGTCGAGCAGACCGCACAGGTGCTCGACCTGGTGGAGCGGCTGCGCGAGCGCGGCCACGCCGTCATCCTCATCAGCCACAACATGGCCGATGTGAAGGCCGTCGCCGACAAGGTGGCGGTCCTGCGGCTGGGCCGCAACAACGGCGTCTTCAAGGTCGCCGACACCTCGCAGGAAGAGATCATCTCCGCCATCACCGGAGCCACGGACAACGCCGTGACCCGCCGGGCGGCCCGCACCCCGGAGGCCGGCAAGTGAGCACCCAGAACCCCGCCACCGGCCCACTGGGCAACGGCCCCGTCGGCGGGCAGGAGCACATCGACCCGGTGAACCCCGCTGCCGCGCACGACGCGATCCCGGCCGTGGACCCGCGCCTGCTCGTCCGGGAGCAGGGCCTCGCCGGATACGTGGGCGAGTTCAAGCGCAAGATGAAGGCCGGAGACCTGGGTTCCCTCCCGGTCGTCATCGGTCTGATCATCATCTGGTCCATCTTCCAGGGGCTGAACTCGAACTTCCTGTCCCCGGAGAACCTCAGCAACATCGCGATCACGATGACCGCGACCGGAATGATCGCCATCGGCATCATCTTCGTGCTGCTGCTCGGCGAGATCGACCTCTCGGTCGGCTCGGTCAGCGGCGTCTCGGGCGCGATCGTCGCCGTCCTCGCCGTCACCCACGGCGTGAACGAGTGGCTGGCGATCCTGGCTGCCGTCGCCGGCGGTGCCCTGATCGGCTGCATCCACGGCTTCTTCTTCGCCAAGATCGGCGCCCCGGCCTTCGCCGTCACCCTGTCGGGCCTGCTGTTCTGGCTGGGCGCGATGCTGCAGATCCTCGGCAGCAACGGCACGATCAACATCGACTCCGAAGGCGTGGTCGGCCAGTTGACCACGTACTTCTTCTCGGACGTGGCCGTCGCCTACGGGCTGGCCGCACTCGCGGTCGCGGGCTACTTCCTTGCCTGCTTCCTCGACGCGCGGCGCCGCGAGGCCGCCGGGATGCCCTCCCGGCCGCTCGGCGAGATCCTGCTGCGCACCGGCCTGCTCGCGGTGTTCACCTTCGGTCCCGCGGTGGTCTTCAACCAGTACAAGGGTCTGCCGCTCGCGGTGGTGCTCTTCCTGCTGGCCCTGGTCGTCACGGACTTCGTGCTGCGCCGCACGACCTTCGGGCGAAACGTTTTCGCACTCGGCGGCAGCGTGGAGGCCTCCCGCCGCGCGGGCATCAACGTCACCCGGATCCGGATCACGGTCTTCGCGATCTCCGGCACCTTCGCCGCCATCGGCGGCCTGTTCTGGGCATCCAAGATCGCGGCGGCCAATCAGAGCGCCGGCGCCGGCGACCTGCTGATGAACGTGATCGCGGCGGCCGTCATCGGCGGCACCAGCCTCTTCGGCGGCCGGGGCCGGACCTGGAACGCCCTCCTCGGCGTCATGGTCATCATCTCGATCCAGTACGGTCTGGCCTTGGAGGGCATCGCCACTCCGATCCAGTACATGATCACCGGTGCGGTACTGCTGGCGACCGTGGTGATCGACTCGGTCACTCGTAAGACGCAGAAGACGGCCGGACGCGCCTGACGGACAACCCGTCGGCGCGTTCCGACAGCGCGTGCCCGGTGCCACCTCGTGTGGCGCCGGGCATCCGTGCGTGCATAGTGCGTACATATGCGCGTACGCCTGTGCGGGTATACGCCCGTATGTGAGGTGTGACGTCGTGCCGGTGTGTCCATGTATGACAAAGGTGTGACGCGGGCAGGACGGCCCGATGACCGCTTCCGCGAGCGGAACATTAGACTCGACAGACCAGCAAGCAACTGCAAGGAGGCACGGGTGCTGCTGACCCGCATCAAGGGACCGCGCGATCTGGACAGGCTCAGCCAGGAGGAGCTGGACCAGCTCGCCGCCGAGATCAGGTCCTTCCTCGTCGACGCCGTCTCCAAGACCGGCGGGCACCTCGGCCCCAACCTCGGGGTGGTCGAACTGACGATCGCCCTGCACCGGGTCTTCGACTCGCCCAGGGACAAGGTCCTCTTCGACACCGGCCACCAGGCCTACGTCCACAAGCTGCTCACGGGCCGCCAGGACTTCGAGGGCCTGCGCAGCAAGGGCGGGCTGTCCGGCTACCCCTCGCGCGCCGAGTCCGACCACGACGTGATCGAGAACTCGCACGCCTCCACTGTGCTCGGCTGGGCCGACGGCATCGCCAAGGCCAACGAGGTACTCGGCCGCGAGGACCACCACGTCGCCGCGGTCATCGGCGACGGCGCGCTGACCGGCGGCATGGCCTGGGAGGCGCTGAACAACATCGCCGCCGCCAAGGACCGCCCGCTGGTCATCGTCGTCAACGACAACGAGCGCTCGTACGGCCCCACGATCGGCGGCCTCGCGAACCACCTGGCGACCCTGCGCACCACGGACGGCTACGAGCGCTTCCTGGCCCGCGGCAAGGAGATCCTGGAGCGCACCCCGGTCGTCGGGAAGCCGCTCTTCGAGACCCTGCACGGCGCGAAGAAGGGCCTCAAGGACTTCATCGCCCCGCAGGGCATGTTCGAGGACCTGGGCCTGAAGTACATCGGCCCCATCGACGGCCACGACATCGAGGCGCTGGAGTCCGCCCTGCAGCGCGCCAAGCGCTTCAGCGGACCGGTCATCGTGCACTGCCTCACCCAGAAGGGCCGGGGCTACGAGCCGGCCGTCCAGGACGAGGCGGACCGCTTCCACGCGGTCGGCGTCATCCACCCGGACACCGGGCTGCCGGTCAGCACCGACGCCGCCAGCTGGACCTCCGTCTTCGCCGACGAGATGGTCAAGCTCGGCAAGGAGCGCAAGGACATCGTCGCGATCACCGCGGCCATGCTCCAGCCCGTCGGCCTGAAGAAGTTCGCGGACGCCTACCCCGACCGCATCTTCGACGTCGGCATCGCCGAGCAGCACGGCGCCACCTCGGCGGCGGGCCTGGCCACCGGCGGCGCCCACCCGGTCTTCGCGGTGTACGCCACCTTCCTCAACCGCGCCTTCGACCAGGTCCTGATGGACGTGGCCCTGCACAAGTGCGGGGTCACCTTCGTCCTGGACCGGGCCGGGGTCACCGGCACCGACGGCGCCTCCCACAACGGCATGTGGGACATGTCCATCCTCCAGGTCGTCCCGGGCCTGCGGCTGGCCGCCCCGCGCGACGCCGAGCAGCTGCGCGCCCAGCTCAACGAGGCCGTCCTGGTCAAGGACGCGCCGACCGTGGTGCGCTTCTCCAAGGGCGTCGTCGGCCCGGCCGTCCCGGCCGTCGGCCGGATCGGCGGCATGGACGTGCTGCGCGCCCCGGCGGCCGAGGTCACCCGTCCGGACGTACTGCTCGTCTCGGTCGGTGCGCTCGCCCCGATGTGCCTGGAGATCGCCGACCTGCTCGACAAGCAGGGCATCTCCTGCACCGTCGTCGACCCGCGCTGGGTCAAGCCGGTGGACGAGGCTCTGCCGCCCCTGGCGGACCGCCACCGCGTGGTCGTCACCGTCGAGGACAACGGCCGCGCCGGCGGCGTTGGCTCGGCCGTCGCGCAGGCCCTGCGGGACGCGGGCGTCGACGTACCGCTGCGCGACTTCGGCATTCCGCAGCGCTTCCTCGACCACGCGACCCGCAAGGAGGTCATGGCCGAGATCGGGCTGACCGCTCCGGACATCGCGCGCCAGGTCACCGGCCTGGTGGCGAAGCTGGACGGGCGCTACGACAGCGAGCCGGCCGCCGCGGTCGACTAGGCCGGTCGGCGGCGACTAGATCGCCGCGCGGTTGCACGTCACGGGCCGGGAGATCACTCTGGAGGAGTGGGCCTCCCGGCCCGTTCGCGTGCGTCGACACCTGTTCGGAGGTGTGTCGGTGAGCAGGGATATGAACAGCCCCTTCCGCACCAAGACGGTGGAGCAGTCCATCCGCGACACGGAGGAGCCGGAACACGCGCTCCGAAAGTCGCTCTCCGCCTGGGACCTGACGGTGTTCGGTGTGGGTGTCATCATCGGCACCGGCATCTTCGTCCTCACGGGCATCGCGGCCCGCAACAACGCCGGACCCGCCACCGCCCTCGCCTTCGTGGCGGCGGGCATCGTCTGCGCCCTCGCGGCGCTCTGCTACGCGGAGTTCGCGTCCACCGTGCCGGTGGCGGGCTCGGCGTACACCTTCTCGTACGCCTCGATCGGCGAGCTCCCCGCCTGGATCATCGGCTGGGACCTGGTGCTCGAATTCGCGCTGGGCACGGCGGTGGTGGCGGTCGGCTGGTCCGGCTACGTGCGCCACCTCATGAACACCAACCTCGGCTGGGAGATGCCCACCGCACTGTCCGGACCGGACGCGGGAGGAAGCTTCGACCTGCTGGCCTTCCTGCTGATCCTGGCACTGACCGCGATCCTGGTCATCGGGACCAAGCTCTCGGCGCGGATCACGGCGATCGTGGTCGCCATCAAGGTCACCGTGGTGCTGCTGGTCATCGTCGCGGGCCTGTTCTTCATCAAGGCCGACAACTACTCGCCGTTCATCCCCCCGGCCCAGCCGCAGGAAGCCGGCAGCGGCCTGCACGCGCCACTGGTCCAGCTGATCTTCGGCTACGCGCCCACCAACTTCGGCGTCATGGGCATCTTCACCGCGGCCTCGCTGATCTTCTTCGCCTTCATCGGCTTCGACGTGGTGGCCACGGCGGCCGAGGAGACGAAGAACCCCCAGCGGGACATGCCGCGCGGCATCCTCGGCTCGCTGCTCGTCTGCACGGTGCTCTACGTCGCCGTGACGCTGGTCGTCACCGGCATGCAGAAGTACTCGGAGATGTCACCGACCGCGCCGCTGGCCGAGGCCTTCAAGTCGGTGGACCAGCCCTTCTTCTCCGGTGCCATCAGTCTCGGCGCGGCTGTCGGCCTGATCACCGTGAGCATGATCCTGCTGCTCGGCCAGACCCGCGTGTTCTTCGCGATGAGCCGTGACGGACTCCTCCCGCGCGTCTTCTCCGTCACGCACCCCAAGTACCGCACCCCCTACCGGGCGACCATCCTGCTCGGCGTGATCATCGCCATCGTGGCGGGCTTCACGAGCCTCGAGAAGCTCGCCGAACTGGTGAACATCGGCACGCTGTTCGCCTTCGTGGTCGTCGCCCTCGGCGTGATCATCCTGCGCAAGACCCGCCCCGACCTGCACCGGGCCTTCCGCACCCCGTGGGTGCCGGTGGTCCCGATCCTGTCGATCGCGGCCTCGCTCTGGCTGATGCTCAACCTCCCGGCCGAGACCTGGATCCGCTTCGGCGTCTGGATGGCGATCGGCATCGTGGTCTACTACGCCTACGGACGCAGCCACAGCCGCCTCGGCAAGGTCGGCGCGGACGCGGAGTTCTAGACACGGAGCGCCGGGCGTGCACAACGCCGGAGCCGGCCGTACGGATCGTCCGTACGGCCGGCTCCGTGTGCGCGGGCGCGTCAGCCCTTGGCGGGGGAGTCCTTCGCGGCGGCCGGGATCTTCTGGTCGTTGCGGAGGGCTTCCCACAGCTGGGTGGCCTGCGGCTCGGCGACGACCACGCGGTTCTTGTCCACCTTGTCGTAGGCGACCGGCAGCATGATCGTCTCCATGGTGGCCGGGTCAACGCCCTTCATGCTCTGCGCGAAGTCGGCCAGCGCGCTGAGGGAGGCGAGCTCCGAATCGGTGGTCAGGGACTTGGTCCCGGCGTCGGCGAGCGTGTAGAGGCGGGCCGGGTTGCCGAAGGCGTCCTGCTTCTTGATCTCGGTCAGCATCGCCATCATGAACTGCTGCTGGAGCCCGATGCGCCCGAGGTCGCTGCCGTCCCCGTAGCCGTAGCGGGTCCGCACGAACTTGAGCGAGTCGGTGCCGTTCAGCCGGTGCTCGCCCGCGTCGAGCTTCAGGCCGCCCTTCGCGCCGGTCATCGGCTTGTCCAGGGTGACGGTGACCCCGCCGAGCGCGTCCACCAGTCCCTTGAACCCGGCGAAGTCCACCTCGACGAAGTGGTCCACGCGGATGCCGGACATCTCTTCCACGGTCTTGACGACACAGGCCGGGCCGGCGAGCGAGTAGACGCTGTTGAACATGACCCGCTTCGCGGCCGGGACGGTCTTGCCGTTCGCGCCCTTGCACTCGGGCCGGGTGATCAGGGTGTCGCGGGGGATGCTCACCGCGGTCGCCTTGGCCCGGCCCTCGGGTATGTGCACCAGCATCGCGGTGTCCGAGCGGGCGCCGCTGACATCGCCGTGGTCGAGGTCGCCGTTGGCCCCGGCCCGGGAGTCGGAGCCGAGGACGAGGATGTTCTGGGCTCCGGCGACGACCTTCGGCGGGCGGTTGTCGCCGATCGCCTTGTCCAGGTCGACGCTGTCGATGTTCCCGTTGAGGTGGCTGTATGCCCACCAGCCCGCGCCGGCCGCGCCGAGGATCAGCACGGCGACCACGAGGAGGACGATCCTCAGCACGCGCCGCTTGCGCGGGGGTGCCCCGCGGTCTCCGGTCCGGCGGCGACTGGGGGCGGCGGTGTCTTGGGTCATACTGCTCGAATCCTCGGGGCCCTGGGGCGGACGTCAGTGGGTGCGGCCGTCCGAATGCCGCTGCACTATAAGCAGATTTCCAAGTCGAATGGGAGACGGCTTATCGTCCTCCTGGTCGGTCGTGAAGCGGATGTCCCGGACTCCGCGAGACACCAGGGAGGAGGAGAGGAAGCCATGGCCCGAACAGCCGGTCGTCGCTCGCGGCGCAGCGAGACCTCTCACGAACCGCTGGGCTCCGGCCCCCGGCCCGGCCGGACCGCCCCGGTGGCGATCGTCGTGGCCGGCCCCGCCGACGCGGTTCCCCTCATCCACTCCGAACCGGCCGGCTCCGTGATCGAGCTCATCTGCCTCGACGGCGCCGCCGACGCCGAGTACCGCGCGATGGACGCGGCCGTCGAGCAGGCACGGCGCCGCGGGTGCACCTTCCCCGGAGAACCGTTCCTCCTCGACGCCGGGGCGGGCGGCCTCACCGGCCAGATCCTCGACGCCCTGTACGAGATCGGGCCGCTCCGCGTGCGGACCCTCGATCCGGATCCCGTGCACGACGGGTACGACCGCGAGCGCAGGCTTCCGATCGTCAACGAGCCGGAGGCGCGCGGCCAGGTGGCCCGCAGCGCGCTCAGGGCGGCCCGCAGATACCAGCTGGAGGTCGGCACCCCGGTCTTCGTCGACTGCCGCAGGGCCGGCGCGGAGGCCGGACTGCCTCCCGAGGCGTGCACCCGCTACCCCCTTCCCACCCGCTGGCTGATGGCCGGCACGGACGGCCGGCTGTCCGCCTACCTGCCCACGGCCGCGGGCATCGTCCGCTGGACCGAGGGGCCGACCGAGGCCGACCCCTGGCGGGGACCCGAGCTGCTCGAAGGCCCTGAGCTGATGCCCGGGCTGACCGTGCTGCGGGGCCCCGAGGGCTACGCGTACCTGATCGGTCTGAGCCGGACCAAGCGCAGGGAGGGCGGCACCGACGTCGAGGTGGTCTGCGCCGCCCAGTACCAGACGGGCCGGCCGGTCGGACCCTGGACCTCGCTCGGCAATCCCAACGCCTCGGGCTGGCGGAAGGCCCGTGAGGTCGGATTCCCGGCGGCCGTCTTCGACGCCGAGGGCACCCTGCACGTCTTCGTCCGGAATTTCGGACACAGCGTCAGTACGCGCAGGCAGGCGCCGTCGGGCCGGCTGGCGGGCTGGGAGACGCTGCGCGGGCTGAAGGTGGCCGACGAGCTGACGGCCTTCGCGGCCGCGGACGGCGGGGTGCACATGGTGGCGCGGGCGCGCGGCGCCCAGGCCGCCGTGCACTGGCACCGCCGCGACGCGGGTGCGGAGTGGGCCGAGTACCGCCGGATCCCGGTGAGCCCGTACCCGGGCAGCCTGGCGGCGGCCCCGGAGGCCGGCCTGGTGCGCTTCCGCTACGCGGGAACCAACGAGGTCTGCGTCTGGTGGCCCGGGGCCCAGGCCCCGCTCGGCCTCGGCGGCCCGGACGGGGTCGGCCCGGTCGCCGGCGTCGCGGGAGCCGACATCCAGGGCTGGGGCTGCACGGTGCTGGTGCGCGGCGGGCCCGGCGGTGTGACGGCCATCGGCGCGCACCCGGACGGGCGGCCCGACACGGGTGTGTGGTGGGCGGAGTCCGGAGAGCCCTCGTTGGTTCCACCCGCGGCGGCATTCGACAGCCAGGGACGTGTGGTGATCGCCACAGTCGGGCGGAATGGAACGCTCCGGGTGGCCCGTCAGCAACTAGGATGCACTGGCCTGGAGTTCACTCCCTGGAGTGTCCAGTAAGGGCGTTTTCGCCTTTTTCTGTGAGGCTTTGGGGAGTGCTCGCCGCCCTCCTGCGCGCTGGCTGGCGTCACAAGTGGCTTGTTATGGTCATGGGACGCCCTTTACCTAAACCATAGGTGAACAGTTGGCGTCACGATGGCGGCAGATGCTGTCACGCATTGCTCGCGAGGCCATGCTTTTGCCCTGTTTGCCGGGTTTGCGCCACTGACGACTGAGGGGTTATGTCCAAGCTGTCACTGAAGGCCGTCCAGAAGCTCACCTGCAAGAAGCGTGATGCCTGGTGGACGGTCCTTCTGGTCGACCCGGTCGCGACCCGCCTCGTCTGCGTGCTCGCCCGGTGGAACTTCGTGACGCCGAACCGGGTGACATGGGCAGCCCTCTACATGGGCCTCGGCTCCGCCTACTTCTTCTTCCAGGGCGACACGACGTCCCTGTGCATAGGCGCGGGCCTCTACCACGTCAGCTTCATCCTCGACTGCATCGACGGCAAGCTCGCCCGCCTCAAGGGGAACGGGACCATCTTCGGCGGCTGGCTCGACTACGTCTTCGACCGCATCCGCGTGCTCGTCTGCGCCCTGGCCCTGATGGGCGGGCAGTTCGTCCGCGCCGACGAAGAGATCTTCCTGCTCGCCGCCCTCGTCGTGATCTTCCTCGACATGCTCCGCTACGTCGACGCCCTCCAGATCTACAAGATGCGCATGTCCATGCGCAACAAGATCGAGGCCGTCACCCTCGCCCGGCAGGAGGCGCAGGGCCGCGAAGAGGACGAGCGCAAGGTCGTCTTCATCGAGGACCTGCTGCGCGAGAACCCCCTGGGCCAGGCGGACGAGCTCAAGCGGCGCAGCGTGGAGACCGAGCGGGCGGAGGTCATCGACCTGCACCAGCAGTTCCGCGAGCGCTTCCCCTGGTACGCGCGGGTCCGCCACGCCCTGGTGCAGAGCCGTATCCGGCCGCACCTCATCAGCGGCATCGAGTTCCAGATGTTCATCTTCATCGTCGGCCCCCTCATCGGCCACGTGCTGTGGACCACGGCGGTGTCGGCCGTGCTGATGGGCGCCTTCGAGCTCGTCATCATGTTCAAGTTCTGGCTGTCCACCCGGGACTTCACGCGCACGATGGAGCGCCTCGACCCGGGCAGCACCCCGTCGCGCGCCGGCACCATCGCCCCCCACCTGCACGCGGGACGCCACCGCCGCCGCGGCGAGGGCGACTACGCGGAGGTGGACGAGGCCGACCGCAGGTTCCCCGCTCCCGAACCGTACGAGGACCCCGGTTTCCAGCCGTACCCCCGTCCCTACGCGGACGAGTACACCGGCGGCGTCACCGACACCATGCAGCTGGCCAAGATCCCGTCGCAGACGGCGCCGCGTCCCGACTACGCCGGACCGGAGCGCCACCCGAGATGAGCTTCCCGGTCGACATATCGCAGTACCGCGCCACCATCGTCATCCCGGCCTTCAACGCGAGCTCCACGCTTGCCCGGGCCGTGCAGTCGGCACTGGCCCAGACCCATCGGGGCGTCGAGGTCCTCGTCGTCGACGACCGGTCCACCGACAGCACCGCCGCCGTGGCCCGCGACTTCGCCGCCCAGGACGGCCGGGTCCGCGTCATCGAGCGGCCGCAGAACAGCGGCGGCTGCGGCGCCCCCCGCAACAACGGCATCGAAGCCGCCTCCGGCCAGTTCGTGATGTTCCTCGACGCGGACGACGAGCTGCCGCTCAAGGCCGTCGAGACGCTGCTCTCCTCCGCCCTCACCACGGGCTCGGAGATCACCGCCGGCCGCGTGGTCCGCATCAACCAGGCCACGGACGAGATCACTGTCTGGCAGCCCCAGCTCTACCCGGCCGACCAGACGGTCGCCGGCCTCGGCGGCATGCCCGAGCTGATCGACGACCCGCTCGCCACCGGAAAGCTGTACCGCCGGGACTTCCTCGACAACTACGGCATCCGCTTCCCCGAAGGCGTCTACTTCGAGGACACCTACTTCTCCACCGTCGCGAACTTCCACGCGCGGTCGCTCACCATCCTCGCCACCCCCGTCTACCGGTGGATGTGGGAGCGGGAATCCGACCAGCCGTCGATCACCAACCGCCGCCACGAGCTGCGCAGCATCCGCGACCGCGTCATGGTCCACCAGTACACCGACAGCTTTCTCCACAGCGTCGGCCGTCCGGACCTGCTCGCCCGCAAGGGGGCCAAGTTCCTCTCGCACGACCTGCGGCTGTACACACCGGAACTGCGCACCGGCGACCACGCCTACCACGACGGGTTCCTCGAGGCCGTCGCCCCGTACCTGCACAGCCTCGACCCCGGCACGTTCGAGCTGTGCGGGCCCATGGAGCGGATCCGCGCCTTCGGCCTGATGCACGGCCGCGTCGACATCGCCGTGTCGGCCTCCGACTACATGAAGCGCCGCAGCGTCATCAGCTCCGACATCGTGGAGCGGGACGGCCGGGTGTTCTGGTCGGGATCGCTGCTCGGCCACCCCGACGCGGAGAAGTTCCTCGACGTCACCGACCTGGAGCTGACCGGCCACAAGCTGGCCGACGCCCGCATGTACAACCAGGCCGTCTCGATCGAGCTGGTCGACGGCGAGCTGCACCTCGCCGGTGCGATACGCAACCAGTTCGGCCGGTTCGCCCCCGACGACAAGATCGAGCTCGTCGCGGTGCTGCGCCGCCGCAGCACCAAGACGGACCACCGCTTCCCCGTCTCCGGCGTGGAGATCGACGCGGACTGGATCCGCTACCACACCACCGTCGACCTCAGGTCCACCCTGGACAAGGCCGACCGCCCCGGCCACTGGAACTTCTTCGTCCAGCTCAGACACGGCGGCGAGCGGGCCTCCACCGCGCTGAACATCACCGGCGTCGACGTCAGCAGCCTGCGGCACGCGTGCGCGCCCGGCGTCTTCGAGCTCTACGAGACCGTCAGCGGCAATCTCGGTCTGCGCCCGGAGACCGAGGAACTCCAGGTCAAGGCCTCGGAGCGGGGCACCCCCTGGCTGTGGTGGCAGGACGCGCCCCCGGCCGGCCCCGCCGCCCCGCCCGAGGAGTACGCCGCCGCGCTCGTGGTCCACTGCCACAACGACGAGTACCACCTGCGCGAGTTCCTCGCCTCACTGGTGGCACAGGGCAGCTTCCCCCGCACCCAGGTGGTGTTCGTCGACGACGGTTCGAGCGACAGCACCGCGCAGCAGCTGGCGGCCTTCGCCGCCTACTACCCCAACGCGGGCGTCGTCACCCAGCACCGCCTCGGCCTGCGCACCGCCCTCGACCACGGGCTGCGGTACGTCGCGGCCCCCTACGTGATGTTCGCGCGCGCCCGCGACATCCTCGGCGAGGACGCCGTCGGCCGGCTGCTCGCGGCGGCCCGCCGGGTCAGGGGCGCCGATGCCGTCGTCGGCCAGGCCGACAACTTCCCCGGACCGTGGCGGAGCGCGGACGAGCCGTGGCAGCGGTACTTCAGCGGCAAGGAAACCGTCCGCAAGCTGGCCGACGCGCCGTACCTCGTGTTCTCCACGCAGCTCGGCGCCAAGCTCTTCAAGACCTCCTTCGTCCGGGAACACGGCTTCCAGTGCGGCCCGGGCCCCGGCCCCGAGGACGACTGGTTCACCGTCCCGGCCGTGCTGTACACGCGGACGGTGGCCATCGCGTCTGACGCCCGCTTCTACGCCCGCGACGAGCAGAACCAGAACTCCCTCTTCGACCGGCCCTGGAACGACCCCGCCAAGGCGGTCGACCGGGTCCACCTGGCCGCGTACGTACTCGCCTCGGTCCAGGGCGCCCCGCCCCGGGTCGTCGTCCTCGCCCAGCGCTTCGTCGTCCGCACGCTCCAGCCCTACGTGCGCAACATGCACCGCATCATGAGCAAGCCGGAGCTCGCCGCGGTCCTCCCCCTGCTGGCATCCGTCTACGGACAGATCCCCGACGAGGTGATCCTCCCGTACGCGGCCCACCCGCAGTCCAAGGTCCAGCACCACGCCATCGTCACCGGCAACCTCGAACTCTTCGCGGACCCGCTGCTCGCACCGGAGTACCTGCCCACCCTGTTCCTCGACGACGAGGGCATCTACCGCAGGCTGGCGAGCGACCCGGTGCGCACGACGCTCCTGCGCGTCCCGCGGGCCAGCGCCGTCCTGGAGACCTTCGAGTGGACCGACGACGAGCTCCGCTTCGAAGGACTCCTCGTCTTCTCCGGCGTGGACATCGACGCCCGGTTCACCAACCGGATCCAGCTCGTGCTCTCGGACGGCCGGCGCGAGGTGGCGCTCCCCGTGGAGCAGGTCTACCGCCGCGACCGCTGGCGCACCCGCAAGAACCAGGACTGGTTCTCCGGCTGGCGCGCCACGGCCCGCCCGGGCTCCCTCGACCCGCTGCGCAACGCCGAGCTGACCCTGGTGATGAGGGTGCTCGACCAGGAGCGCCACCACGACATCCCGCTGGCGGCCCGGCAGATGCTGCACCGCTTCAAGGGCGTGCACACCTCGGGCCGGCAGCGCTTCGTCCTGTCCATCGACGACGACGAGCAGGTCACCGTCCGCTGGGTGCGCGGTTTCGCGGCCCGGCAGCGGGACAAGCTGCGGCGCCTGCGCTGGGAGCTGCGCAACTCACTGCCCGGCCGCCCCGGCTGGCGCACCCGCCTGATGTACTGGCTGACCTACCCCTACCTGCACAACCGGGGCATCTGGATCATCGGTGAGCGCGAGGACACCGCGCAGGACAACAGCTACCACCTGTTCAAGTGGATCCGGCAGAACCGTCCCAAGACCAAGGTCTACTACTCCATCAACGGAGACTCCCCGGACTGGGACAAGGTCGCCCGGTACGGGCAGGTCATCGACCGGCTGTCGTGGAAGCACCGGGCCTACCTGCTCCACGCGGAACGGCTGATCAACGCCTACGACCTGGAGGCCTACCTGGGCTTCCCGGGCCTCCTCAAGAGGGCCTTCCTGCGCGGCTACGGCGACCTGCTGCGCTACAAGCGCGTGTTCCTCCAGCACGGCGTCGTCTACAACGACGTCGTCGCCTCGATCCACGGCCAGGCCACCAACGTCGACATGGTGCTCACCACGGGACGCAGCGAGCGGTCGTACTACGCGGAGCACTGCGGCTACGGCTACGACCGCGTCGCGGCGACCGGCCTGCCCCGCTTCGACGCCCTGGAGCCCGTCCGCGGGCCGAGCCGGATCCTGGTCATGCCGACCTGGCGCCGCGACATCGTGGCCCCCTCCTACAACCGGGCGGCCAAGCCCGAGATCCCGTTCCCGGCCTCCGAGTACTACCGGTTCTTCTCCGCGCTGCTGCGCAACGAGCGACTGCTCGGCGCCCTGCAGTTCTACGGCGTCGAGCTGGAGTTCATGCCGCACTACGAGATCCGCCCGTACCTGAGCCACTTCAAGATCGACCACCCGTCGATCACCGTCTCGACGACGGGCCGCGACGTGCAGCTCGCGATGCGGGAGTGCTCGATGCTGGTCACCGACTACTCCTCGGTGTTCTTCGACGTGGCGTACATGGGCAAGCCCATCGTCTACACGAACTTCGACGACGAGTCCTTCTACACCAAGCACTACAAGCGCGGATACTTCGACCTGGCCCGGGACGGCTTCGGCCCCGCCTGCCGCACCGTCGACCACGCGGTCGAGGAGATCATCGCGGCCATGGAGCGGAACTTCCAGGTCGAGGACGAGTACCGGTGCCGCGCGGAGGCGTTCTTCGTCCTGCGCGACACCTCCAACTGTGAACGCGCCTTCGAGGTCATCGACACCATGGACGCCAACGTCGTAGGGGACCAGCGGGCACAACTGCACCTCGGAGCACGGGGCTTCGGGGAGTTCTGAGAAACACATGAAGGACGCACCATGACGGCAGTCTTCCTGTCCGGCGGATCGAGCCTATGCGACCGCCCGCGCAGCATGGCCCCCATGACCGGCTGGGGACAGGCGCTGCCGATCTTCCTGCAGGGCGTGGACGTGCTCAACTGCGCCCGCGCCGGGGCCAGCACCAAGAGCTTCATGGAGCGCGGCAGGCTCGGCTGGATCCTGGACCGGCTGCGCCCCGGAGACCTGCACGTGATCTCCTTCGGCCCCAACGACATGAAGCCCGGCGCCGGCCTGCACACCGAGCCCTTCGAGGACTACCAGGGGAACCTGCGGCGCTACGTCATCGAGACCCGGCTGCGCGGCGCCCACCCGGTGCTCGTCACCAGCCACGAGCGCTCGGTCTTCGACAAGTTCGGCAACTTCCGCCGGCCGCTGAAGCTCTACCCGGCCGCCAAGCGGGAGCTGGCCGCGCAGATGTCCGTACCCCTGATCGACCTCAACGAGTGGAGCGTCGCCTGGTGGCGGCAGCTCGGCCCGCAGGACTGCCGGCAGGTCTTCCTGTACCTCGCACCCGGCGAGCACCCCAACTACCCCGAAGGGGTGGGCGACAACTCGCACCTGAGGCCGTACGGCGCCGTGGAGGTCGCCCGGTACGTCGTCGGGGAAATGCGGTCCCGAGGACTGCTGCCCGGCGGGTACTTCCGGAACCTGGAGAACCAGTTCGACGCGGACCACGCCGTGGAATTCCTCGCCGACGACGAATCCGAGCTGCTCACCAAGGAGCGCGTCGGCAGAGCGATAGCGGGAGCGACGAAATGAGCGACTGGTTCCCCGTGGTCCGAGCCTGGATCGTCCAGGGCCCCCTCAGCGGGGTGCTCGACCTGCTGTCCTCGGCCGACCCCAACCGGCCCCTGGTCCCCGGCCAGGAGTTCACCCTGGCCATGACCCTCACCCCCAGCGGCGGCGCGTACCGCACCTACGGGTACATCCTCGACGACATGCTGGGCGACGCGGTGGCCCTGGGCGACCTGCAGGGCTTCCGGCTGCTGAAGAACGGCCGGTACGCCGCGTTCGCGAGCGGCACCGAGCCGTCCACCGCCACCTGCACCGTGAAGGTCAAGGCGGACGCACCGGACGGCGCCATGATGCTCCCGCGCGTGGTCGTCGGCCTGATGCCGGCCCAGGGCGACAAGCTGACCCCCAGCTCGGGCATCGAGGACCAGGGCTTCTGGGTCCGCCGCCACAGCATCCCCGGCCGCGCCCTGCACCTGCACCCCGGTGCCCGGGCCATCCTGCCCGCGGACGCGGAGCACGGACTGCTCCGCACCGGCGTCGGCATCCCCCGGCGGGGCACGGTCCACTGCACCCCCGACGGCGCGGTCACCTACCAGGCCCCCGCCTCGTACCACGGATACGACTTCTTCACCTGCACCTACGAGGACCAGGACGGGCACTCCGTCCGGTCGGAGGTGGTCGTCCACATCGGCGACCTGGCCCTGTCGCCGGGGGCCATGGGTGCCCTGCATGGCTAGGTCCTCGCGGCCGGCCGCGGCCCTGGCGATGGTCCTCGCGCTGGCGGGATGCTCGGGCGGGGCCGGAGTCCCGGACGAGGTGACTCCGTCCCGGTCGCCGGTCCCGGACGTCACGCTGCCCCAGGGCGTCTCCTACGAGGAGTTCGTCCGGAAGCTCGACGGCCGTGCGGACTCGCACGTGCAGGTGCTGACCGTCCGCCCCGACGCCCGGGTCAAGGTGGCGGGGGTGCACGGGAGCGCCCTCGCCCACGCCGAGACGGTACGGGCGATGGCCGGGACCGCCGGGGCGCCGGCCGCCGTCAACACCTCCTACTTCGACATCAGCAGCGGCAAGAACTACGGCGGCTACGACGGCGACCCGCTCGGCCTGTACACCGAGCGCGGCCGGATGCTCAGCGAGGCGACCAACGGCCGGACGGCCCTGCTGCTCGGTGAGCGGGAGGGCCGGCTCGACGCCCGCATCGACGAGGTCACCACCGAGGCCCAGGTGATCTCGGACGACGGATCGCGCCGGGAACTGGACGGCGTCAACCGGGTCCCGGGCCGCATCCTGGGCTGCGGGGGCGTGGGCGGCGACCGCCTCGCCGTCTCGGAAGTGCCGATGGAGGAGCCGTACGGCGGACTGTGCACGGACGACGCCGAGATCGTGGCGTTCACCGAGGAGTGGGGCGACGACACTCCCCCCGGCTCCCCGGACAGCACCGAGGCGGTGCTCGACCGCGACGGGTGGGTGCTGGAGGTCCGCAAGCCCGCAGGCGGGCCCGTACCCGAGAACGGCAGCACGCTCTACGCCACCGGATCCGGCGTCGACTGGCTGCGCTCGCACGCGCGCACGGGCAGCCGGGTCACCCGTTCCGTCCGGATGAACGACGCGGTGGGGCTCCCGGTGGCCGGCCGCGTCGACACGGCGGTGGGCGGCCGCTACCGGCTGCTGAAGGACGGCGTGTCCGCACTCGGCGACGCGGCGGCCTCCACCCGCAGGGCCCCGCGCACGGTGGTCGGTGTCACCCCCGACGGAACGCTGCTCCTCGTGACGATCGACGGCCGGTCACCCGGCGTGGACGCCGGAGCCACCCTCGGCGAGGCCGCCGGGCTCTTGGCCTCGCTCGGTGCCAAGGACGGCATAGGCCTCGACGGCGGCGGGTCCACGACCATGGTCGTCGGCGGAGAGGTGCGCAACCACCCGCGGGAGGCCGACGGGAGGGCCACCGAGCGGCCCGTGGCCAACGCGCTGGCCCTCTTCGCGCGCTGACGCAACGGCCGATGCCGCACCGCCCCTCACAGGGCGGTGCGGCATCGGCTTCGTCGTGCGCGGGGTCCGGATCAGACCGGGACGCTCGCCAGGCCCGGGGCGAGGAACTTCTTGCCGTTCACGCGCTCCGAGACACCCTCGCGGTCCAGGTACGGCGTGATGCCGCCCAGGTGGAAGGGCCAGCCGGCGCCCGTGATGAGGCAGAGGTCGATGTCCTGGGCCTCGGCCACGACACCCTCCTCCAGCATCAGGCCGATCTCCTGCGCCACCGCGTCCAGGACGCGGTCGCGGACCTGCTCCTCCGTCAGGACGGAGTCGCCCTGGACCAGGAGGGCGGCGACCTCGGGGTCCAGCTCCGGCTTGCCGGAATCGTAGACGTAGAAGCCGCGCTTGCCGGCCTTGACGACCGCCGCCAGGTTCGGGGAGACGGTGAAGCGCTCCGGGAAGGCGCGGTTCAGGGTCTCGGAGACGTGCAGGCCGATGGCCGGGCCGACGAGCTCCAGCAGCACCAGCGGGGACATCGGCAGGCCGAGCGGCTCGATGGCCTTCTCCGCCGTGACCACCGGGGTGCCCTCGTCGATGACGTTCTGGATCTCGCCCATGAAGCGGGTCAGGATGCGGTTCACGACGAACGCCGGGGCGTCCTTGGTGAGGACCGCGGTCTTCTTCAGCTTCTTGGCGACACCGAAGGCCGTGGCCAGCGAGGCGTCGTCGGTCTGCTCGCCGCGGACGATCTCCAGCAGCGGGAGGATCGCGACCGGGTTGAAGAAGTGGAAGCCGACCACGCGCTCCGGGTGCTGGAGCTTGGAGGCCATCTCCGACACCGACAGCGAGGAGGTGTTGGTGGCGAGGATCGCGTGCGCCGGGGCGACCGCCTCGACCTCCGCGAACACCTTCTGCTTGACGGACATCTCCTCGAACACGGCCTCGATGATGAAGTCCGCGTCCGCGAAGCCCTCGGCCTTGTCCAGGACACCGGTCACCAGGGCGGTCAGGCGGTTGGCCTTGTCCTGGTTGATGCGGCCCTTGCCGAGCAGCTTCTGGATCTCGGCGTGGACGTAGCCCACACCCTTGTCCACGCGCTCCTGGTCGATGTCGGTGAGGACCACCGGCACCTCAAGGCGGCGCAGGAACAGCAGCGCCAGCTGCGAGGCCATCAGGCCCGCGCCGACGACGCCGACCTTGGTGACCGGGCGCGCCAGGGACTTGTCCGGGGCGCCGGCCGGGCGCTTGCCGCGCTTCTGGACCAGGTTGAAGGCGTAGATGCCCGAGCGCAGTTCGCCGCCCATGATGAGGTCGGCCAGGGCCTTGTCCTCGGCGTCGAAGCCGGCCTGCAGGTCGCCGTCCTTGGCCGCGGCGATGATGTCCAGCGCGCGGTAGGCGGCCGGGGCGGCGCCGTGCACCTTGGAGTCCGCGATGAAGCGGCCCTTGGCGACGGCCGCGTCCCAGGCCTCGCCGCGGTCGATCTCGTCGCGGACGACCTCGGTGGTGCCGTTCAGGACGTTCGCGGTCCACAGGAGGGACTGCTCCAGGAAGTCCGCGCCCTCGAAGATCGCGTCGGCGATCCCGAGCTCGAAGACCTGCTTGCCCTTCAGCTGGCGGTTCTGGTTCAGCGAGTTCTCGATGATGACCGAGACCGCGCGCTCCGCGCCGATCAGGTTCGGGAGGAGGGCGCAGCCGCCCCAGCCCGGGACCAGGCCGAGGAAGACCTCGGGCAGCGAGAAGGCCGGGATGGCCTTGGAGACGGTGCGGTAGGTGCAGTGCAGACCGACCTCGACACCGCCGCCCATCGCCGCGCCGTTGTAGTACGCGAAGGACGGGACGGCCAGCGCCGCGAGGCGCTTGAAGACGTCGTGGCCGCCCTTGCCGATGGCGAGCGCCTCGTCGTGGTTCTTCAGCAGCTCGACGCCCTTGAGGTCGGCGCCGACCGCGAAGATGAACGGCTTGCCGGTGATGCCCGCGCCGACGATGGAGCCCGCGAGGGCTTCCTGCTCGACCTGGTCGATCGCCGCGTTCAGGTTGGCGAGGGACTGCGGGCCGAAGGTGGTCGGCTTGGTGTGGTCGAAGCCGTTGTCCAGCGTGATGAGCGCGAAGCGCCCGGCGGCGAACGGCAGGTCCAGGTGGCGGACGTGCGCGGACGTGACGACCTCGTCGGGGAACAGCTCGGCCGCGCCCTTCAGGAGCTCAGCGGTGGTGCTCACTTGGAGTCTCCCTCGGCGTTGAAGTTCGGGTTCTCCCAGATGACCGTGGCGCCCATGCCGAAGCCGACGCACATGGTGGTCAGGCCGTAGCGGACGTGCGGCTGCTCCTCGAACTGGCGGGCCAGCTGCGTCATCAGGCGGACGCCGGAGGAGGCGAGCGGGTGGCCGAAGGCGATGGCACCGCCGTACTGGTTCACGCGGGCGTCGTCGTCGGCGATGCCGTAGTGCTCCAGGAAGGCCAGGACCTGGACCGCGAAGGCCTCGTTGATCTCGAACAGGCCTATGTCGTCGATCGTCAGACCGGCCTGGGCGAGGGCCTTCTCGGTGGCCGGGATCGGGCCGTAGCCCATGACCTCCGGCTCGACACCCGCGAAGGAGTACGAGACCAGGCGCATCTTGACCGGGAGGTTGTTCTCCCGGGCGAAGTCCTCGGACGCGATGATCGCGGCGGTGGCGCCGTCGTTGAGACCGGCGGCGTTGCCCGCGGTGACCCGGCCGTGGGTACGGAACGGGGTCTTCAGGTTCGCCAGGTTCTCCAGCGTGGTGCCCGGGCGCATCGGCTCGTCGGTGGTGACCAGGCCCCAGCCCGTCTCACCGGCCGCCTCGTTGGTGTTGCGCACCGAGATCGGGACCAGGTCCTGCTGGATCTTGCCGTCGGCGTACGCCTTGGCGGCCTTCTCCTGCGAGCGCACGGCGTACTCGTCGGCGCGGAGCTTGGTGATCGTCGGGTACCGGTCGTGCAGGTTCTCGGCGGTCATGCCCATGAACAGGGCGGACTCGTCGACCAGCTTCTCGGAGACGAAGCGCGGGTTCGGGTCGACGCCCTCGCCCATGGGGTGGCGGCCCATGTGCTCGACACCGCCGGCGAGGGCGACGTCGTACGCACCGAAGGCGACACCGCCCGCGACGGCGGTCACGGCGGTCAGCGCGCCGGCGCACATGCGGTCGATGGAGTAGCCCGGGACGGACTGCGGGAGGCCCGCGAGGATTCCGGCCGTGCGGCCCAGCGTCAGGCCCTGGTCGCCGATCTGCGTGGTCGCGGCGATGGCGACCTCGTCGATCTTCTTGGGGTCCAGGTCCGGGTTGCGGCGCAGCAGCTCCCGGATCGCCTTCACGACGAGGTCGTCGGCGCGGGTCTCGTGGTAGATGCCCTTCGGGCCCGCCTTGCCGAACGGGGTGCGGACGCCGTCGACGAAGACGACGTCCCTGACGGTACGAGGCACGTTGGCTCTCCTCCAGGTACGGGATGGCGCTGCTGCGCGGGGGCGGCTCGGCACACTTGCTGAGCGCCCGCTCACCTGGCCCATGCTACTTGCGGGTAACCCGTGTGCACACCCCCTGCCGCCGGAGCGGCGAAGGTCACACCGGCCGGTGCCGCACGAGCCCCCTTGCGCCCCCACCGTGCGCCCGGCCGATCGGAGCGCCGGACCCGCCCGATGGGGTCGGTTGGGGAGCCCTGGCGGCCCGGCGCCGGGCGACCGGCCGGGGTCGGGCGGATTCTGTCCCCGCCGGGGCCCGTGGCCAGGGCCCCGCCGACAGAACGGAGTCCTGCATGCCCATCGTCACCACCGACCACGCCGTCAGGCACAAGTCCACCGTCCCCGCCAACGACGGCCAGCTGGTGGATCTCTTCGTGCGGGAACACGACGGGAGCGCGCCGAACACCCCGCCCGACAAGCGCCGGGCCGTCCTGATGCTGCACGGCAGGACCGTGCCGGGCCTGGCGGTCTACGACATCGGCACCGGCGACTACAGCTGGTCCCGGGAGCTGGCGAAGGTCGGGTACGACGTCTTCATCATGGACCTCCAGGGCATGGGGCGCTCACCGCGCCCCATGATGGACGACCCCTGCAACGCCAACCCGGCCCACCACGGCCGCATCCAGACCCCCAACCTGCCGTTGACCTACGACTGCTCCCCGTCCTACGCGCACCAACTGAACAACTCGCAGAGCGACTGGGACGAGGTCCACACCGTCGTCGAGTACATCAAGGACCTCCACGGCGTGGAGCAGCTGGACCTGATCGGCAACTCCGCCGCCGCCTTCCAGCTGGGCCCGTACACCATCCAGCAGCCGGACAACGTCCGGAGCCTGTTGCTCCAGGCCCCGGCCTTCCGGCCCGACGGCCAGCCCAGCAAGGCCGGGACCGAGTTCGGTGCCCCGTTCCCGATGCCCGTGGCCACGCCGCCGTACCCGATGAACATCGGTCTGAAGTCAGGCGTGCAGGCGGCGTGGGACAACGAGCTCGGCCCCGACTGCGACCAGCAGGCGCCGGGCATCGTCGACCTCGTCTGGGCCGAGATCATGGCCAGCGACGACAAGGGCCGCACCTGGGGGAAGGTGCTGCCCAACGGCCAGGTCGAAGGGGTGAACCGTCAGCGCCAGCCCTTCTGGTGGGGCTGGAACAAGCAGACCGTGCCGCTGCACGGTGTGCTCGGCGGTACCGTCCCCGTGCTCATCGTGTACGGGGAGCTGGACGAGACCGTGACCACGGCCGGCGTGTCGGTCACCGAGCTCTACAAGACCATCCCCGGTGCGCAGAAGCTGATGTTCAAATTGGCCTGCGCCAGCCACCAGATGGTCTGGGAGGGGCAGCGGACACTGCTGCACGAGATGTCGAAGCAGTGGCTCAAGAACACCAAGGTCTACGGCAAGTCCAGCGGCAGCTTCTACGTGGACAAGGACGGCAACCACTCGCCCCTGCCTGTGCCGTAGGAACGCCGAGAGCCCCCGGGTGACAGGGGGCTCTCGGGGGCGTCGTACCGGCCCGCGCGCTCAGGCCGTGGCCGCCGCCAGGGCCGTGACCAGCACGGGGGTCACCTGCTCGATCTGCCACGGGCGGGCCCCGTAGCCCGCCAGGGCCTCGGCCACCGCGTCCGCTTCGAGCCGCTGCGGCGGCTCCCAGCACAGCCGGCGGACCGTGTCCGGGGTGATCAGGTTCTCCTGCGGCAGGTTCAGCCGCTCCGCGAGCGCCGAGACGGCCGTGCGGGCCGCGGCGAGCCGGGCCGCCGCGGCCGGGTCCTTGTCCGCCCAGGAGCGCGGCGGCGGGGGGCCGGCCGGGGACGCCCCCGGCTGCGGCAGCTCGTTCTCGGGCAGTGCCTTCGCCCGGTCCACCGCCGCCATCCACTGCTCCAGCTGGCGCCGGCCCATCCGCTGCCCGTAGCCGGGCAGCACGGACAGCGCCTGCGCGTTCACCGGCAGCGCCAGCGCGGCCTCGACGATCGCGGCGTCGCCCAGCACCTTGCCGGGGGACACGTCGCGCCGCTGCGCGATCCGGTCCCGGGACTCCCACAGCTCCCGTACGACCGCCATCTGCCGGCGCCGGCGCACCTTGTGCATGCCCGAGGTGCGCCGCCACGGGTCCTTGCGGGGCGGGGCGGGCGGGGCCGCGCAGATCGCGTCGAACTCCTGGCGGGCCCACTCCAGCTTGCCCTGCCGGTCCAGCTCCTTCTCCAGAGCGTCCCGCAGGTCCACCAGCAGCTCCACGTCCAGCGCGGCGTAGCGCAGCCACGGCTCCGGGAGGGGGCGGGTGGACCAGTCGACGGCGGAGTGGCCCTTCTCCAGGGCGTAGCCGAGCACGCTCTCGACCATCGCGCCCAGTCCGACCCGGGGGAAGCCGGCCAGCCGGCCCGCGAGCTCCGTGTCGAAGAGGGAGGTCGGCATCATGCCTATTTCGCGCAGGCAGGGCAGGTCCTGGGTGGCGGCGTGCAGGATCCACTCGGTGCCGGACAGGGCCTCGCCCAGCGAGGACAGGTCGGGGCAGCCCACCGGGTCGATCAGCGCGGAGCCCGCGCCCTCGCGGCGCAGCTGCACCAGGTAGGCGCGCTGGCCGTAGCGGTACCCGGAGGCGCGCTCGGCATCGACGGCGACGGGGCCGGTGCCGGCGGCGAAGGCCGCGACCACCGCGGCGAGGGCCTCGGCGTCGGCGACCACGGGAGGGATGCCCTCACGGGGCTCCAGCAATGGAATCGGCGGCCCATCGGACGAACTGACGACTTCGTCCGGGGGGCCGCCCCCGGTGGTGGTGCGCAGGTCTGCTGCGGTCTCTTGGGCGTCGGTCACCGCTCAAGGGTATCCGTGGATGCGACGCGCCCGTCGCCGGAACGTTCCGTCGACGGGCGCGATCGGTATGCGGGGAGTTTGCGGGGAGTCTGCCGGGGGGCTCCCGGTCGGCTACCCGGCCGACTGTCCGGTCGGCTATCCGGTCGGCTATCCGGGAGCCCCGGCCGCCCGCGCTCAGTGGATGATCCCGGTCCGCAGGGCGACGGCGACCATCCCGGCCCGGTCGCCGGTGCCCAGCTTGCGGGCGATCCGGGCGAGGTGGGACTTGACGGTCAGGGCGGAGAGGCCCATCGAGACGCCGATGGCCTTGTTCGACTGGCCCTCCGCGACGAGGCGCAGGACCTCGACCTCGCGGCCGGAGAGCTCGCGGTAGCCGCCCGGGTGGCTCGGGGCACCCGGGGGGCGGCGGTGCATACGGGCGGCGGCGGCGCCGATGGGGGCGGCGCCGGGCCGGGTGGGGAGCCCGATGTTGGTCCGCGTACCGGTGACGACGTAGCCCTTCACTCCGCCCGCGAGGGCGTTGCGCACGGCGCCGATGTCGTCGGCGGCGGACAGGGCCAGGCCGTTGGGCCAGCCGGCGGCGCGGGTCTCGGACAGCAGGGTGAGACCGGAACCGTCGGGCAGGTGTACGTCGGCCACGCAGATGTCGCGCGGGCTGCCGACGCGGGGGCGGGCCTCCGCGATGGACGACGCCTCGATCACGTCACGGACTCCGAGGGCCCACAGATGGCGGGTCACGGTGGAACGGACGCGCGGGTCGGCCACGACGACCATGGCCGTCGGCTTGTTCGGGCGGTAGGCGACCAGGCTTGCGGGCTGCTCGAGAAGAACGGACACCTAGGCCTCCTGGGGGAGTGGCGGGACGGCCGGCTCGGGGAAGGAAGCCGGTGCGAACCGTGCGGATGGTCACTGACTCCTTCGGCACGTCACCCGCCCGGCTTTAGGGAATGATCACGATTTGGTGAGTAACAATTCGGGCAATTCGGACGCACGATCGATCATAGGGTGATCAGAAGCCCGCAACGGATGCCGCGTTCCGACACTCCGCCACGGGCTTCGACCGGCTGTTCCCCGGATTTCGCGCGGCCGTACGGCCGGATCGCTACGGGTGGTGCGGACCGCGCCGCTGTGGCAGGGAGACCACTCCCGTGACCGTGTCCGTCGGACCCACCGGCGGCAGCCCCGCGATCTGGCACAGGAGCTCGCACCACGCCGCCAGGTGCGCCGAGGTGTCCGGCACCCCGCCCACCCCCTCGCGGGGCGTCCACGAGGCCCTGATCTCGATCTGCGTCGCCGGACGCCGCTCCGCGAGCCCGCCGAAGTAGTGCGAGCTCGCCATGGTCACGGTCCCGCTCGGCTCCCCGTAGGTCAGCCCGCGCGCCTCCAGCGCCCCCGTCAGCCAGGACCAGCACACCTCCGGGAGGAGCGGGTCCACGGCCATCTCCGGCTCCAGCTCCGCCCGTACGAGCGTCACCAGCCGGAACGTCCCCTGCCAGGCCTCGTGCCCGGCCGGATCGTGGAGCAGGATGAGCCGGCCGTCGGCCAGATCGTCCTCCCCCTCCACGACCGCCGCCTCCAGCGCGTAGGCGTACGGCGCCAGTCTCTGCGGCGGCTTGGTGGGATCGATCTCGATCCCCGTGCGCAGCCTCGCCTTCTTCAAGCCGTCGACCGCCCGCCGGAACGGGAGCGGGACGGAGCTCTCCTTCGCGCTGTCCGTACCGTCAGCGCCATCTGAAAATCGTCCCTGAGCCGCAGCCATGCCGGGAAGACTAGGCGGAACGAGCGCCCGTACGGCGCAGCCACACCCGCGCCGGGCCGGGCACTTCTTCATACGTGCGAAGATTCAGGTCGTGAGCGCCAACGAAAACCGCCCCACGGGCCAGCCGAGTCAGACGTACGATTCCGCCTTCCTGAAGGCGTGCCGGCGGGAGCCGGTGCCGCACACCCCGGTGTGGTTCATGCGGCAGGCCGGGCGCTCCCTCCCCGAGTACCGCAAGGTGCGCGAGGGCACGGCCATGCTGGAGTCCTGCATGCGCCCCGACCTGGTCACCGAGATCACCATGCAGCCGGTGCGGCGCCACAACGTCGACGCGGCGATCTTCTTCTCCGACATCGTGGTCCCGCTGAAGGCCATCGGCGTCGACCTGGACATCAAGCCGGGCATCGGCCCGGTCGTCGCCCAGCCGATCCGCCGCCGCGAGGACCTCGCACAGCTGCGCGACCTCACCCCGGAGGACGTCTCGTACGTCACCGAGGCGATCGGCATGCTCACGGGTGAACTGGGCTCCACGCCGTTGATCGGTTTCGCGGGCGCTCCTTTCACCCTCGCGAGCTACCTCGTCGAGGGCGGCCCCTCCAAGAACCACGAGCACACCAAGGCCCTGATGTACGGGGACCCCGAGCTGTGGGCGGACCTGCTGGACCGCCTCGCCGAGATCACCTCCGCCTTCCTCAAGGTCCAGATCGAGGCCGGTGCCTCCGCGGTCCAGCTCTTCGACTCCTGGGTCGGCGCGCTGGCCCCGGCGGACTACCGCCGCTCGGTGATGCCGGCGTCGGCGAAGGTCCTGGAGTCCGTCGCCTCGTACGGCGTCCCCCGCATCCACTTCGGCGTGGGCACGGGCGAGCTGCTCGGCCTGATGGGCGAGGCCGGCGCGGACGTCATGGGCGTCGACTACCGGGTCCCGCTGGACGAGGCCGTCCGCCGCGTCGGCCCCGGCAAGGCGCTCCAGGGCAACCTGGACCCGGCCGTCCTCTTCTCCACCCCGGAGGCGGTGGAGGCCAAGACGGACGAGGTCCTGGCGGCCGCGGCCGGCCTGGAGGGCCACGTCTTCAACCTGGGCCACGGCGTCCTCCCGACGACGGACCCGGACGCGCTGACCCGCCTCGTGGACTACGTCCACACCAAGACGGCCCGCTGAGCCCCAGCAAGATCGAAACGTCGGTACTGTGCCGTGCATGACAGGGCACAGGCCGACGTTTCGCATATCCGTGAACTTCACCAGTCTGTCCGAGGACCTGCGGCACCCCGCCGTCGACGGATTCCTGTCCGCCGTGGACAGCTCGATGAACAGCAACACCCTGCTGCTCAAGGCGGCCGTCGACGTGCCGGTCACGACGGAGAACCGGCAGCACGTCCTGTGCGCCTTCCTGCGGAGCGCCCGGTTCGAGGAGATGATGCTCGCCGCCGACCACGAGCGCGACTGGTACAACCTGTCGGACTACTACGAGCCGGCTCCGCTGGAACGGCCCCTGCCGCGTGAGGGGTTCCTCGCGACGATCAGCCCGCTCGACCACGCGGGATTCCTGGCACGGCTGCGCTGGATGCTCTGCGAGGCGTTCAGCCCCTACGGCAAGCACTACGCCGCGTCGGACGCCGAACCGCTGGTCCGCGAGTTCGCCGAGCAGCTGCTCGGCCCGGACGGCTCCACCTGGCAGTTCGGCTCGGTCGAGCCCGACTTCCTGCGCTCGACCGGCTACTACAGCGGCGAAGAGCCGCTCCGGCCGGTGTACTTCGACGGCGACGACTCCGACACGGCCACGTTCGTCCATCGTGACCGCGTCTGCTACCTGCTCCTGACCAACGGCTCTCCCTAGACCCCCGCCGCCCGCACCGCCGACACCGCCTTGCGGGCCGCCACCAGGATGGGGTCCCAGACCGGGGAGAACGGGGGCGCGTAGCCCAGGTCCAGCGAGACGAGCTGCTCCACCGTCATGCCCGCCGTCAGGGCGACCGCCGCGATGTCCACCCGCTTCGCGGAACCCGCGCCGCCGACGATCTGGACGCCCAGCAGCCGGCCCGTGCGGCGTTCCGCCAGCATCTTCACCGTCATCTCCGCCGCGCCCGGGTAGTAGCCCGCCGTGTTCGTCGAGCGGATGGTCGCCGTCACGAACCGCAGGCCCGCCTCCAGCGCGTCCCGCTCGCGCAGCCCCGTACGGGCGATCTCCAGGTCGCAGACCTTGCTGACCGCCGTGCCGACGACGCCGGGGAAGGTCGCGTAGCCGCCGCCGATGCCCGAGCCGATGACCTGGCCGTGCTTGTTGGCGTGCGTGCCCAGCGGGATGTGCCGGGTGCGGCCCGCGACGAGGTCCAGGACCTCCACGCAGTCGCCGCCCGCCCAGATGTTCCCGTGGCCCCGGACCCGCATCGAGAGATCCGTGAGGAGGCCGCCCGAGGGGCCGAGGGGGAGGCCCGCGGCGCGGGCGAGGGAGGTGCGGGGTTCCACGCCGATGCCGAGGACGACCACGTCCGCCGGGTACTCCCCGCCCGACGCCGTGGCCACCGCGCGGGCCCGGCCCTCCTCGTCGGTGAGGATCTTCGTCACCTCGGCGCGGGAGACCGTACGGATCCCCATGCCGTTCATCGCGCTGTGCACCAGGCCGCCCATGTCCGGGTCCAGGGTGGCCATCGGCTGCTCGCCCCGGTGCAGGACGGTGACCTCGTAGCCCCGCCCGACCAGCGCCTCCGCCATCTCCACGCCGATGTAGCCCGCGCCGACGACGACCGCCCGGCGGCCCTCCGTACGCTCCAGTGCCTCCATGAGGCGCTGGCCGTCGTCCAGGGTCTGGATGCCGTGGACCCCGTGTGCGCCGATGCCGGGGAGCCGGGGGCGGACGGGCCGGGCCCCCGTGGCCAGGACGAGCTTGTCGTAGCCCGTCCAGGATTCGGATCCGGTGTCCAGATCGCGGGCGCGCACCCGCGATCCGGCCAGGTCGAGCTCCAGCACCTCCGTACGGGTGCGCAGGTCGATGTGCCGGGCGCGGTGCTCCTCGGGGGTGCGGGCGATCAGGTCGTCCCGCTCGGCCACCTGGCCGCCGATCCAGTACGGGATCCCGCACGCGGAGTACGAGGTGAAGTGCCCGCGCTCGAAGGCGACGATCTCCAGCTCCGCCGGGCCCTTGAGCCGGCGGGCCTGCGACGCGGCGGACATCCCCGCCGCGTCGCCGCCGACCACCACCAGTCGTTCCGTCCCCATGTGCCCATGCCCCTTCGCCGCCGTCCACCGGATGGTGAACACGCTACGGGCGAACGTGCGTTCAGTCCTGGACGTCGGTCCCGGTGTCCGAAGTCCCGGCCGCGGAGCGGGCCGCCGGGACCGGGGTGCGATCAGGGGCCGGGGCCGGGGCCGGTGCCGGGACCGGCTTCGGCGCTGCCGGGCGCAGCCGCCGGTAGAGGCGGAAGCCGAGCCCCGCCACCGCGGCCACCGCCGCGAACGGCAGGAGCGCGCCGACCGCCACCGTCAGGTACCGCACGAGCTTCGTGAAGACGTCCCAGCCGCCGTGCAGCGCGCCCAGGAACGTGGGCTCCTTCTCCTTCTTCTTCACCACCACCGGCGTCGCGGCCGGCTCGGAGACCTCCAGGGTGATCGTGCCCATCGAGGTCTGGTCCTTGAGCGCCGTCTGCTGCGCGAGCAGCGACTCCAGGTCCGACTGGCGCCGGCTCAGCTCGCTCTCCAGCATCACCACGTCGCTCAGCGTCGAGGCCTTGCCCATCATCTCCCGCACCCGCGCCACGCTGGCCTGCTGCGAGGCGACCCGGCTGCCGATGTCGGCCACCTTCTCGGTGACGTCCTGCGCGTCGACCTTGCGGTGCAGGAGCTTCCCGCTGCCCTCCATCGCGCCGAGCACCGCGTCGTAGCGCTCGCCGGGCACCCGCAGGGTCAGCGTGGAGGTCATCCGGCCGTTCTCGCCGCGCCGGGTGGACTCGGTGCCGACGTAGCCGCCCGCTCCCTCGGCCGCGGTGCGGGCCGCCGCGAGGGTCTTCTGCGCGTCCGCCGTCTCGATGCCCAGGGTCGCCGTGCGGATGACGTTCGGGCGGACCGCGACCGGCGGCTGCTGCCCGTTCTTGTCCGCCGCCTGCGGCGCGCCCGCGGCGGCGCCCGGCTTGCCCTGGGCCGGCGCCTGGGCCGCGCCCTCCTGCGGCGCGACCGCCGCCTTGCTGTCGGAAGAGCTCCCCGCGCCGGCGCCGCAGCCGGTGAGCGCGAGAGCCCCGGCGAGGGAGAGGGCGGCCAGGGCCGCCGCGGAACGGTGTCTCTGTGGAGCGGTCATGCTGCAAACCCCCGAGGATCGGCTGGTGTTGCCCGTTCGACGTGCGCGGGCCCGGCGCGGGTTTCGCACGCGCGGTTCCGGGCCGGTCCCGATGCGGTCACGTTCCGGCCTCGGAGATCGATCTGAGACGATGTGTCCATGCACGAAGCGGACATGCGTACGGATCGCCCCGGCCCGGCCCGGCACGTCGTCGTCATCGGCGGCGGCATCGCGGGCCTCGCGGCAGCCCACCGGCTGCTCGCCGACGGCGCCCGCGTCACGCTGCTGGAGGCCGGCGACCGGCTCGGCGGCAAGCTGTACGCCGGTGAACTCGCCGGCGCCCGCGTCGACCTCGGCGCCGAATCCGTGCTCGCCCGCCGCCCCGAAGCCGTGGAGCTCGCCCGCGCCGTCGGCCTCGGCGAAGCCCTCCAGCCGCCCGCCACCGCCACCGCCCACCTGTGGACCCGGGGCGCCCTGCGGCCGATGCCCCGCGGGCACGTCATGGGCGTCCCCGGCGACCTGGCACCCCTCGCCGCCTCCGGAGTGCTCTCCCCGGAAGGCCTGGCCCGGATCGAGGCCGAGCGCGACCTGCCGCCCGCCGAGATCGGCGAGGACGTCGCCGTCGGCGAGTACGTCGCCGCCCGCCTCGGCCGCGAGGTCGTCGACCGGCTCGTGGAACCCCTCCTCGGCGGGGTCTACGCGGGCAACGCCTACCGCATCTCCATGCGCGCCGCCGTGCCCCAGCTCTTCGAGGCCGCCCGCACCCACCGCCTGCTCGGCGACGGCGTGCGCGAACTCCAGCGCCGCGCCGAAGCCGCGCCCCGGCAGGCCGGCCCGGTCTTCGCGGGCATCGACGGCGGCATCGGGCGGCTCCCGCTCGCCGTGGCCGAGGCCTGCAGGGCCGCCGGAGCCCGCCTCCTCACCGGCACCCCCGTGCGCGAGGTCGTCCGTACGGCCGAAGGCTGGCGGGTGGTGGCGGACGGCGAGGCCATCGAGGCCGACGGCGTGGTCCTGGCCACCCCGGCCGGGCCCGCCGCCCGGCTGCTCGACACCCTCGCGCCGGCCGCCGCGGCCGAGCTGCGCGGGGTCGAGTACGCCTCCATGGCCCTGGTCACGATGGCCTTCCGGCGCTCCGACCTGCCGGCCGCGGTCGCCGGGGGCGGCGCCAGCGGGTTCCTCGTACCGCCCGTCGACGGCCGGACCATCAAGGCGTCCACCTTCTCCAGCAACAAGTGGGCCTGGGCCGGTGCCGACCCGGAGCTCTTCCTGCTGCGGACCTCGGTCGGCCGCTACGCCGACGAGGCCGATCTGAAACGCGAGGACGGGGAGCTCGTCGACATCTCCCTCGCCGACCTGGGCCAGGCCGTCGGCCTCGCGGCCCGGCCGGTCGCCTCCACCGTCACCCGCTGGGACGGCGGCCTGCCCCAGTACCCCGTCGGCCACCTCGCCCGCGTCGAGCGGATCCGCGGCGCCGTCGCGGCCCTGCCCGGCCTCGCGGTGTGCGGGGCGCTCTACGACGGAGTGGGCATTCCGGCCTGCATCGCCAGCGCCGGCAAGGCCGCGGACGCGGTGATCGCCTCGCTCGGGACGCGTTCGGTACCCCCTGGCACAGACCACTGATCGGCACACGGGACAATAGGCACATGACTGCACCAGAGAAGATCCCCAACGCGGGGAAGAAGGCGAAGGACCTCAACGAGGTCATCCGCTACACCCTGTGGTCCGTCTTCAAGCTGAAGGACGTACTGCCCGAGGACCGCACCGGCTACGCCGACGAGGTCCAGGAGCTCTTCGACCAGCTGGCGGCCAAGGACATCACCGTCCGCGGCGCCTACGACGTCTCGGGCCTGCGCGCCGACGCCGACGTCATGATCTGGTGGCACGCCGAGACGGCGGACGAGCTGCAGACCGCCTACAACCTGTTCCGCCGCACCAAGCTGGGCCGCGCGCTGGAGCCGGTGTGGTCGAACATGGCCCTGCACCGCCCGGCCGAGTTCAACAAGTCGCACATCCCGGCCTTCCTCGCCGACGAGGTCGCGCGCGAGTACGTCAGCGTCTACCCCTTCGTGCGCAGCTACGACTGGTACCTGCTGCCCGACGAGGACCGCCGCCGCATGCTCGCCGACCACGGCAAGATGGCCCGCGGGTTCCCGGACGTGCGCGCGAACACCGTCGCCTCCTTCTCGCTCGGCGACTACGAGTGGCTGCTGGCCTTCGAGGCCGACGAGCTGTACCGCATCGTCGACCTGATGCGCCACCTGCGCGCCTCCGAGGCCCGTATGCACGTCCGTGAAGAAGTCCCCTTCTACACCGGACGCCGCAAGTCCGTCGCCGATCTGGTGGCCGGGCTCGCCTGATACCTCCCCTGGGGGGAAGGGCCGGAGGACGACCACACCGTTCGGTGAGCTCCTCCGGTGGATCGGGAGGCCCTGCCCCCGAAACGACGCAGCCGGAGATCCCGCCCGGAAGTTCAGACGACTGGCGACAGCAGTGCCCCGGGGGTGGCCCCGAGGGTGCTCGCTGCCCGGTCGTCCAGCGACACCGGTGCGGGCTCCGGATGCGGCGCACACGTGACACGCCACCCCGAGGTGTCACCCGTCAGCAGATACCGCTCCACGTGTCGGTCCACGCAGCCGTTGCGTCCACCGACCACTCCGTGCGAGCCGGACCCCGACTCCGTGACCAGCGCCGCCTCGCTCCCGAGCCGCCGCTGGAGCTCCAGCGCGCCCGGGTACGGGGTCGCCCCGTCGCGTTCCGCCGCCACGATCAGGGTGCGGGGGAGCTGCGGCCCTGCCGGGCGGGCCCCGACCGCCACCGGGCGCTGCCGCTCGCGCACCGGCCAATAGGCGCACGGGAGGTTCAGGAAGGCATTGGGCCAGGTCTCGAAGGGGGCCGTGCGGGCCAGTTCGGTGTGGTCCCGGTCCCAGGCCGCCCAGTCCGCGGGCCAGGGGGCGTCGTTGCACAGCACCGCCGTGTAGACGGCCGTCGCGTTCTCGGTGGCTGCGGCCGAAGCCGGGTCGGGCGCGGCCTGGCGGACCAGTTCCGCCGGATCGCCGCGCAGGAAGGCCGCCAGGGCCGCCGCCCGGTCCGGCCACACGTCGTCGTAGTACGCGGCCTGGAGGTAGGCGGCCTGGAGCTCGCCGGTGCCGACGGTGCCGCCGGCGGGGGTACGGGCCAACGCGGCCCGGACGCGGTCGTAGGCGGCCTGCACGCCGGCGGGGGTTTCGCCCAGGCGGTAGGTGCGGTGGTGGCGGGCGGCCCAGGCGCGGAAGTCGTACCAGCGGCGCTCGAAACCGGCGGCCTGGCCGAGCTGGGCGCGGTACCAGACGCGGCCCGGATCGGGATCGACCGCCGAGTCGAGGACCATCCGGCGGACGTGGCCGGGGTACAGCGTGGCGTAGACGGCGCCGAGGTACGTGCCGTAGGAGCCGCCCATGAAGGTCAGCCGGCGCTCGCCGAGCGCGGCGCGCAGCACGTGCAGGTCGCGGGCGTTGTTCAGCGTCGTGTAGTACGGCAGCGCGGCGCCGGCGCGCCGGGCGCAGCCGCGGGCGTACTCCCGGGCGGCGGCCACGCGTTGACGTTTGTACGCGGGGGAGGGGGCGGCCGGGACCTGGGTGGGGCCCGTGCGGGCGGCGTGGTCCTGGCAGGACAGCGGGGCGGAGCGGCCGACGCCGCGCGGGGCGTACCCGACGAAGTCGTAGGCGGCGGCGACGCGCCGCCACTCGGGGAGCCCGGCGGCGAGCGGGAAGTGCATCCCGGACGCCCCGGGCCCGCCGGGATTGTTCACGAGGGCGCCCTGGCGGCGTGCGCCGCCCGCTCCGGTGGCCCGGACCCGGCTGACGGTGAGGTGGATCCGGGGGCCGTCGGGGCGGGCGTAGTCGAGCGGTACGCGGAGCGCCGCGCACTGCACGCTGCCGGGCAACCCCTCGGCGTGCGGGCACGCCCCGAACCGGAGCCCTTCGCCTCCGGCGGGGGCTCCGGCGGGGGCGGGGCGGCCGGTTCCGCCGGGGCCGGCGGGGGCGGGGCGGCCGGTTCCGCCGGGGCCGGCGGCGCGGCGGGCCGCCAGGTCGGCGCCCGCGGCTTCGGCCGCGAGGCGGGCGGCGGCCGGGTCGGCTGTCGCGGCGGCGGGAGTGGCCGTGGCGCAGAGGGCAGCAGAGAGGGCGAGCGCCGCCGCGGCAGCGGTGTGGCGGGGGGAACATCGACGCATGGCGGGTCGGCCCTTCGGGTCATCCGATGAGCCGACTAAAGGGCCGGGTGGGGGCCTTGTAAAGGACGGGGCGGTGGTGTCGGCCTCATTGGTCCCGTTGCCGCGGGATCCGGCCCCGGTTGCCGTAGCCCAGGGCCGCTCGGAGGTCGGGGTCGCCGACCGCGCGTACGCCTCGTACGGCCACCGCGGTCAGTGGCTCCGCGCCGTTGTCCTCCCGGTCCAGTGCGACCAGCAACCGCTGTCCGGCCGGGGAGGCCCAGGGAGAGTGCAGGTACCCGTCGAAGCCGGCTATCGCCAGGCAGCCCAGGGTGAGGACCAGCGGCAGCGAGAACCAGGCCAGGACGATGCCGGTCGCGGTCCCCTCCGCCGGGACCGCGAGGGCGGCGGCGGCCATCGCGAGGACCAGCAGGGTGGCCCCCCGGACGGCCCGGATCCCCTCGCCGACCCCGGCGCGGACCCCCTCGGTCAGTGCGAGCCCCGCCTCGCCCAGCCGGTCCGCGAGGTCCCGTACGGCCGTGTTCCCCGCCACCGTGGACCGTAGCTCCGCCACCGGAGACTGCCCGTCCGGGCCGAACGCCCCCAGCACCGACCGCTCGTGCGGATCGCGCCCGACGGGATCGACGACGGTGGCCCACCCGGTGTGGGCGAGCAGCAGCCGGCGCTGGCGCTGCATCGAGAGCAGCGTCAGGTCGGCCACCCGCGCGGGGCCGCCGGCGAGGTAGGCGGCCTCGTAGAGGCTCAGCTCCTCGTGGCGGTGGTGCGGGACGGCGGAGCCGGTGGTGGGCTCCGCCGCCCGGGTGGCGGCTCTCAGGAGGCGGGTGCACGAGAGGAGCACCCCGGCCCAGGCGGCCAGCAGGAACAGGACCCAGAACATTTCCGCTTTCTACAAGCGGTTGATCTGCCTGGTGAAGGGGTTCGCGGACAGGGCGGGCACCTTGTGATGCGACCGTGATGGGACGTCAGAAGCTGCTGGAGCTGCTGGAACAGCTGGATCCGGACGAACTGCTACAACTCGAACCGCTGCTGCTGGAGCAGCTCGAACTGCTGCCGGAGCTCCCGCAACCGCCGCCCGAGGAGGACCCGCAGCCCGCCCCCGACCCGCAGCTCGATCCGCCCCCGCCGCCGTCGCTCCCCGCGCACCAGACCACCGGGACGATCTCGTGGGAGGAACCGGACGAGCAGCCGGAGGCGTGCGAGCGGTGCGCACGGGCCCCGGACTGGGCCGCGGCCAGCCGGGTGCCGCGTGCGGCGGGCACCAACTGCTGCCGCAGGTAAGGGTCCCGCAGGCCGCGCAGCCCGAGCAGCGACACCTGCACGTACGAGCTCTGGTCGTTCTGGTACGCGCGCCGCATCGAGTGCAGCGCCCGGATCCCCGCCGGGGTGAGCCGGGTCTTGGCCCGGGCCGCGCAGACCGCGCCCACCACGATTCCGGCCAGCAGCACCGGCAGCACCAGCGTGACGAACGGCGCCGGCGTGTCGGGCTGGGCGACGGCCCCCAGGATGGTCAGCGGCAGCGACAGCGGGATGAGGACCGTGCACACGGCGGTCTGGGTCAGCCCCCAGCGGCGCCAGATCCGACCGGATCCGGGCGGCGAGAGCAGCCCGCGGGCCGCGAGCGCGTCCCCGATCTCCTGGACTGCCGGGTCGAGCATGGCGGCGTACCGCACCTGGTACAGCCACCCCGAGGGCGCCGCCTGGTGAGCCTGGAGGACGGCCCGCTCGGCGGGGTCGTTCGCCCGGGCTCCGGGCCACACCTGGACGATGCCGGGGCCGCCGCCGACGAGACGGGTGTCCGCGAGCATCGTGGCGAGCGCGGCGTCCACGACGTTGGCGGGCCCGCCCACGAGGAACGCCGCCTCCGAGAGGTCGTGCAGCGCGGCTGCTCCGGGGGACGGGGGCCGCGAGCGGCGCAGGCCGCGCACCAGGAGCACGGAGGACACGACGAGTGCGATCCAGATCGCGACGGCCAGGAATCCGAGGAAGCTCATGCCGCCCTCCCCACCAGCGTCCGCGCCCACCGCACGATCCGGCGGGGAGGGCGTACCCCGGCCCGCTCCCGCCACCAGGCGGTGAGCCGGCGCCGGGCGGCCGGGTCGGCCGGCAGGTCCCGGACCAGCAGGTGCTCGGCGAAGTCGAGCGCGTCGCGGCGGTAGCCGCCGGTCATCGGGCGGCTCTTGGCGTACGCGAGGAACGCCTCGCGGTACGGACCGGAGCCGCCGAGGATCCCGGGCAGCTCGGGCGCCACCTTGGCCACCACGTCGGCCCGCTTGGCGGCCAGCGCCCGGGCCTGGACCCGGATCCGCGGACGGTCGAACCCCTCGGGCACGGGCGTCCCGGCGACCAGCGCAGACAGCAGCGCGGCCTGCGCGAGCCCCACCCGGGTCCGGGTCGCCTCGGCGACGCCGCGTTCCGACGGGGACGGGGGTGCGGTGGGGCGTCCCCGCAGGGCGTCGAACGCAACCATGGCTCGGCCCTCCGACCCGTGGAAACCTTCGGCGCCCGAGGAGACGCCCCGGCGCGCCTCCGGCACCGGCGGAACCCCCTCCACCGGCGCAGCCTCCAGCACCGAGCGGATCGCGGTCAGTTCGCCGGCGAGCTCCGCCTCCGCCGGGAAGTCGTCGTCCCGTTCCAGCAGCACCCCCGGCGGGTCCACCCGGGAGCGGAGGCCGGCGAGCAGGTCGAGTACCACCGGCGGCACCGGGTGCGCGTGCGTGTCGTGCCAGACGCCGCCCTTCTCCACGCCGCCCGCCACGTGCACGTACGCCAGCGCCTCCAGTGGGATCGAGTCGAGCACGGCGGCCGGGTCATCGCCCCGGTTGACGCGGTTGGTGTGCAGGTTGGCCACGTCGATGAGCAGGCGGACGCCGGTCCGCTCGACCAGCTCGGTCAGGAACTGGCCCTCCGTCAGCTCCTCGTCCGGCCAGGAGATCAGCGCGGCGATGTTCTCCAGCGCCAGCGGCACCGGCAGGGCGTCCTGCGCGATCCGCACGTTCTGGCACAGCACGTCCAGTGCGTCGCGCGTGCGCGGCACCGGCAGCAGGTGCCCCGCCTCCAGCGCGGGCGAGGAGGTCCGTACGAAGGCGATGTGCTCGGTGACGATCGGCGCCCCCAGCGCTACCGCCCGCTCGCCGAGCGCCGCGAGCTTCGCCGGGTCGGGGCGGTCGGCGCCGCCGATGCCGAGGGAGACCCCGTGCGGTACGACGCGGACACCGCGCTCGCGCAGCCGCACCAGGGATTCGGGCAGGTGGCCCGGGCAGATGTTCTCGGCCACCACCTCGACCCAGTCGAGGCCGGGCAGCCGCTCGACGGCGTCCGCGATCTCCGGCCGCCAGCCGATCCCCACTCCCAGTCGTTCCATGGGCTTCATGTCCCCCGCCCCCTTCGGTCCGGCCGTGATCCGATGTCACCGGTCACCGGTGTGATGGCCCCGCCGGAGCCGGGCCAACCCGCCGGTAGGGACGTTCAGAGCAACATTTGAGGTTCCCCGGGCCTCGGGCCGCGACCCGCCGGGCGCTAGAGCCGGGCCCGCAGCGCCGGGTGGTCCGCGACCACCGTGCAGGAGCCGGGCGCGATCTCCGTGAAACCGGCGTCCCGGACGACCGGCAGCCCGCTCCCGCTCAGCTCGGCCCACCGCTCGCGCGGGGCCGTCCGTACCGCCAGGCGGAAGCCGGCGGCCTGCCACAGCCCGCGCTCCGCGTCCGTCAGCTCCCACCACGCCAGCTGCGCCCCGTGCCCGGCCTGGGCCATCGCCTTGCCGGCCGACATGTCGAGGTCGGGGTTGAGCCACAGCACGGGCAGCCCCGGCTCGCTCTCCGGGCCGACCGGTTCGGGGTCGTCCAGGTCGGTGCCCGACACCTGGAGCTTGGCCAGTTCCTTGGGCCAGCCGTCGAGCGGCACCGGAGGGAAGACCCGTACCTCGGACGTGTCGCCGTGCACCGTGACACCCGGCAGGGTCTCGGCCTTGCGCCACTCCGCCCCGCGCGCCCGCCGGACCACCTTGCGGATCCGCGCGTCCTGCCAGTCCCGCACCGCCTCGGCCCACTCGCCCCCGTCGCGCGCCCGCTCGTCGCTCAGCAGGACCAGCACCGCGCGGGCCGCCGTCTCCAGGGCGTCCGTCCGGGCGGGCGGCTCCGCCTTCTCGATCCGCACCACCAGCGGCAGGACGAACTGCGGGGCCTCGTCGCGCAGGACGTGCTCCTGCCGGAACGGGCTGTCCGCCCCGACGGCGGGAACGGCCGCGGGTACGGCCGCGGGTACCTCTGTGGTGTGGTTCGGGTGCTGGCTGCTCATCCCGCCAAGGATGCCAGGCTCCCCCTTCAGGATGATGTCCCGGGGGGCCGGGCCGGGCGAGGATCAGGGCCATGAAGAGTGACCTTTTCGCCGCCGAGCACCTGGCCCAGCCGGCCGCCGCCCCCGGCATGGCCCTGCAGAACGCGAAGTCGGTGAAGTACACCGTCAACGGTGAAATGCTGGCCCGGCAGGGCTCGATGGTCGCCTTCCGCGGCAACCTCCAGTTCGAACGCAAGGGGCAGGGCATAGGCGGCATGCTCAAGCGCGCCGTCACGGGCGAGGGCCTGGCGCTGATGTCCGTACGGGGCCAGGGCGAGGCCTGGTTCGCGCACCGGGCCGGCAACTGCTTCGTCATCGACTTCGAGCCCGGCGACGCCCTGACCATCAACGGCCGCAACGTGCTCTGCTTCGACCAGACCCTCTCCTACGAGATCAAGATGGTGAAGGGCGCCGGCATGACCGGCGGCGGCCTCTTCAACAGCCTCTTCACCGGCACCGGCAAGCTCGCCGTGGTCTGCGACGGCCACCCGGTCATCATCCCGGTCACCGCCCAGGCCCCGGTGTACGTGGACACGGACGCGGTGGTCGGCTGGAGCGCCCGGCTCGAGACCGGGCTGCACCGCTCCCAGTCGGTCGGCTCGATGATCCGCGGCGGCTCCGGCGAGGCCGTCCAGCTGAAGCTGAGCGGCGAGGGCTTCGTCATCGTCCGCCCGAGCGAACTCACCGAAACGGCGGCCGCACACTGAACCTCACCGCCGTGGGCCGCCGCTACGGACCCCGCCGGCCCTGGGTGCTGCGCGGGGTCGGCCTGGAGCTGCCGCCCGGCGCCCTCGTCAGGGTCGAAGGAGGCAACGGCGGAGGCAAGTCCACCCTGCTGCGGCTCGTCGCCGGGATCGACGCCCCGACCGAGGGCCGCATCAGCGGCCGCCCGCGCCGCACCGCCTACGTGCCCGAGCGCTTCCCCGCCGCCCTGCCGCTCGCCGCCGGGTCCTACCTGACCCACCTGGGCCGGGTGCACGGGCTGCCGCGCGCCGAGGCGGCCCGGCGGACGGGGGAGTGGCTGGAGCGGTTCGGGGCCGCCGGGCACGCCCGCACCCCGATGGCCGAACTGTCCAAGGGGACCAGCCAGAAGGTGGCCGTCGCCCAGGCGCTGCTCGCCGAGCCGGGACTGCTCGTCCTCGACGAGGCCTGGACCGGCCTCGACGCCCCGGCGCGGACCGAGCTGGACCGCGCCGTCGCCGAACGCACCGCCGCCGGAGCCACCGTGGTGTTCGTCGACCACGACCCGCGGCGGCTCGCGGGCACGGCCGACGCGCACTACCGGGTCGAAGGCGGGGCCCTGACAGCGGTGTCCGTGGCCGTCGGCCCCCGTGTAAGGATCCACGCGGCCGGAGCCCCCGGCCAAGAGCTCCCCTCCGGCCTGAACGGCACACCCGGACCCGACGGCGGAGTCCTCCTCACCGTGGAGGCCGCCCGCTCCGACGAGGTCCTGCGCACCCTGCTCACCGCCCGGCCGCCCTGGCACATCCGCGCCGTGGAGGAACTCCCGGAGCAATTCCGGGAAGGACGCCGGGAAGGACGCCGGGAGGGACTCCGGTGACCGCTCTGCTCCGCTACCAGGGCGCGCTGCTGCTGCGCTCCCAGCGGTGGATCGCCCCGCTCGTCGTGTACGCCGCGTTCGTGGCCGCCGGGATCCGGCCGGGCGATCCGGTGCTGGACTCCCTCGGCTTCGCCGCCGCCGGTCTGGTCCCGCAGACCGCCTGGCTGGTGCGGATCTGCGTCACCAACGAGCCCGACGCCGCCCGCGACTGCACGGCCGCCGCGGCCGGCCCCGTACGGGTCCACGCCGCGGCCCTGCTCGTCGCCCTCACGGGAGCGCTGCTCGCCGGAACGGCGGGCGGCGCCGTGGCGCTGCTGCTCGGCGACCCGGCGCAACTCGACCCCGCCCGGGTCGCCCTCGCCGGGGGGCTCGCGGTGGCGGCCTGCGCGCTGACCGGCGCGGCCGTGGGGGCCCTGTGCAGCCGGCCGCTGGTGCGGCGGCGCGGCTACGCGGTGCTCGCCGGGGGCCTCGGCTCGCTGCTGGCCTGGGTGCTCGTGGGCTCCCCGGCCCGCGGGGCGGTGTCCGCGCTGGTCGGCGCCGCGCGCTCGGGCGGCGTACCGCTCCCGCTGCCTGCCCTGGCGGGCGGGCTGCTGCTGGCGGCCGGCGCGGGCGCGCTGGCCTGCCTCGTCGCCGCGCGGCGGGGCTGAAGCCGAGACCGAGGAGGCTCCTGCGCATGGACCAGACCGATGGAACCGAGCCCTACTGCCCCGCCCCGGCGGCCCCGGCCGGACGGAGCGGGGACATGCCGGGGCCGCCGTACGCCGACTGCCTGGAGTGCGGCAAGCCCACCGAGTACGGGGTCGCGACACCGGGCGTGGTGCGGTGCCCGGTGTGCGAATGGCAGGAGGCGCAGCGCACCGCCTGCTCCGGCTGAGCGGCTCCGGCCGAGGCCTAATTCCCGATCAGCTCGGAGACCTTCACGAAGCGGTAGCCGCGCTTGCGCAGCTCCGGGACGATCTTCTGGATGGCCTCCTCGGTCACGGGGGCGGCGCTGCGCGTGCAGTGCATGACCACCACCGAGCCCGGCTTCACTCCGGCGAGCACCTGCTCGGCCACCGCGCCGGGGTCCTTCGCGAAGGCGTCCCCGCTGACCACGTCCCACTGGACGGCCGTGACCTTGGCGGTGGACAGGGCCCGCAGCGCGGCGTCGTCGTAGCAGCCGCCGGGGAAGCGGAAGTACGGGACGGTGTTGATCGCGCCCGCCTTGCGGAAGGCGTCGAAGGCCCGGTCCACGTCGGCCCGGGCGGCGGCGCCGTCGAGCGCGGGCAGCCCGTAGCAGGGGGACTTGAAGGCGTGGTGGCTGTAGGAGTGGTTCGCGATCTCGAAGTTCGGGTCGGTGCCGATGGACTTCGTCTGGTCCGGGTACTCCTCGGCCCAGCGGCCCGTCATGAAGATCGTCGAGGGCACCTTGAGGGAGCGGAGCGTCGAGATCAGCTGCGGGTTGTCGAAGTGCTCCCCGGCTTCGGCGCGCGGCCCCTGGTCGGAGGTCATGTCGGCGTCGAAGGTCAGCGCGACGGTCTTCTCGCTCTGCTGCCTCGCCCGCTCGAAGACCGGGGTCAGGCCGTTCGGGCCGGGCGCCATGGTGGGGGCCTTGCCGGGGGCGCCGGCCTGGGGGGAAGCGGGGGCGGAGGGGTCCGCGGCGGCAGGGGTGGGCGCCGAAGGCGCCGCGGACGCCGCGGGGCTGCCCAGCCGGGCCTCGGGGCCGGCCCCCGTGGTGCCGGCGCCGCCCCCGCACGCCGTGAGGCACGTACCGAGGACGGCTGCGGCCGCCGCTTTGCGCACAGAAATGGTCACGCAGGCAAAATATATGACTATGTGGCGAGTAGCTGTCTGCGGCACTCCTCCACGTCGAAGTCACCCCTCGGGTACTGCGGATCGATGGCCTCCAGATGCTCCAGCAGCAGCTTGCTGATCGCCCAGTTGCGGTACCACTTGCGGTCCGCAGGCACGATGAACCAGGGCGCGGCCTCGCCGGCGCAGCGCTCCAGCGCCAGCTCGTACGCCGTCCGGTACGCGGGCCACGCGCCGCGCTCCTCGATGTCGCCGGCGTTGAACTTCCAGTGCTTGTCCGGGTTGTCGAGCCGCTCCAGGAGCCGTTTGCGCTGCTCCTCGTAGCTGATGTGGAGGAAGACCTTCACGATGGTCACGCCGTCGGCGGCGAGGGACTCCTCGAACCGGTTGATCTGGGCGTAGCGGCGGCCGAGCTGACTGCGCGGCACCAGTTCGCGGACGCGGGCGATGAGGACGTCCTCGTAGTGCGAACGGTCGAAGATGCCGATCTCGCCCGGCTGGGGGAGGGCCTTCCTGACACGCCAGAGGAAGGGGTGGCCCAGTTCCCCGGGGGTGGGTGCCTTGAAGGCCTGGATGCGGCAGCCGGAGGGGTTGAACAGGCCGATGACGTGCTTGACGGTGCCGCCCTTGCCGCTGGTGTCCATGCCCTGCAGGACGAGCAGCAGGCGCCGCCGGTCACCGGCGGTGCTGGCGGCGTAGAGCCGCTCCTGGAGCGCGGCGAGCCGCCCGCCCAACTCGGCGGTGGCCGCCAGCCCGGCCGCCTTGTCGGCGGGCCCGACGGGGATGGCGCGGGGATCGATCCCACCCAGATCGACCCCCTCCCCGAGCGGCACCCGCAACACCTCCCGCACCCCGCCACCCTCCGCCCGAGCGCCACCCGCGCCCCCCACCCGCCCCTCACCGACGGCCTCCGGCCGGGTGGCCCCTCCAGGCTTGCCCCCCACCCGGGCCTTGCCCTTGGCCTCCGGCCGGGCAGCGCGCCCAGTCTCGGCCTGCGGCCGGGTCTTGCCCTTGGCCTGCGGCCCGGCTGCGTCCTCGGGCTTGGCCCCCGCCCGGGCCTTGCCCTTGGCGTGCGGCTGGTCCTGACCCCTGCCCTCGGCCTGCGGCCGGGTGTTGCCGTCGGCCTGGGGCCGGGTCTTGCCCTTGGCCTGCGGCCCGGCTGTGTCCTCGGGCTTGGTCCCCGCCCGGGCCTTGCCCTTGACGTGCGGCTGGTCCTGACCCCCACCCTCGGCCTGCGGCCGGGTGTTGCCGTCGGCCTGGGGCCGGGTCTTGCCCTTGGCCTGCGGCCCGGCTGCGTCCTCGGGCTTGGTCCCCGCCCGGGCCTTGCCCTTGACGTGCGGCTGGTCCTGACCCCCACCCTCGGCCTGCGGCCGGGCTTTGCCCTTGGCCTCTGGCCCGGCTGTGTCCTCGGGCTTGGTCCCCGCCCGGGCCTTGTCCTTGGCCTGCGGCCGGTCCCGACCCCCACCCTCGGCCTCCGGCCGGGCCTTGCCCTTGGCCTCCGGCCGGGTAGCACCCCCAGGCTTGCCCTTGGCCTCTGGACGGGCGGCGCCTCCAGCCTTGGCCTGCGGCCGGGGCTTGGCCTTCGCCCCGGTGGCGTCCCCGTCCTTGGATCGGTCTGCCTTGCTCGTGGGCTCCGCTCCGGTGTGGTCCCCGCTCTTGGCCATCCGTCGGGACTTGGCCTCCGGCCGGGACTCGGCCTCCGGCAGGGACTCGGCCTCCGGCAGGGACTCGGCCTCCGGCAGGGACTCGGCCTCCGGCAGGAACTCGGCCTTCGGCCGGGACTTGGCCTCCGGCCCGGACTTGGCCTCTGGCCGGGACTTGGCCACCCGCCGGGACTCGGCCTCCGGCAGGGACTCGGCCTCCGGACCGGCGCCCGCTTCCCGCTTGCCCGCCGCAGGCGTGCCCCGCTCCTTCTGCTTCCTCTGCTTGGCCACCGCCGCCACCCCAATCCCGTCGATTCCGTACGATCTTGCAGCAAATCGAACGGAACCGCGAGGTCAGTGCTGCCAGGGCCCCGTCACCGCGAACGTCGTCCCCGGGGCGTACGCGTTGACGTACATCGTCCGGCCGTCAGGGGAGAACGTGACCCCGGCGAACTCCCCGAACTCCGCCGCGCCCGGCCGCCCGAGGTCGTCCGCGTTGCGGGCCATCGGGTAGACCTCGCCGCTCGTCGTCACGCCGAAGACGTACTGCTCCCCGCCGCCGTCCTCGCACACCATCAGGCCGCCGTCCGGGGCCAGGCAGATGTTGTCCGGGGAGTCCCCGGGCAGTCCGGCATCCGCGGCCGGACCGAAGCGGACGGCCAGCCGGAGCCTGCCCCGCAGCGGGTCGAGGAACCACACCTGGCCGTGGTGGTCGGCCGCCGAACCCTCGCCGCGGCGGGCGAAGCTGGAGACGAAGTGGACGCCCCCGTCGCCCCAGTAGCAGCCCTCCAGCTTCTGCGCGTGGGTGATCCCGCCCGGCCCGAAGTCCTGGTGGCGGATCGGGGTCCCGGCCGCCGACGGGTCCGGTACCGGCGCCCACCGCGCCGGGAACTCCGCCCCGACCTCGTCCACCACCGACAGGTCCGCCAGCCCCGGCACGCGCAGCGCCTCCAGCCGGCCGCCCGCCCGCAGCGAGCCGAGCCCCCCGAGCGGCCGCTCCGGCAGGAAGCGGTAGAACAGCCCGAACGGCTCGACGAAGGCGTCCTCGGTCTCGTAGACGACGCCCCGGTACGGGTCCACGGCGACGGCCTCGTGCGCGAAGCGGCCCATCGCGGTGAGCGGGACGGCGCCCGAGCGGTGCGGATCGGCTGGGTCCACCTCGAAGACGTAGCCGTGGTCCCGGGTGTACCCGGAGTCGCCCGCCCGCTCCTCGGTCTCCTCGCAGCTCAGCCACGTGTTCCAGGGGGTGCGCCCGCCCGCGCAGTTGACGGCGGTGCCGGCCAGGGCGACCCGCTCGGACGTGACCCGCCCGTCCGGCCCGAGTTCCAGGGCCGTGCAGCCGCCGAGCGCCTGGGGGTCGTACGTCAGCCCCCGGGCGGCGGGCACCCGCAGCGCGGCGGTGGCCCGGTTCTCGTGGTTGCGCACCAGCCGTACGCGCCCGCCCCCGGCCCCGAAGGCGGCCATGCCGTCGCAGTTGGCGGGCACGGCGCCCTCGCCGGAGCGCAGCGGATCGCCCGCGCGCGAGAGCACCCGGTACGAGAAGCCGGCCGGGAGGTCGAGCAGTCCGCGCGGGTCGGGCAGCAGCGGCCCGTACCCCCGCCTCGCGGCGCGGGCGGAACCGGGGGCGCCGGCGAACAGGGCTCCGAGCGCCCCGCCGAAGGCGATCCCGCCGGCGGCGAGCAGGCTGCGTCGGGTGACGGACATCGGCAACTCCCGGCGATGGCACGTGACATGTGACCGGGTCGTCGTACCACGCTCCCCGCCGACCGGGCCGCCGCCGCGAGGCACCGGGCCGCCGGGTCACCCGCCCGGTGGCGGGCATGAGCGTCCGCCGCCGGAGCGCGGGCCGGCCCCTGCGGCGGACGGGAGGTGCGGGGGAGCGCGTCAGACGAGCTTGGCGCTCAGGGTGATCGTGGTACCGGTCAGCGCCTGGCTGACCGGGCAGTTCTTCTTGGCGTCCTCGGCCGCGGCGACGAACGCGTCGTTGTCGATGCCCGGCACCTCGCCCTCCGTGGTGAGGTGGATGCCGGTGATGCCCTGGCCCGGTACGAAGGTGACGGCGGCCGAAGTGGTCAGCTTGGCCGGCGGGTTGCCCGCCTTCGCCAGGACGTTCGAGAAGGCCATGTTGAAGCAGCTGGAGTGCGCGGCGGCGATGAGCTCCTCCGGGCTGGTCCGCCCGTTGGCCGCCTCGTCGGTGCGCGCGGGCCAGGAGACCGGGTACTCGCCGAGGCCCGACGAGTCGAGGGTGACGACGCCCTTGCCCGTGAGCAGGTCGCCTTCCCAGACGGCGTGGGCGTTGCGTGTGGCGGCCATGGTGGATCCCTTCGTAGAAGTGGGAACGGCCGGGCCCCCGGAAGAGCCCGGCGTCCCAAACCTACTGGGAGACCAGGGGCTTCGCGTCGCGTGCCAGCGCGGTGAGCCGCGATATGGCGCGGAAGTACTTCTTGCGGTAGCCGCCGTTCAGCATCTCTTCACTGAACAGCCGGTCGAAGGGGACCCCCGAGGCGAGCACGGGTATCTCACGGTCGTACAGGCGGTCGGCCAGGACCACCAGCCGCAGCGCCGTCGACTGGTCCGGCACCGCGCCCACGTCGGTCAGGCAGACCGCGGAGATGCCGTCGGTCAGCGCGCCGTAGCGGCTCGGGTGGACCCTGGCGAGGTGCTCCAGGAGGTGGGGGAAGTCGTCGAGGCTCGCGCCCGGGGTCGCGTACGCGGCCTTGGCGACCTGCTCGTCGGAGAACGGGGCCGGGGCCTCCGGCAGGCCGCGGTGGCGGTAGTCCTGTCCGTCGATGCGCAGCGGGCGGAAGTGCGCCGACAGGCCCTGGATCTCCCGCAGGAAGTCGACGGCGGCGAAGCGGCCCTCGCCGAGCTTGCCGGGCAGGGTGTTGGAGGTCGCTGCCAGGGCCACGCCCTGCTCGACGAGGCGGCTGAGCAGCGAGGACACCAGGACCGTGTCGCCCGGGTCGTCCAGTTCGAATTCGTCGATGCAGAGGAGGCGGTGCCCGCCCAGGGTCTGCACGGTCTGCTGGAAGCCGAGCGCGCCCACCAGGTTGGTCAGCTCCACGAAGGTGCCGAAGGCCTTGAGCGCGGGCTCGGCCGGGGTGGCGTGCCACAGGGAGGCCAGCAGGTGGGTCTTGCCGACGCCGTAGCCGCCGTCGAGGTAGACCCCGCGCGGGGCCGCGGTGGCGGTGGGCTTTCTGGAGAACCAGCGCTTCTTCGCGGCTCCGCTCGCGTGCGCCCCGCCGAGCCCGGCGGCGAAGCCGCTGAGGACGGTGACGGCCTCGGCCTGGCTCGGCTGCGTCGGGTCCGGGTTGTACGTGTCGAAGCGCACCGAGTCGAAACGCGGCGGCGGGACCATCTCGGCCACCAGCCGTTCGGCGGGCACGCGCGGCTCGCGGGCGCACAGTGCCTGCGGGCCTGCGTCGGCTATCGGGGGCCGGCCGGAGGCTGAACCGGGGGCGGAGAGTGATGTCGGCACAGCCCTTAACTCTACGGGGCGTGTCAGACTGCACCGATGCGACGCCTGTTCCCTGTGACCGATCAGACACCCGCCTCCCCGGAGGCCATGGCCGACCGGGAGTGGTCCCTGGACGAGCTCGCGGAGGCCTACGCCTACCCCGCGCTCGACCCCGGAGCCCACTGGCTGCGGGCGAACATGGTCTCCAGCCTGGACGGCGCGGCCCAGCACGAGGGCCGCTCGCAGCCCATCTCCGGCGAGACCGACATGCGGATCTTCGGCACCCTGCGGGCCCTGGCCGATGTGGTGGTCGTCGGAGCGGAAACGGTTCGCCAGGAGGGCTACCGCCCGGCCCGGGCCCGGGAGGCCTTCGCGGCCCGCCGCGCGGCCGCCGGCCAGGGCCCCGCCCCGGCCATCGCGGTGGTTACGGCGAGCATGGACCTGGACTTCACGCTGCCCCTGTTCACCTCCCCCCTGGTGCCCACCCTGGTGGTCACCGGAGCCGCCGCGCCCGCCGAGCGGGTGGCGGCGGCCGTCAAGGCCGGGGCCGAGGTCGTGGTGGCCGGCGACGGCGCGGGCGTGGACGCGGGCCGCGTCGTACGGGAGCTGGCCGCGCGGGGCCTGCGCCGCCAGCTCACCGAGGGCGGACCCCGGCTGCTGGGCCAGTTCGTGGCGGCGGGAGCGCTGGACGAGCTGTGCCTGACGATCTCCCCGGTGCTCACCGCGGGTGATGCGCAGCGGATCGCCGGGGGGCCTTCCGTCACGGTTCCGCACCGGCTCGCGCCCGCCTCCGTACTGGAAGAGGCCGGGTTCCTCTTCACGCGTTACCGTCGGATCTGACAAAGGCGGAATTTCTCGTTCCGCTTGGCTTTCCGCAGGGCACATACCTGGGCACATATATCTGCGCATGGTCCCGCGCGAGAGCGGGGCAGGATGGTTTCCGCAGGGGGCCGGCCAGCCGGCCTCGGCCCATGAAGGAGAGGGCGTCCGTGTTCACGAGCGTATTGATGATCGAGCAGCCCCTGACCCCGGTGGACGTGGACTTCGTCACCACCCTGCACGGAGACGACTCGGTTTCCTTCGTCGTCCTCATGCAACCCCGCGGTGACCAGGACCGGCTGCTGCGGGCCATCGACGACGTAGCGCTCGGTGAGCTCCCCGAGGCCATCCGCGAGGGCGACGAACCCGAGGGCGCGGCTGCCGTGGGCCCCGCCGAGGCGGCACTCGAACACTCCATGGAGGCCCTGCGCAAGAAGGGCGCCAACGTCATCGGACAGATCATCGAGCACCATCCGCTCGACAAGCTGAAGTCCGTCGTGGAGGAGACCGGCGCCGACGAGGTGATCGTCCTGACCGCCCCGCACTTCGTGGAGGAGTTCTTCCACCGGGACTGGGCCTCCCGGGCCCGGCACAAGGTCGGCGTTCCGGTGCTCAAGCTCTTCGCCCACAACGAATAGGCTGGGGGCGACAGAGCCCGACAGCGCAACACCCCGCACCGCACCGCACTCGATCCTGGAGCGACCTGAATGAAGCCCGGCCTGCCGACCGCGATGGAACGGCCCCACTTCATCGGCATCGGCGGCGCCGGCATGTCCGGCATCGCGAAGATCCTCGCCCAGCGCGGCGCGCGGGTGGCCGGCAGCGACTCCCGAGACTCCGAGACCGCCCAGGCGCTGCGCGCCCACGGCGCCACGGTCCACATCGGGCACGCCGCCGGCCACCTCGACCCCGACTCCACCTGCGTGGTCGTCTCCAGCGCCATCCGCGCCGACAACCCGGAGCTGGCCCGCGCCGCCGACCTCGGCATCCCCGTCGTGCACCGCTCGGACGCCCTCGCCGCCCTGATGGACGGCCTGCGGCCGATCGCGGTCGCTGGCACGCACGGCAAGACCACCACCACCTCGATGCTGGCGGTGTCCCTCTCGGCCCTGGGCCTGGACCCCTCGTACGCCATCGGCGGCGACCTGGACGCCCCCGGCTCCAACGCCCACCACGGCGAGGGCGACATCTTCGTCGCCGAGGCGGACGAGAGCGACCGCAGCTTCCACAAGTACACCCCGCAGGTCGCGATCATCCTCAACGCGGAGCTCGACCACCACGCGAACTACGCGTCGATGGACGAGATCTACGAGTCCTTCGAGACCTTCGTCGGCAAGGTCGTGCCCGGCGGCACCCTGGTCGTCGCCCACGGGCAGGAGGGCGCCGCCGAGATCGCCCGCCGCGTCGCGGGCCGCGAGGGGCTGAACGTCGTCACGTACGGCGAGGAGCCCGAGGCCGACGTCCGCATCACCAAGATCACCCCGCGCGGTCTGGCCAGCGAGGTCACCGTCGTCCTCGACGGCCGGATGCTCACCTTCACCGTCTCCGTGCCGGGCCGCCACTACGCGCACAACGCCGTGGCCGCCCTCGCCGCCGGTGTCGCCCTCGGCATCCCGGCGCACAACCTGGCCTCGGCGCTCGGCAAGTACACCGGGGTCAAGCGCCGTCTCCAGCTCAAGGGCGAGGCGGCCGGCGTGCAGGTCATCGACTCGTACGCGCACCACCCGACCGAGATGACCGCCGACCTGGAGGCCATCCGCGGCGCCGCCGGGGACTCCCGGATCCTGGTCGTCTTCCAGCCCCACCTCTTCTCCCGCACCCAGGAGCTGGGCAAGGAGATGGGCCAGTCCCTCTCCCTGGCCGACGCCTCCGTGGTCCTGGACATCTACCCGGCCCGCGAGGACCCGGTCCCGGGCGTCACCAGCGAGATCATCATCGCCGCCGCCCGCGCCGCCGGAGCCGACGTCACCGCCGAGCACTCCAAGGAAGCCGTCGCCGACGTCATCGCGGGAATGGCCAAGCCCGGCGATCTCGTTCTCACGATGGGCGCGGGCGACGTCACGGATCTGGGACCGCAGATCCTCGCCCGCCTGTCGAGCTGAGGGAGCGGGAACGTCATGTCGTACGAGGTCCAGAAGACGGACGAGCAGTGGCAGGCCGAGCTGACCCCGTCCGAGTACCAGGTGCTCCGCCTCGCGGGCACCGAGCCGGCCTTCCGCGGTGAGTACACCGACACCAAGACGGAGGGCGTCTACTCCTGTCGCGGCTGCGGCGCCGAGCTGTTCCGTTCCTCGGAGAAGTTCGAGTCGCACTGCGGCTGGCCGTCCTTCTTCGACCCGAAGGACACCGAGGCGGTCGAGCTGCTCGCCGACACCTCGCACGGCATGGTCCGCACCGAGGTCCGCTGCGCGAAGTGCGGCTCGCACCTCGGGCACGTCTTCGAGGGCGAGGGCTACCCGACCCCCACGGACCAGCGGTACTGCATCAACAGCATCTCCCTGCGGCTGAACCCGGCCGAGTGATCCGGCTCGGGGGCGTCCCTGCGACTGACGCCCCCGGCCGTCTCACCTCAGGAAGGCCTGCGGGGCGGGTCGGTGTGGTGGGGGAGCCAGAAGGAGGCGGCGGCCAGGAGGGCTGCTGTTGCCGCGCCCGTCAGGACCGGGACGGTGCCCAGTCGGGATGCCAGGGCGCCCGCGGACAGGGCGCCGACCGGGACGGTGGTCAGGAGTGCCGCCTGGGCGAAGCCGGCGACGCGGCCCTGGAGGTGTTGTGGGGCGATCAGTTGCTGGGTGGTCGTCATGGAGATCGCCCACACCGTCGCCGTGATGCCGAAGAGCAGTTGGTACGCGAGCAGCGCCGGGAAGGCGAGCCCCAGCGAGGCCGCCGGGACGAGGAAGATCGCGAGGGCTGCCACCACCGCGCAGATCCGTGTCGCGCGGTACAGCTCGACGGACGTCGCGAACCGGCCCGCCAGGAGGACCCCGGCGACGGTGGCGACGCTGAAGGCCGTGTAGATCAGGCCCAACTGCCATGCGGGGAGGACCAGTTCCCGGCTGGCGTATACGACGAAGAGCGCGTCCGCGGCCCCGCTGCCGAGGTTGAACCCGGCGCCCGCGAGGACCTGTCGGCGCAGCACCGGTTCCGCCCGGACCACCGCGAGCCCCTCGCGGAGCGCGGCGAGCCGCGGGGCCCGGCGTACGGCCTGCTCGGCCGGTCCGTTCAGCGACGCGGGCAGGGCGAACAGCAGCAGGGCCTCGACGGCGTAGGCGGCGGTTCCCGCCAGCAGGGCGGGGGCCGCCCCGACGAGACCGACGAGGACGCCGCCCAGGGCGGGGCCGCCGATCTGGCCCGCCGTACGGGCGCCGGTCAGCGCCGAGTTGCCGGCCAGGAGCTGCTCGGGCCGGATCACCCGGGGCAGCGCCGCCTGCAGCGCCACCGAGAGCGTCCAGGTCAGCGCGCCCGAGAGGGCGGCCACCGCGTACAGGTGCGGCAGACCGAGGCGCCCGAGGCCCCCGGCGAGCGGCACCGAACCGACGACCGCCACCTGGAGCGAGGTGAGCGTGACGGCCAGGGTGCGCAGCCGGGCCCGGTCGGCGAGCACACCGGCGAAGGGGCTGAGGACGGCGCCGGGGAGGTAGGTCAGGGCCAGCAGCGCCGAGGCCCCCAAGGGGCCCGCGTCCAGCCGGGTCACGGCCAGCAGCGTCAGCGCCAGCGCGGTGATCTGCCGCCCGATGGAGCTGGCCGCCTGTTCGCCGCAGAGCAGCAGGAACGGGCGGTGCCGGCGCAGCGCACCCCACGGCTTGCCGCCGCCGTCGGCGGCCGCCCGCGAGGGCCGGGTCGATGACGAGGCCACGGGTCAGATGCTCGTGCAGGGGATGGGCCACCGGCGCAGGCGCGGCGGCAGGGCCACCGCCCACCCCTCAGTGACCAGGACGAGGCGTTCGTCCGCGAGTACGGACACGGCCTCGCGGCGCGCCGCGTCGAGGGTGTCGAGGGCCGTGGCGTCCTGGAGGGCGAGGAACGCCGTAAGCAGTGCGGGCTGGTCGATGGTGAACCGGGCCGAGGCCGAGGGGTCCCTGCGGTCCATGACCGTCACGAAGTCCGGCCCGCGACGGTGGTAGAGCAGGCCGTACGCGTACCGGGACCGCCACACGGCCGCCCCGTCGGAGCCGCCGGCCCCAGGGAGGGGAGCCGGGGGCGGCAGGTGGTGCAGCAGTCCGGTGTCGAAGGGCGGGGCGTCGGTGTCCGGGGCCCAGAGCGCCGGGAGCGCCCGGCTCTGGCAGTCGCGCAGGAAGCGCACCGCGTCCGCCGCGGCGCGGCCGCCCGCGCCCAGCGGCAGCGGCTCGTCGACCACGACCTGCGCGCCGGTCATACGGCCACCGCCGCGGCGTCGGTGGTGCCGGTGCGGACCGGGGTGTTCCGCAGGGGCAGCGACACGTACGACCGGCCGTCGAAGAACAGCAGCCCCAGGGACAGGGCCTCGTCGAGCCACTGCATGAGCCGGGCCGAGGTGAGCGGATGCCCCTCCTCGGTGAGGAGCCGGTGCAGGGCGGGCCCCGAGCGGCCGTGCTCCAGGTGGTGGAACGCGGCGGCCTTCCAGCCGTTCAGCCGGTGCCTCCGGGCCGGCCAGCCGCGGCGCCGGTCGTGCACCAGCAGGTCGCCGTCCGCGCCGGATTCCATCAGCAGCGTCGAACCGGCGTGCCCGGCCCGCCAGTCCGCGACGGCCTGTACGAGCCGTTCCTCGGCCGTGCCTCCGATTCCGCGGGGCGGGGTGTCGAAGAGGTAGACCAGATCGGCCAGTTCCGCCTCGGGGAGGTCGTACACGTGGCCGTACATGGCGGCCGGGGTCCGCTCGGCGAAACCGAGGGCGGGATTGGCGAAGTGCGGGCTGAACCGCTCGAGTTGGATGCGGAACGCGCCGCCCGGTGGCTGTAGGTGGACGAGCGCGGGGAACTGGTCGACGACCGCGTTGTAGTCGTCCGCTGTCTCGCCCGGGAAGCCGTACAGGTAGTTCCACGTGCACGTGAGCGACAGGTCGGCGCACTCCCGGAGCGTGCGGACGTTGCGGGAGCCGGTGACGCCCTTGTCCATCAGGCCGAGGACGCGGTTGTCGAGGCTCTCGATCCCCGGCTGGATGTGCACGGCGCCCGAGCGGGCCAGGAGCGCCAGCTGGTCCGCGGTGAGGTTGGACTTGACCTCGTAGTGCATCAGGAGGTCCCAGCCGCTGTCGGCGGCGAGCGGCAGGAAGTCCGTGAAGTACGCCATGTCGATGATGTTGTCGACCGTGACGACGTCGAGGATCCGGTGTCGGCGGACCAACCGGTCGACTTCGGCCCACAGCTGCTCGCCGGGCTTGGCGCGGAACGCCATCGCCGAGCCGTTGAGACCGCAGAACGTGCAATGGTGCTTCTCGCCCCACCAGCAGCCGCGCGCGCCTTCCACGACGAGCTTCGGCCGGACGTACTCGGCCACCGGCGAGGCGTCGAGCTCCGCCTGCCAGACGTCGTAGTCGGGCGAGGCGATGTCCCGCGGCGCCACCGTACGGCGCGACTCCTCGTTCGCCCGCGAGGTCCCGCCGTCCCACCAGCACAGGCCCGGCACGTCGACGGGCGGGGTGCCGGCGTCGAGATGGGCCAGCAGGGCGGGGAACGCGTACTCCCCCTCCCCGCGCACCACGTGGTCGACGAAGGGATGGTTGCGGTGCAGGGCATGGCCCATCGGGCCGTCGCAGTTGCTGCCGCCGAACACCACGGTGAGGCCGGGACGGCGGCGCTTGAGCTCGGCGGCGAGCGCGAGCGAGGACACGTTCTGCATGAAGGTGCTGGTGAACCCGACGACGTCCGGGTCCGCTCCGAGGATCTCCGAAGCGCTGAGGGCGACGAACTCCGCCGCGTGGACCCGCATGGCGTGCGCCTTGTCCACCGGGATCCCGCGGCTCGCCGCGTACGCGCCGAGCCGTGCGACGCCCCAGTCGGGGTCCGCGTAGAGCACGCCCGAGAAGACCCAGTCGCCGAGCCCGTCGAAGATCGAGTCGCTGCCTACCTCGGCGTGGTCGGCCGGGCGCAGCAGGCCGTCGGTCCGCTCCAGCAGGAACTCCGCCCAGCGCAGCGAACCGTGGAACTCGCGGACCTCGTCGGCGGGCCGCGTGCGGGTCAGCAGGGCGTGCAGCAGGCCGATCTGGAGCGAGGGAAGGTCGATCGGCTGCCAGGGCATGGTCACCAGGTGAACGCGCATGCGGTGCTCCTCCCCGCCGGGCCGACGGGTCGGCACGGGGTGTCGGCGCCCGGCGTCCGCGGTGCCGCGCCGGGCGCCGACTCCCGCCCGGTCAGGACGACGGTCGCTTGTCGATGGTGAGCCGGTCGCGCTTCCTGCCCTCGTCGCGGACGGCCACCTTCTTGATCTCTGGCTTGGCCCGGGTGTCGTCCTCTGGTGCCTCAGTGCTCTCCATGGTTCCTCCCGTCCCTCAAGTCCGCCGACCCTAAAGGCCGTTACTCGCGGTACGCAAGGGATGATTCCGGCCTGCTCACGCGCCTTGTCCCGCGGGCCCGGGAGGCCGAAGATCATTGCGTGATCGATTCAGGGGAGAGTTCATGATCAAGGGGGAGAACGCCTTCGTCCCGACCGTGCCGCTGCGGGTCGCCGTGCGGAACGGGCTGGACGTGGCGGCGCTGCTGCTGACGGAGCAGGGCAGGGTCCGGGGGGACGGGGACATCGTGTTCCACGGCGCGCCGGTCCATCCGTCGGGCGCCGTGCGGCTGCTCGGGGACGAGAACGGCACGACGTGGCTGGAGGTCGCCCTCACGGCGATCGAGGGGGAGATCGTCCGCGTCCTCGTCGTGGGGTCGACGGAGAACGGCGCGATGCGGGACGTACGCGGGTTGTGCGTGGAGTCGTTCGCGCCGGACGGCACGTCGGTCGCACGGTACGACGTGACCGATGCCGGAGCGGAGACCGCGATGGTGCTCGCGGAGCTGTACCGGCGGGCGGGGGGCTGGAAGTTCCGCGCGGTGGGCCAGGGGTACGTCAACGGCCTCGTCGGCCTGGTGACGGACCACGGCGTGGACGTGGCGGACACGGCTCCCGCGCAGGTGCCCGCGCCCGCGCCCGTGCCCGTGCCGGTGCCCACGTCGGCGCCTGTGCCCACTCCGGCGCCCGTGCCCGCGCCAGTGTCGGCGCCGGTGCCCGCGTCGGTGCGGGTCCCGGCCCCGGTGCCGTTCCAGGTCCCCGCCCAGGTCCCGGCTCCGGTCCAGGTCCAGGCTCAGGGCCAGGCCCAGGTCCCGTTCCAGGCTCAGGGTCCGGCCCAGGTCCCGTTCCAGGGCCAGGCTCCGGCACCGGTCCAGGTTCCGGCGCCGGCTCAGGCCCAGGTCCCGTTCCAGGTTCCTCCTCCGGCTCCCGTCCAGGCCCAGGTGCCGGTCCAGCCCCAGGCTCCGGCTCCGGCTCAGGTCCCGGTCCAGCCCCAGGTCCAGGCTCCGGCTCCCGCCCAGGTCCCGTTCCAGGTTCCGGCTCCGGGTCCGTTCCAGGCGCCGGTCCCGGCCGCCGCCCCGGCCCCGTTCCAGGCCCCCGCCCCGGTCCCGGCGCCGTTCCAACTCCCGGCCCAGGCCCCGGCCCCGTTCCAGGCCCCCGTCCCCGCCCCGGTCCCGGCCCCGGCGCCGTTCCAACTCCCCGCCCCGGCCCCGGCCCCGGTGCCCGCGGCGGCGGCTTCGCAGGTGGTCGCGCCGGAGTGGTTGTACGGGCCCGTCTTCGAGCCGTACGTGCAGACCGGCCGGGACAACGACGTGATCACGGTGAACGGGCTGCCGCCCGGGCCGGTCGTCGTCGAACTCGCCATCCGCGGCGACGGGTACACGGGCCTGTGCCCCCTCACCCGGTTCAACAAGGAGGGCGAGCACCTCATCAACAGCTGCGAGGAGAACTTCCAGGGCCGGGTGCTCACCCACGTCCCCCCGGGCGGCCGGCTGCGGCTGAAGCTGGAGGCGGAAGGCCCCTGGCAGCTCCGGGTGCTGCCGCTGGCCGCGGCGACGCGCCTGACGGAGGATCAGCTGGAGGGCGGCGGCCCCGACGTCCTGCTGCACACCGGCGGAGCGGCGGACCTCTCCCTCCATTACCGCGGCGACGACAACCTCATCGTCTACCTCTACGAACTGGCGGGGCACGACGACCCCACCGAGCTTCCGAGGGGCGAGAACGCCGTCAACGAGATCGGCAAGCGACGGGAGACCGTGCCGCTGCCCGAGGGCCCGGTCATCGTGCAGCTGGAGGCGGCGGACGGACCCTGGCGGGCCCGTCTGACGGAGGTGCAGCCGCACAGCGGGCCGTCGGACGGCGGCGGGGTGGCGAAGGTGACCGACATTCGCCAGGGCCGCAGACGGTCCTGGTGGGGCGCGTCCTGAGCAGCTGACGGGCCCCCGCCTCGCGAGGCGGGGGCCCGTCTTTCCGATCCCGGCGGGTCCGCCTTGGTGTCGGAGGCGTCGCGGTTGGGTTCCGATCCGGTCTCCCATCTGCAATACTCCGCCGCCAATAGCACGCTTTGGTCGCGGAAGACACCTATCTGTTTCCTCGGAATGGCTGGTTATGATCGGCACCTTCACGTCCCGCCGCAGCCGGACTGGTGGCGCCCGGTCCGGCCGCCAGGCTGCCTCCGCCGCCCCGTTCCCGAGGTCTGATGTCTCCCATAGAACCCGAAGGCGTACGAGGGCAGTCGACGGCCCGACGGCGGCGCCGGGTGCGTCTGCGCACCCTGCTCATCTGGCTGGCGGTGGTCCCCACCGTGGCGATGGGCGCCCAAGTGGCGGTGACCGCTGAACGGTTGCTGGAGCAGTCCCGGCACCTGCGCGAGGACGTCGCGGCCGCCGAGCGGATCGGCGCACCGCTGTACACGCTCATGGTCGACATGCAGGCCGAGCGGACGGTGACGGCCGCCATGTGGGCCGGCACCGCCGGGGCCGAGGAGGAGCTGGGGAACCGGCGCGAGGCCACCGACCGGGCCGCGGCCGATTTCCGCCGGCTGGCGACCGGTACGAACTCCTCCTTCGAGGAAGTGAACCGGAGGCTCGACGGCCTGGCCGCGTTCCGCCAGCGCGCGGACGCCCACACCGGGGGCGCGGACAGCACGCTCGGCTACTACACCGGGGTGATCGGCGCGGTCATCCAGGCCTACCAGCGCGAGTTCAGCCACGCGGACGACGCCGAACTCGTCCAGGAGAGCCGGCCCGTGGTGTCCATGCTGTCCGCCACCGAGATGGTGGCGCGCGAGGACACCCTGATGGCCCTGTCCGGGCCGTCCAGGGAGCTGAGTGCCGCCGGCTTCGACCAGTTCATCAGCGCCGTGGGAGCCCACCGGTACCTCTACGAGACGTGGATCGTGCCGTACCTGCCCGAGGGCGACCGGCGGTTCTACGAGCGGATCGTCGCCTCCCCCGACTGGCAGGCCAAGGTCCGCATCGAGAACGCGGTCATCTCGAAGCACACCGACGTCCCCTCCGGCATCAAGCTGCCCGCCGAGGTCGGCGGCTGGCGGTCCGCGCACTCGAACTTCTCCACACAGATGGCCACGCTCAACATCGACCGGGCGCGCAAGGTGCTCACGCGCAGCGAGGCCAAGGCCGCGGAGCTGGAGACCGAGGTCGCCTGGCTGATCGGCGGAAGCGGCGCCGGGCTGCTGGCCGTCGTGGTCCTCGTCGTGTTCACCACCCGCTCGGTGCTGCGCCGACTGCACGACCTGCACGAACGCACGGTGACCGTGGCCGAGCAGACCCTCCCCGACGTCGTCGCCCGGCTCCAGCGCGGTCAGTCCGTCGACGCCGGTATCCTGCCGGCGGTACGCGGGGACGGCGACGAGGTCGGACGCATCAGCGACGCCTTCGCGCGGGTCGTCGCCGTATCCGTCGACGGGCACCGGCAGCTCGCGGACGAGCGCCACGGGTTCGGACTGTTCGCCACCGGCATCGCCTCGCGCACCGGAAACCTGGTCAGCCGCCAGCTGAGCCTCACCGAGGACCTCCAGGACACCTTCGGCCACGACGAGGCGCTGCTCGCCCAGTTGATGCGGGCCGACCAGCTGACGGTCGGCATGCGGCGGCAGATCGAGAACCTCCTCATCCTGGCCGGCGGCGAGGTCCCCGACCCGCACACCGAGCCCATGCGCATCGCCGACCTGCTGCGCGAAGCGGCCGCGGAGGTCGAGGACTTCCGGCGCATCGAGCGGCAGGCCCTGGACGAGACCAGCGTGGAACCGCACGCGATCAGCCAGATCAGCCACCTGCTCGCGGAGCTGCTGGACAACGCCACCCGGTTCTCCCCGCCGCGCTCCAAGGTGGTCATCCGCGCCGAAATGGTCGCGGACGGGCTGTCGGTCGAGATCGAGGACCGCGGCCCGCGGGTGTCCGCAGAGCGGTACGAGGAGATGAACGGGCGCCTGCACCAGGCCCCGCCGTACTCCGTCCTGGCGCAGAACGCGCACCGGCTCGGGCTCTTCGTGGTCGGTCACCTCGCCGACCAGCTCGGGGCGGCCGTCACCCTGCGCCGCTCGGTGTACGGGGGGACCTCCGCCGTGGTGATCCTCCCCGGGGAGCTGCTGGTGGCGACCGGAGCGGAAGTACCGCGCGAGCCGAGGCCGAAGGCCGTCCCCGCGGCCGCGCCCGTGCCCGCGGCCGTGCCCATGCCCGAGCCCGTGCCCGCGCCCGAGCCCGTGCCCACGGCCGTGCCCGAGCCGCTCCCGCTTCCGCTCACGGCCGCCGGGCTGCCGAGCCGCCGTACGAAGCTGCCCGCGCGCGTGCCCGCGTCCGCGGCCGAGCCGGCGACGCCGCCCGCGCCCGAGCAGCCGCCCGCGCCCGAGCAGGCGCCCGCGCCCGGTCCCGCGGCCCGGCCGGTCCTGCCCGAGCGCGTCCCGCAGACGCACATTGCCCAGCAGCTGCGCGCGCCCCGAGCCCCGGAAACATCCGTCCGGCAGGACACCGCGACACCCGAGGAGGTGGCGGACGCGTGGGCTGACTACGAACACGGGACCCAGACAGTGGAAGAAGAACTCCGACGGGATCGGCCATGACTACTACTTCACCGAACGACGTGATCTACAGCGTCCTGGACAACAACCTGAGCAGGATCGCCGGCGTCCAGGGAGCGGTGCTCCTGTCCAACGACGGCATCAAGCTCAGCGCGTACCTGCTGGACGAGGACCAAGCCGACCGCATGGCTGCCGCCGCCTCCGGCATCGCGGCCACGATGAAGGCGATCTCCCGGGAGGTCGACGGCGGGCGCGTCATCCGCCAGCTCGTCGAGATGGACGACAGGTACCTGTGCATCGTCGGGTGCGGCGAGGGCAGCACGCTCATCGTCGTGACCTCCCGCAAGGCGCGCCTCGGGGAGCTCGGCGGCGAGGCCGTCCGGACCGCCCAGGCGCTCGGCGAGTGGCTGGGCACCCCCGAGCGCGGCCAGCTGCCGACCGCGTAATGCCGCAGGACGAGCCCCAGCCAGCGAGCCGCCGCCGGACGCGGCTGTACGCCCTGACCGACGGACGTACGGCCCTTCCCCACACCGTCCTCACCATGGACACCACCATCACGGCGGCGGTGGCGGACGACGCCCGTGCCGGTCTGCCCACGGAATGGCAGGAGATCCTCGCCATGTGCGCGGCACCGGGCGGCCGGGCGGTCGCCGAGATAGCGGCGCGGATGCACATCCGCCTCACCCCGATGACGCTGCTCCTCGGCGAACTCGCCGACCGCGGGCTGATCCACCACCGGTCGCCGCTGGCGGCAGCCGAGACCACCGACGTCCACCTGCTCATGAAAATCAGGGACAGCCTTGCCCGGATATGACACGCCCGGATACGACACGCCCGCCCCCCGGGAGTCGGCGCCGGTCAAGATCCTCATCGCCGGCGGGTTCGGAGTCGGAAAGACCACCCTGGTGGAGACGATCTCCGAGATCGAGCCGCTGCGCACGGAGGAACGGCTGACGGCAGCGGGTGTCGGCGTCGACGACCTCGACGGCATCGAGTCCAAGACGGTCACCACCGTGGCGATGGACTTCGGCCGGATCACCCTCACCGACGCCGGAGTCGTCCTCTACCTGTTCGGCACACCGGGCCAGGAGCGCTTCTGGTTCATGTGGGACGACCTGCTGGCCGGGGCGCTCGGCGCGATCGTGCTGGTCGACACGCGCCGCCTCGACCGCAGCTTCCCGGCCGTCGACTTCTTCGAGAGCCGCGGACTGCCGTTCGTGGTCGGCGCGAACTGCTTCCACGGCGAACAGCCCTACACCGCCGAGGAGATCGCGGCGGCCCTGCACCTGCGCGATCCGCGCACGCCCGTCCTCATGCTCGACGCACGGTCCCGTACGGACGTCCGCGCGTCCCTGCTCGCGCTCCTCGACCTGCTCATCGTCAAGGCGCAGGTCCCGGCGGCCGTCAGCGGCTGAGCCCGGCCGTGTAGTCGGCGAGGGTCCGGCGCGGGGTCCAGCCCTGTGCCCGGGCCCGGGCCAGGTCCAGCACCACCGGGTGCGCGAGCTGGTCCACCGCGTAGCGGCTCAGCGGAGGTTCGGCGACCGGCAGCGACTCCGCGATCCGGGCCGCCGTACGGGCCAAGGGCAGCGCCAGGTGCCGGATCCGGGCCCGCACCCCGTGGGCCCGCAGTACCTCCCGTACGGCCTCGTCGCGCTCGTACGGGAGTGCGTCCGCCACGTTGTACGCGCCCGGGGGCCAGCCGGCCGCCGCCGCGGCCAGGCAGGCGTCGGCGAGGTTCTCCACCGCCGTGAGGCTGAGCCGGACGTCCGGGCCCGGCAGCAGCAGGGTCCCGGCCCGGACCCGGGACAACAGCCGGGGCAGCAGCTGGGTGTCCCCGGGGCCGTAGACGGCGCGCGGCCGCAGCACCACCGCGCCCGCAGCCAGGGCGAGGGCCTCGCCCGCCGCCTTGGTGCGGCCGTAGGCGTTGAGGTGGCCGGCGCGCGGATGGTCCTCGCGGACCAGGGTCCGGTCCGTGCGCGGGTCGTAGACGCTGGCGCTGCTCACCCACACCACGGGCCGCCCGCCCGCCGCCCGCAGCAGCCGCTCCGTGCCGTCCACGTTGACCGCGTACATCGCCGCCTCGGCCCGGGAGCCGGGGGCCGGATCCCCGACCGCCGCCGCGCAGTGCACGACCACGTCCGTGCCCGTCAGGTCCGGGTCGCCCAGGGCGGCGTCCCAGAACCGGTGTTCCCCCAGCGGCCCCGGCCGGCGGCCCACGCACACCACCTCCGCCCCGCTCGCGGCGGCCGCCCGGGCCACGTGCCCGCCGCAGAAGCCGCTCGCGCCGGTCACCGCGATACGGATGCTCACGCGCCCGCCCTCACCGTCAGCGAGCGCCAGCCGGGCAGCGCGGCCCGCCGGTCCACCCGGGCCCGCGTCACCACGGGCCGGTACGGGGCCAGTTCCTCGAGTACGTCGGCCAGCTGGGCGCGCGCCAGCCGTGCGCCGGGGCAGGCGTGCGGCCCGGCCCCGAACACCAGCCGGTCGGTACCCGGCCCGGCCGGCCGGTGTGCGTCCGGGTCGCGCCGGTCCGCCTCGGCGGCGTGCCGGGCCACCAGCAGCAGCCGGTCGCCGCCCCGCACCGGGCAGCCGCCGACGGTCCCGCCCGCCGCGGCCACCCGAGGCAGCACCGGGGAGGCCGCGGTGACCCGAAGCAACTCGTCGGCGAGCACCGGCCGCAGCCGGGCATCGGCGGCGTCCCCCCACAACCCCGCGTCGGCACACCAGGCCACGGCCCGGGGCAGCGCGGCGACGGTGGTGTTCACGGCGGCCACGGCCAGCATGGCGCGCAACGCCGCATCCCCGGGGCGGGGGTCGGGGCCCGGAGCAGGGGCGGCGCCCAGCAGCATGCTCAGGTGCTCCGCCGTGCGGACCGCGGCCGACTTCGCGCCGGGCCTGGGCGGGCCCGGGAGGTGGCTGCGTACGGAGGCGGCGGCCGCTGCCGCGGCGGCCTCCGCCACGGTCCGGGGATCGGCCTGCGAGCCCAGCAGGGCGCACACCACCGACCCGGACAGCTCCCGCGCCAGCTCGACGAGGTCCACCTCGCCGCCCCGGGCCAGCGGCGCGAGGCGGCGTACGAGCAACGGCCGCCACACCGCGCGCAGTTCCTCCACCCCGGCCGCGCCGAGACCTGCCGCGAGCCCGCGCCGCCCGGCCCGGTGCGCCCCGCCTTCCTGGTCGAACAGCACACTGCCGGCGCCCGCGGCCCGCGCGGCGCCGCCCGTGGTCCCGGCCGCCGTACGGTCGAGCGGCAGGCGGGTCAGCGCCTCCCGGTAGGCGGCCGCGTCGTGCACGAGGAGGGTCCGGCCGAGCCGGCGCACGGGCCGCCCGCGCGTGGCGGCGAGCAGGGCGAAGAGGAACGGGTGGCTGCGCGTGTACACCCGGCGGTCGCGGCGCCGGGCCGACGCCTGGGACGGGCGGCCGGCGCTCATCGGGCGTCCACCCCCAGCCGCCGGGCCGCCAGCACGGACGCGGCGGCCCGGTCCGGTTTGCGCGAGCGGCCCGACAGCGGGATCCGGTCGAAGAGGAGCGCGTCCGGGCGGGCGGCGCCCATCCGCCGCACCGGCTCCGCGAGGGCCGCGCGCACGGCGGACTCGGGGGCGCCGCGACGCGGCTGGACCACCGCCACCAGGCGTTCGTCGCCGTCGCCCGCCGGGATCCCGACGAGCAGGGCCAGCTCCACCCCCGGCACGTGCAGGGCGGGTTCGTACAGGCCCGGGTAGATGTTCTCGGCCCGGCGCAGCACCATGTCCTTGCTCCTCCCTTCGAGGACGATCCGCCCCGCGCCGTCCAGCCGCGCCCGGTCGCCCGTACGCACCCACGCGTCGGGCTCCTCCCCGAGGTAGCGGTGCCGGGCCGCGGCCCCGCCGAGCAGCAGCTGGCCGTCCGCGTCGGTCTCGGCGCGCACTCCGGGCAGCGGCGCGCCGACCAGGTCGCCCGGCCCCTCGAAGGCGGACTTCTCCCGCGCCTCGACCGCCGCCGCCGGGAACAGCTCGGTCAGCGCGTACACCCCCCAGGCCTGGGCCGCGCCGGCCCCGCGCACGCGCTCCAGCAGCCCGGCGCCCGCCGGGGCCGAGCCCGTCCACACCCGGCCGTGGAAGCGGGCGCCCGCGTCCAGCGCGTCCCTCAGCTGGGGCGGGGTCAGATAGGTGTGCTGGGGGCGCAGCCGGTCCAGCTGCCGGGCCAGCACCCGGGGATCGCGGGCCGGGAGCGCGACGGGCGCGCCGCCCGTGAGGGCGGGTACGAGGACGAAGAACGTGCCGCCCAGCACCGGCACCTCGGGGCCCGCCTCGAAGAGGGAGGAGACCGCGGCCATCCCCGCGGCCAGGCTCGCCCGGGTGTGCACCACCGCCCGCGGCGCGGAGGTGGTTCCGGAGGTGAACACGATCACCGCGTCGGCGTCCCCGTCGGCGTCCCCGCGCACGGGCACGCCCGCCCGCGGCGCCCCCGCCTCCAGAGCGGGCGCGCACCCCGGCAGCCGGGGCCCCACCGTGGCCACCGGCCCCAGCGCGGCCAGCTCCGGCAGTGCCAGCCCCGCCCGGCGGGCCAGCGGCGCCGCCCAGCCCGCCACCGCCTGCGCGGCCGCGTCGGCGAGCACCAGCGAGGGCCGGGCCAGCGCGAGGCGGGCCCGCAGCACGTCGGGCCCCGCGCCGGGGTCGAGGACGGCGCCGCGCAGCCCGAGCCGCCACAGCGCGAGCAGCACGGCCAGCGCCCGGGGTCCGGGCCGCACCGCCACGCCGACGGTGTCCCCGGCGCGCAGGCCGCGGGCGTGCAGGGCGGCGGCGAACGCGTCGGACAGCTCGGCGAGTTCACCGCGGGTGGCGCGCACCCTCGGCGCGCCCGTACGGCCGGCGGTGAGCACGGCGGGCCGCTCGGGGCGGGTGCGCAGCGCGTGGTCGAGTCGGTCGAGCATCAGCGGGGGTCCGTTCCGTGGCGGCCGCTGCCCTGGTCGAGGTACCAGCGGGCGGTGCCCGCGATCCCGTAGGCCCGCAGGCGGCGCGTCGAGTTCTCCACGACCATCGCCCGGCAGTGCGAGATCCGGTCGGTGTGGCGGCGTACGGCGTTGAGGAAGAGCCGGTCGGTGGGCGAGGGCCGCCGGGGCATGCCGCCGACCGCCAGGTACAGCTCGGCGGTGATCGCCATGTTGTTCCCGGCGTGCATCCGGTAGGGCGCCCGGAAGCCCCGGCGGCGGGAGTGCTCCGGCCGCAGCCGCCCGAAGAGCGCCGCGAGGCGGACGAGCACCCCGAAACCGGCCCGGCCGAGCGGCCCGTGCTCGTCGCGCCGGGCCGTGATCCGCCCGCAGACCAGCCCCGGGCGGTCCGTGAGCGCGGCGCGCGCGGCGCCGGTCCAGCCGGGCCGGGGCAGGCAGTCGGCGTCCGTCCGGGCGAGCAGGGTCGCGCCCCGCCCGATCGCGTGCCGGAACCCGGTGTCCACGGCGGAGCCGACGCCCTTCTCCGGCTCCTCGATCACCTCCACCGGGAAGGGCGCGCCGGCCGCGAACTCCCGGGCGATGGCGCCGGTCCCGTCCGCCGAGGCGTTGTCGACGACCAGCAGGGTGAAGTCGCGGTCGCGCTGGGCGGCCAGCGCCCGCAGGGTGTCCGCGAGTCGGGCCTCCTCCTCGTGCGCGGGCACCACCACCCACATCGGCCCGTTCACGACTTCTCCCAGACCATCGTCATGATGCTGATGCCGCCGCCCAGCCCGACGAACAACACCCTTTCCCCAGGCGCCAGTTCGGCGAAGACCCGGTCCAGCTGGACGCCGATGCTCGCGCTCGCGACGTTGCCGAGCTCCGGCACGGTCACCACCAGCTTCCCGGCCGGCACCCCCGTCAGCTCCGCGAACCGCTCCAGGTACGGCACGGTCACCTGGTGCACGAGCACCTTGGCGAAGCCGTCCCAGTCCATCCCGGTCCGGTGCAGGGTCCGGTCGATGACGGCCGTGCCCACCTTCTCGAACACGCCCCGCAGTTCGTGCCCGTCGCCGCGGAAGTAGGTGTACTCGTCCCCGCGCGGGTGCCGCGACCCGCCGCCCGGGATGCCCCCGACCTCCCAGTGCTCCGAGTGGGTCTCGCAGTCCACGTCGAGGATCCCGCCCCGCTCCACGGCCTCCACGACCACGGCCGCCCCCGCGTCGCCGAAGGTGTAACCGGCGAAGGCGTCACGGAACTCGGCCAGGGATCCGGGATCCTTGCGCACCGCCCGGCTCGGGGTCTCCCCGGTCACCACCAGGGCCCGCCGGGCCCGTCCGGCCAGCACCATCGACCGGGCGAGGTCGATCCCGTTGACGAAGCTGTTGCACGCGTTGGTGACGTCGACGGCGTGCGCCCGCGAACCCAGCTCCGCCTGCACGATGTGCGCGGTGGCCGGTTCGACCAGGTCCCGGGAGGCGGAGGCGAAGACCAGCAGGTCCACGTCGAGCGGACCGAGCCCGGCCGAGGCCAGCGCCCGGCGGGCCGCGCCCACGGCGAGCGTGGAGGCGTACACGCCCTCGCCCGCGACTCGGCGCGAGACGATCCCGGTGGCCTGCGTGAGCAGCCTCGGCGGCAGGGTCAGGCCCGCCCGCAGCGCCACCTCCCGCTGGAGGTCGTCCGAGGACAGCGCCTCCTCGGGCAACAGACAGGCCACGGCGGTGATCCCGGCACGCGACGGCGAACCGGACTGCTGTATGAACATGCCCCCACGATGACAACTCGCCCGCGCCCGGGCCTGAGTACGCATGCTCAGTTCGCCGCACGCTCCCGCACGGGCCGACTGAGTACATGGGGTGAGCCGCCGCCCGGCCCTCGCGGCTCACTTCGGCCGTACGACGGCCCGCGCCCCGCCGAAGTCCAGCTCCAGCCCCGAACGCAGCGGCACCGTCTGCCCCGGGGCGATCTCCTGCGTGGTGCCGTCCGCCCGGGTGCCCGTCCAGGGCGTCCCGGACCGGTTGGCGAGCCCGAACTTGCCCGGCCGCTGCGGATGCTCCGTCAGCTGCGCCACCAGCGTGGCGTCGCCGTAGTCGTGCCGGGCCGGCTCCGCGGCCAGGTGGTGCGCCTGCACCCGCGAGCTGCGGTGCAGCAGGATGTGGTGCTCGGTGCGCGGCGGGGGAGTGGTCAGCACCAGCCGGGGCGGCAGCACCAGGGTGCTGCCGCAGGCCCAGCAGGTGCCCGGGACGGCGGACAGCGGCTCGGTCATGTTCTGCTTGCCGCAGTGGGCGCAGTCCACCACCGCGTCGAGCACCGCACGCAGGGTGTCGCGCCACTGCGATTCGCGCACCCGGGCCGCCGGATCGTGCAGCCCCGTCGTGAAGTTCTTGACGAACAGGTCGCGCAGGGAAGGCGGCGCCACCGCCCACGTGGCCAGCACCGTCGCGTGCTCGCCGGGATCGGGCGCGTTGGAGCGGTCCACCGGGTCGAAGACGAACAGCGGCTGCTTCCCGTACAGCTTGCGCTCGGCCGCCTCGTCCAGGCAGCGGATCGCCAACTCCAGCCTGCCCTTCAGCGGGTGGTGGTTCATCAGCAGCATGAACAGCAGCACCGACAGCGAATGCAGATCGCTCTGGGTGCCGGGGGAGACCCCCGGATCCCCGCGCACCAGCTCGGGCGCCATGAACTCCATGGTCCCCGAGATGCCCGTGCTGTCGCCCTCCACCACCGCGTTGTCGTTGTCGCAGACCAGCACCTCCCCGGTGGCCGGGTCGAAGAAGATGTTGCCCCAGGAGATGTCCCGGTAGGCGATCCCGCGCGAGTGCAGCGCCTGGTACGCCTCGACGGTGTAGAGGCAGGCGGCGAGCAGGGCCCGGGGGGTCGTCCGCAACTGGCGGCGAAACAGGGCGGGAAGGCCCTTGAACCGGTCCGGCCGGATGTCCATCAGATAGCCGAAACCGCCGCGCGCGTCCGCCACGAAGTCCCGCGGCCACAGGAAGCGGTCGTCGTCGAAGTCCCGGTCCACCAGCTGGCGGACGATGTCCTCCTGCTCCGGTGTCGCGCACGTCGGGTAGTACCACTTCAGCGCCCGCTCCCCGGCCGGGGTCCGGACCCGGTACACCTCCCCCTGGCCGCCGGCGCCGAGCATGTCGCACACCTCCACGCTCGTACCGCTGTCGGCCGTCAGCCGGGTGCCGCTGTCGAGCATGCCGCTCATTCTTCGCTCCTGTACGGGTCTCTCAGGTCTTCCATGTCCACCGGGGCCGCCGGCCCTTCCGCTTCCGCCGGTTCGTCCCCCGTGTGCCACGCCGCCACCAGCGTGGTGTCGTCCCCCGAGTGCTGCGAGGCCTTGGCCAGCCACTCCGGCAGGGCCGCCCGCACGCACTCCGTCCCCTCCGCCGCCAGCCGCTCGTCCAGCCCGGCCATGAACTGCCGGAACCCCTCGTCGGAGGCGAAGCTCTTGGACAGCCCGTCCGTGGACAGCGCGACCAGACTGGGCGCACGCGACGGCGCGGTCACCGGCGCCCAGTGGGTCCGCACCCGCAGCCACGCCTTCGGGGTGCACAGCGACTCCGTCTCGTCACCGAGATCGGCCTCCTTCGGCGCGAGCGGTACGCTCACCCGCCCGCCCTCGCCCACCACCGTCAGCTCCCCGTCGCCGAGCTGCCAGGCCGCGAAGACCCGGGGCGTCAGCACGGCGCCGACGAACGTGCTCCCGTACAGCAGCAGCTTCTCGTCGTCGCGGACCTGCGGGTCGCCGGGCTCGCTGCTGCGCTCCCAGTTCCCCAGCACCTTCTCCCGCCAGGTGCTGACCAGCTGGCGCGGGAAGGCGTACTCGGCGTACCGCATCAGCCAGGCCAGGCTCGGCGGACGCCCCTCGCCCCGGGGGTGGGCGAGCGAGGCGAACCGCCGGGCCTCCTGGACGAAGAGGCTCACGGCGAGCCAGGAACCCACATGGCTGCGGGCGTGCACCGCCGAGCCGTGGCCGTCGGCCACCGCCATGATCAGCGGGGCGCAGGCCGTGCCCAGCCCCTCCACCTCGAAGTGGTCCTGGTTGCGCGTCTTGTTGACGCCCTGGACGCTGCCGTGCAGCGATTCCCAGGGCCTCGTTGCGGATCCGTCGGTCGGCAAGGGCCCGCTCACCACACGTCGTCATCGTCGTCGTCGAGCACGGGCGGAGCGTACGGGGGCTGCTTGACGATCGTGTCCCCGTTCCCCGCCATCGGCTGGGAAGCGGCCTTGACGGCTGCCGTCGAGGCCCAGCGGATCGCCGCGGCCAGCTGCTTGGGGCTGTTCGCGTCCAGCGGCTGGAGCTCGGGGTTGCCCAGGAACTCCTGGAGCACCGTACGGTCCGCGTCCGCGCCGATCGCGATGGCCACCCGGACCGCCTTGCGCCCCCACGGCGTCGCGTCGACGGCCCGCAGACCCGCCTTCCAGTCGTCCGTCGGCACCCCGTCGGAGACCAGCGCCAGCACCGGCTTCAGGGCCCGCTGCGGCATCGGCGGCGTGTCCAGCTCGCGCGAGACGAGGTGGAGCGCGTCGCCCAGGTTCGTCATGCCGTCCACCTGCACGTCCTGCCAGGTGAACTGCTCCACGGGCACCGGGTCCTGGTGGTGCCAGCGGGCCGTCGTGGAGAACGTCATCGTACGCAGCAGCAGTTGGGCCGCCGGATTGTCCTGCGCGACCGAGCGCATGGCCGGAACGGCCTCTCTGATCGCGTAGTTGAGCTGGCCGATCTTCTCGCCCTGCATCGAGTACGAGCAGTCGAGCAGCCAGATGAAGTGGACGGGCCTGTTCGCCATCGGCCCGCCTGGGATGTCACTCACCGCATGTCTCCTTCAACTCCCGGTCCATTGCGGCACGAACCGCACCAGCGCCGCCACCACGGCGGCCGCCGTCACCACGACCGCCACCACGAACAGCGCCAGCATCAGCCGGCGGCCGCGCGCGATCTGCGGCGTGATCATGAGATGCCCGGCATCATGGGGTCTTGCTCCTCTCCGGCACGAACCGGCCGACGGGCAGCCCGGTCCGCGCCAGCAGCCACAGCACCGGCTCCGCCGCCCGCAGCTGCTCCGAGTCCAGGGCGCCCGCCCCGGTCGCGGCGCGGGCGCTCACCGCCCAGTACCGGGCCGCCGCGAAATCGTGGCCGAGGCTGCGCACCAGGTCGTCGAGGCCGATGCCGCTCAGCCAGTCGTCGACCGGTTCCGCGGGCCGCGGCAGGGAGGTCATCCGATCGAGGGTGTCCCGCTTGGTCACCACCGTGGCCACCGCGAGGCGTCGACGGCGGCCGCTGAGCCCTTGCAGCTCCCCGGCGAACACCGCGTACGTCTCCACGGGCCCGAGGTCGGCGGGCCGCGCGGCCGCAGCCAGCTCGGGATCGCCCGCCCGCAGCGAGCGGCGTACGACGGGCGAGGCGAGCACGTCGGCGACGAACAGGACCCCGTCGGCGTGCGCGAGGTAGCCCTGCAGACGGGTGTTGCCCGCGTCGCGCAGGGACTCGCCCATCGGGTCGTACAGGTAGAGCAGCCGGCGCCGGCGGCCCCGGCCGACCAGCAGCATCAGCGCGCGCGGCTGGCCGCCCTGGGTCTTCAGCGTCCACCCCGAGTCCTTCAGCTGCGCACCCAGCGCGTTGGCCTCGCGCAGGTCCTCCGGGGAGGCGAACTCGACGGTCAGCGAGGACTGGTGCGACAGGGACCGCAGCCCGTCCAGCACGGCGGCCATCAGCATCGTCTTGCCCGCGGAGGTGCCGCCGACCAGCGGCAGGTGCACCACCCGCGTCGTGCCGACGGCCGGGGGCAGCGTCCGGTCGCAGTGCGGGCAGTGGGCGGTGAGCCGCCGCCGCCCGGTCAGCGCGGTGGTCGGCAGCCACCGGCCGCAGCGGCACACGTGCCGCCAGGCACCGAAGCGGCCGGGCCGCAGTTCGCGGTGGGCCGCACCGCAGCCCGGGCACACGTGCACGGCCAGCGCGAACGGCAGGTAGCAGCGCGGGTAGGGGCACTTCATGCGCACGCCCCGGGACAGCTTCCACAGCCGCTCCGCGCCCCGCCCGGCGGCGACGGCCGCAAGGGCCGCGAGGGCCACCAGGACGAGCTGCGCGGCGAAGACCACCGCCGCGCACAGCAGCAGCGCCGAGGCGAGCAGCGCCGACAGCAGGGCGGCCAGGGCCGTACCGGGTGCGAGCACGCGGCACAGCAGCCGGGCGAGGCCGTTGTCGGAGCGGGCGCCGGTCCGGCCGCCGCGGCCCCGCAGCAGCCGCTCCCGCACCACCCGGCCGAGCCAGTGCCGGACCAGCAGGTACCGGACGGTGCGGGAGGCGAACAGCACGGCGTACCCGGAGTCCTGCCACATCTGGGAGGCCCAGTACGCCCGCCTGGCCGGCTCGCCGCCCATGAACGGGACGACCCGCTGATCGGCGGCCCCGGCCGTCCGCGGCCCGAAGGCCCGCCAGGCGGCCACCAGGGCCAGCCCCAGGAACCGCCACAGCCCGTGGAAGAGGCACACGCCGACGGCGACGGCCCCGGTCCCGTACACGACGACCCGGACGACGCTCTCGGGGTTCACCCATCGCCTCCCCGGTGTGCGGGGCCCTCGGGTCCCTGTCCGGGGGCACCGGGTCCTCCGCCGCGGGTGCCGGGTCCTTCGACCGGTCGGCCGGGGGCGCCGGTGGAGTGCGCGCCGCCGGGTCGGCGGGAACCGGTGGCGTCCCCGCCGGAGCCCCCCGGGCTGTCGGTGGCGCCCGTACGCGAGGGGCCGCCCGCCCCGGCGGAGCCGGCCTCGGTGCCGCGCCCGGCGGACCGGCGCTTGAACCGGTCCCGCAGGCGCCCCATCGCGCTCGGGCGCTGCCAGGCGCGGAAGTCCTCCGCCCGGCGGCCGCCCAGCCGGGCAAGGGCCTCCTCCACCGACGCGAGCCCGTCCGGCGACAGCCCCCGCACGACCGGCCGCAGCACCCCGTCGAGCAGGTCGGCGCGGGCCTCCTGCCAGACCGGGCCGGCCTGCGGCTGCGAGGACCACACCGTGAAGCAGTCCGCGACGAACCCCGGCTCCAGCCGCAGCCGGGCCGTCACCTCGGCCTCCCGCGCGGCCAGCCGGTACGCCGCCAGCAGCTCCGCGTCGTCGCTCTCGACCAGCGCCCGCAGCTCGTTCTCCGGCCGGTCCTCGGCCAGCAGCAGCCGCGCGGACAGCGCCGCGTAGGCCTGTGCCCGCGCCCCCGGCTCCGGGTCAGCCGACCCCAGGTCCAGCGCCTGCCGGACCCAGCCCGGGCCCGCCGTGCCCGCCCGCAGGTTCCGGGCCAGCTCCAGGATCAGCAGCGAGGGCCGCAGCGCGGCGGGCAGTTCCTCCTGGAAGCGGGTGAGGATCTCCGGCGCCAGCTCCGCCGCCTCCAGGTCCCCGGCCGGGGCCAGGGCCGCCGCGCGCGCGAGCAACTCCCAGGTCCCGGCCTCCCGGTGGACCTTCGCCCCCGTCGCCCCGAGCACCAGCGCGGCCTCGGCCGCGGCGGGCGCCGCCCCGTCCCACACCAGCCGCATCGCGGTCCGCAGCACCAGCGGCTCCGCGTACAGCGACACCCCGGCCTCGGCGAGCAGCGCGTGCAGCGCCGCCACCCGGTCCGCACCGGCCGCCCCGGCCGCACCGGCCGATCCCGCCGCCGAGGCGCACATCCGCAGGTGCGGGAGCGCGTCGGCGGCCGCCGGCCGCAGCCCGGTCCGGGCGAACAGCTGCCGTGCCGCGGCCGGATCACCCGCCGCGAGGGAGTCCAGCCGGTTCAGTACGAGGGCCCGCAGCGCCGGCAGCTCCGCGAGGGCGGCCCGCACCCCCTCGCCGTACGCCCGCTCCGGATCGGCGAGCAGCGCCTGCGCCAGCTGCCGGGCCACTCCGGGCAGCAGGTCCGCCGTGTCAGCCCCCAGCACCGAGGCGACCCGCAACAGCCCCGCCCGGTCGCCCGGTCCGGTCTCCACGGCACCGAGCCCCGCCCGCAGCCGCGGCTCCAGCTCCGCCGCGAGGCGGGCCCGGGCGGGCCCGCCCAGCACCCCGGCCGAGGGCAGCGCCGCGGGCACGGCGGCGGCGCGCACCGCCTCGGCGAGGGTCAGCTCGGCCAGCGGCTCGCACACGGCTTGCGGGGCCCAGCCGTCCAGGGCCGCCAGCAGCCGCCCGCACGCGGCGACCTCGGCCGCGTCCGTGTCCGTGTCCCCACGGGACTGCCCGGGGCGGCCCAGCGCCAGGGCCAGCGCGTGCAGCCGCGCCCCGTCCAGGGCGTCCCGGTGCCGGGCCGCCCAGTCCGCGGCGGCGATCCGGCCGGGGGCGGCCAGCGGGACGTCCGCGGCCAGGGCGAGCGCGGCCAGCGGGCCCGCGTCGTACGGGTCGGCGCCGAGCCGCCGGACCTCCGCGAACAGCTCCTGCCGCCGCGCCTGCCAGATCCGGGCGGCGGTGTCGGCCCAGGCGTCGGGGGCCCCGGGACCGGGGGCGGCCGCGCGCGTGACGTCGTACACCCGGTAGCGGTGCTCCTGCCCGGCGAGGCCCGGGCCGTCCTCGGGGACCACGCCGATGATCTGCTGCCGGGCCAGCTGGGGGCGCCGGGTGTAGGTGGTGAAGGTGAGCCACTGGCCCCGCTGGTGCGGCAGCACGCTGCACGCCAGCATGATCCAGCGGGCCACGGCCTCGCTGCCCGCCTCCACGAGCACGACCTGCGGGGCGGCCGGGTCCTCCCCGAGCCGGCGCACATCGGCGAAGAACCCCGCGAGCCACGGCCCCCGGGCGGCCACGAACTCGGCCAGCCCGGCCGCGTCGTGCGGGCCCGGCACGGGAACCGCCGCCAGCGGGGGCGCCCCGTCCGGCGGGGTGGCGGCGGCCCACTGGGGGGAGCCCCAGGAGGTGATCGGCAGCGCCCCGACGGCTGGCCCGGCACCGGCCGGCTGCGGCAGGTGCACCGCGTGGGCGTGGAAGTTGCCCCAGCGGCCGCTGTAGTCGGCGCCCGTGTACACCGAGCGGGCCAGCAGCCGGCTCCCGTCGGCCAGCACGCTCAGGCTCAACGCCTGCGGGAAGCCGGCGAGCTGTTCCGGGTCCGGGCGCGACGGCGCCTCCCGGGGCGGCTCGTAGCCGATCAGCTGCTCCGCCTCGCGCAGCAGACCGGCCGGAACCCCGGGGGTGACGGCCGTGAACCGGAACCCGGAGCCGTCGGGGCCGGGCGGCGCCGAGGTGTAGTGCAGTTGCGCGAGGTTCACGCCTCCCCCTCCGTCCCGCTACGACCGCCCGCGCGCCCGGTGCCCGAGGCCTGCGGCAGCAGCCCGCCGAGGCCCAGCAGCCACAGCAGCGGATCCTCCACGCGCAGCGGCTGCGGACCCGACTTCGGGGCGTCGGCCGGCGCGTGCGCGGGCGGCGGCGAGCCGAGCGCGGAGAGCCCGAACAGCGACAGCTGCGCGAAGTCCCGCTCCAGCTGCCGCAGCAGGGCGCCCGAGTCCCAGCCGTCCAGCAGCGACCGCATCTCCTCGTGCACCGCGAGCCGGTCCTCCTCGTCCACCGCCCCGGCTGAATGGTCGGCGTTGCGCAGCAGCGGCGAGTGCGGGTCCACCAGCGGGGAGAGGGAGTCCGTCTTGGTCACGGCGACCGCCACCGGGGTGGTGACCCGCCCCCGGGAGGAGCCCCGGCCGCGGGCCCGCAGCTGCGCCGCGAGGTCGCCCGCGATCTGCTGCGGCGGGGTCTCCACGACGGGCAGCGGCAGCTCGGAGTCGTCCGGCAGCCGGTCGCGCACCGCCCGCATCTGCAAGGGGTCCACGAGCAGGATGATCCCGTCGGCGGCGGCCAGGTAGGTCGTGTAGCGGTCCATGGCCTCGGCGCTGCCGAGGTCCTCGCCCGCCGCGTCGAAGAACACGAGCGCGGTGTGCCGGCTGCCGTCCCCGCGCAGCCGGCGGCGCAGCGGCAGGCTCAGCCGGTACAGCAGCGGGTCGTTGAAGCCGAGCGCGGCCGGCCTGGTGGCCCCCGGCAGCCGCAGCCGGTCGTACAGGTCCTCGGCCATCTCCCGGTCCCGGCGCTGCGTCTCGCCGCCCATCGGGGTCAGCGAGGCTCCGTAGGCCCGGCCCACCCTGCCGCGCAACTCGTTGACCAGTACGGAGACGTACGTGCTCTTGCCCGAGCCCTTCGGGCCGAGCAGGGCGATGATCCGGGTGTCCTGGTCGCAGTAGTCGCTCGGGAAGTCGCTGTGGCACCGCCGGCACACCCGCACGGGGGTGGAGACCCCGCAGTCCGGGCAGTCCGCCCGCGATCCCCCTGCGGCGCGCGGCAGCTGGCGCGGGATCCGCCCGCCGAGTCCGCGCGGGGCGGCGAACACGGGGCCGCGCATCTTGAGCCCGGGAGGCACCGCCGGGCCGATGAACTCGGCCCACACCGTGTCGAGTTCGGCGGCACACGGCGTGCCGCCACGGACCCCGGTGGGGGACATCTGGCAGCGGTAGGGCAGCTTGGCGGCCGGGGACCGGTCGAAGCAGTAGGGGCAGACGACGGAGGTCATGTCAGCGGACCACCAGGGAGTGGATCGGGGGCTCTTCGAGCCGGACGGAGGCGGCACGGCCGCCGAGGAGGAAGCCGCGGACGGCGTACGGGCGGCCGGGTGCGGTGGCGGGGTCGAGTTCGCGTTCCAGGGTGCCGGCGGAGGCGAGTTCGTCGCCGGTCAGCCGGCACAGGGTGGTGCCGCCCGTGGGGCCGGGCGGGCGCTGGGGGTTGCGGCCGCCGTCGCCGCGGGCGACCAGGACGAAGCCGGGGAGCCCCTCGACGGCCCCGGTGGCCCGGACGGTCACCCGCAGGACGGCGGGCCCGCGGCGCAGGCCGCGCCGGGCGCCCGGCAGCAGTTCGTAGGCGATGGCCACATCGGCGGGCAGCTCCGCGCACGCGTCGTCGGCCGCGGCGGCGAGCACGGAGCGGGCGCTGCGGGGCGCGGCGTGGACCTCGACGCGTAGGGCGCCGGACGTGACCGGCAGCCGCAGTCCTTCGCGCAGGAACACGCTGCGGGCCACGGCGTGTTCGGTGACCCGGGCGTCCTGGGTGACGGCGGCGGTGACGGTGCCTGCGCTGCCGGGCCAGTCGAAGGTGAGCTGCACCTGTCCGGGCGAGGTCCGCCGCACGGCGAGCCCGGTCACGGGGAGCGGCGCCTCGACCAGCACCCCGGGGCCGGCCACGGCCCGCTCCCCGAGCAAGGCCACGGCCGTCACGGTGACCTGGGTCCCGTGGGGCGGCTGCCCGCCGGGTTCGCCCGGGTCGATCCAGGCCAGGGGCGGCGGTACGTCGGCGGTCCGCAGTTCCGTGCCCGGGGCCGGGGGCTCGGTCGGCCATGCCACCAGCCGCACCTCGGCGCCGTCCGCGCCCGTCACGCGGAAGCGCAGGCCGCCCGACTCGCGCGGGGACGCCGTCAGGGTGCGGACGGGCGCCGGCCAGGAGTGGACGGTGGCCGGGGCCGTTACGGGCGCTGACAGGAGCGCGCGGCCGGAGCGCCCCGGCGGGGTGTAGCGGGCCCGGACCGTCAGCTCGTACGCGCCGGGCTCCAGGCCGTCGAAGCACAGGCCCGGCCCCGTGGCGTCCACCGCGCGGCGGCCCCCCGGCCCGGTCAGCGTCACCTCGGCACCGTCCGCGCCCGCCGGGGCGGTCCAGGAGGCCTCGAGCCGGCCGTTGCCGTCGGCGACGCCCAGCCGCGTCACCGCCGGGGCGACGGCCACCGGGGCGCCGATCAGCGGCGGCCCGTCCACCGCGCCGTCGGCCCCGAGCGGCAGGGCGACGTGCCGGACCCGTACCCCGATGCCGGTGTCCCGGTCCAGCAGGACGCCGCCGCTCGGCCGCGCCGCCACCTCGGCGAGCGGTAAGCCCGCCGGATCGCCCTGCGTGAGCCGGACCACCCGCCAGCGCCGCCCCTCGAACTCGCCCGGAGGCCACCGCAGTTCGACCCCGTCGGGTACGAGTACGGAGTGCAGCGGGCCGGGATCGCCCGGCTCCGGCCGGTGGGTGCGGACCAGCCCGCGCACCGCGCGCGGGCAGTCTCCCGCCAGCCGGAGGGCCTCCTCGTACGGGACCGACGCCCGGTCCGGAGCGCCCCGCTCCTCCAGGCGGCGGGCCTCGTCGAGCGCCGCGTCGGCCGCCGCGGCCCGGGCGGTCAGCCCGGCGAGCCGGGCCGCCAGCGCCCGGTCCCCGCCGCCCGGCGGCAGCAGCGCGGCCTTCCGCTGGGCCGCCCGCACCCGCCGGCCCAGCCAGTCGTCTTCCAGGCCCTCCGCGGCCTCCCGCTGCACCGGCTCCAGCCGGGCCCGCGCCGCGGCGGCGTGGACCAGCGCGGCGGTCTCCGCCGGGTCCACCCCCAAGCCGGCCGCGGTGGCGGGCAGATGGCCCCCGGGGTGGGCGTGCAGCAGGTGGACGAGCTGGTAGAGCAGGATCCGCCGCAGCGCGGCCGGGTCGTGCTCCTGGATGCCGGCCAGCCGGTCCAGCAGCCAGGCCGCCTCGGGCCGGTCCACGCGCAGCGCCCGCAGCACGGCGGCGTTCACATGGGCCCGCCGCCCGGGCCGCTCGACGCGGAAGACCCCGTCGAGCACGCGTAAGCGGCCGCTCGCGGGGGTCAGGAGTTCGCCCAAGTGGCGCAAGCCGAGGGTCTGTTGCGCGGAGACCAGTTCCCCGTACCCTCCCACGAGCGGCGAGAGCGGCAGACCGGAGAGCGCGCGGGACGGCCCGAGGGCATGCCCGAAGTCGGTCCCGGCCATCCGTTCTGCGCCCCCCGTGCCGTGTGTGGGAGGTCATTCCAGCAGATCCGCGGGTCGTTCGGGAGAGCTTTCGTTCTCCAGGTGTACCGCGCGCCGTCACGAAGTGATCTCCGTCCGGTACCCCGGGGCCGCTGTCCTTGGGGCGCCCCCAGACACCCCCCCACCCGCAGAGGATGTCACTCCATGACCGAATTCAATCGCCGCAGGTTCCTGCAGATAGCCGGTGGCACCGCCGCCGTCGCGATGCTGAACGAGAGCATCGCGCGCGCGGCCGCCATCTCGGCGCAGGGCACGACGGGCACGATCCAGGACATCGAGCACATCGTCGTCCTCATGCAGGAGAACCGGTCGTTCGACCACTACTTCGGCACGATGAAGGGGGTCCGGGGCTTCGGTGACCCGCGTCCCGTCCTCCAGGACAACGGCAAGTCGGTCTTCCACCAGTCCAACGGGACGAAGGACATCCTGCCCTTCCACCCGGAGGTCGAGAACCTCGGGATGCAGTTCCTGACGGGCCTGAACCACGACTGGGCCGGCGGCCAGCAGGCCTACAACAAGGGCAAGTACGACAAGTGGGTTCCGGCCAAGACGGCCACGACGATGTCGTACATGAAGCGGGACGACATCCCGTTCCACTACGCGCTCGCCGACGCGTTCACCGTCTGCGACGCCTACCACTGCTCCTTCATCGGCGCCACGGACCCCAACCGCTACTACATGTGGACGGGTTACACGGGCAACGACGGCGTGGGCGGCGGCCCGGTCATGGGCAACCAGGAGGCCGGCTACGGCTGGAAGACCTACCCGGAGCGCCTGGAGTCGGCCGGAGTCTCCTGGAAGGTCTACCAGGACATCGGCGACGGCCTGAACGCCGCCGGTTCGTGGGGCTGGATCAACGACGCCTTCCGCGGCAACTACGGCGACAACTCGCTGCTGTACTTCAACACCTACCGCAACGCCCAGCCCGGCAGCGCCCTGTACGAGAAGGCCCGTACGGGCACCAACGTCAAGGCGGGCGACGGATACTTCGACCGGCTGCGCGCGGACGTGGTGAACGGCACCCTCCCGCAGGTCTCCTGGATCGCCGCCCCGGAGGCGTTCAGCGAGCACTCCAACTGGCCGACGAACTTCGGCGCCTGGTACATCTCGCAGGTGCTGGACGCGCTGACCGCGAACCCCGCCGTGTGGGCGAAGACGGCCCTGTTCATCACCTACGACGAGAACGACGGCTTCTTCGACCACGTCGTCCCGCCGTACCCGCCGGCGTCCTCCGCCTGGGGCCTGTCCACGGCGAGCGTCACCGGCGACCTGTACACCGGGGGCGTCTCCGGCTACTCGGCCGGCCCGTACGGCCTGGGCCCGCGCGTCCCGATGATCGTGGTCTCCCCGTGGAGCAAGGGCGGCTACGTCTGCTCCGAGACCTTCGACCACACCTCGGTGATCCGCTTCATGGAGAAGCGCTTCGGCGTGCAGGAGCCCAACATCCAGCCGTGGCGCCGCGCCGTCTGCGGTGACCTGACCTCCGCCTTCGACTTCACCCGGGCGGACGCCGCGCCGGCCGCCCTCCCGTCGACGGCCGGCTACATCCCGCCGGACAAGAACCGCCACCCGTCCTACACCCCGCCGGTGCCGGCCACCGGCGTCCTGCCCAAGCAGGAGGCGGGCTCCAAGCCGACCCGCGCGCTGGGCTACAGCCCGTACGTGGACGGCCGCGCCACCACCTCCACCGGCAAGTTCACCCTGACCTTCGCCTCGGGTCCCAAGCTCGGCGCCCACTTCCACAGCACCTCGGGCAACCGCACGGACGGCCCCTGGCCGTACACCGTCGAGGCGGGCAAGACCCTCTCCGACACCTGGTCCACGAGCAGCTCCACCGGCAACCAGATCAACCTCACGGTCTGGGGCCCGAACGGCTTCCTGCGCACCTGGAAGGGCCCGGCGAAGAAGGCCGGCCCCGAGGTCACGGCCCGCCACGACGACGCCGCCGGCAACCTGAAGCTGACCCTGACCAACTCGGGCTCGGCGGCGGTCAACCTCACCGTGACCAACTCCTACGGCGGCGCCACCCAGACCCTGCGGGTCGCGGCGGGCGGTACGGCCACCTACACGGCGGACCTGAGCGCGACGGGCCGCTGGTACGACGTCAAGGTGGTCTCCGACGCGGACACGACCTTCCTGCGCCGCTTCGCCGGCCACGTGGAGACGGGCGCCCCGGGCATCTCGGACCCGGCGATCAGCACCGTCTGACCCGGTCCTCCGCAGCACGCAGCAGCCGCCGCTCCAGGACCGGGAGGTCCTTGGGGCGGTGGCCGCGCGCGTGCCGCAGCAGCAGGTCGCGGGCGGTGTCGGGGACCCGGCGGCGCTTGGGGTGGCGGGTGGTGAAGTCCTCGCTCGCGAAGAACCGTACGGCGCCCTCCAGCCCCGCCCGGTCCGTCTTCCGCACCGCCCAGGCCAGGTCCTCCGTCGGCACCCCGGCCAGCAGCAGCCACGGCCCGCGTTCGGCGAGCAGCCACGCCGCGTCGCGCGGCTCCTCCCGTACGGCGCCCAGCCAGCTGAACACCACGGCCGGCGGCACCCCGCGCGGCAGGTCCGGCTCCTCCTCGCCCCCGGCCAGCGCCGCGGCGTACTCCCGCAACGCCTCGGGCGCCGCCGCGACCCACCGGGCGCGGTGGCGGGCGGGTATCCCCTCGGGGGACACCGGGTCGATCAGGCGCAGGAGCTCGGGGGTGGCGGGTCCCGGGTCCCACCCCTCGTGGCACATGCACTCGAAGGCGCCGCCTCCGGCGAAATCGGTGTGCCGTTCGGGCGGCCGCACGGCCAGGACCTCGGCGATCTCCGCCGGGTCGCTGATCCGGTAGCTCCGGGGATGGTGCGGATGGCGCGTCCCGTGGCTCGGCGCGAAGTCCCCCATGCGCAGCGGTTCGATGCCAGGTGTCGGATTCACGGTGTGATGGTAGGCCCGCTGGGCAGAAGGTACGGCGTCGGCTCCTCCACCCCCGTCACCGAGGGAGAACGCATGGCCATCGCCCACCGCAGGATCGGCACCGGCCCCGTCCGCGTCGTCGTGCTGCACGACTGGTTCGGCACCTCCGCCAACTGGGGCTCCGTACTGGACTACCTGGACCCGGAGGAGTTCTCGTACGCCTTCCTCGACTACCGCGGCTACGGCGACCGCCGGGACGTCCCCGGCCGCCACACCCTCCCCGAGATCGCCGACGACGTCCTCGAACTGGCCGACGAGCTCGGCTGGGACACCTTCTCCCTGCTCGGCCACTCCATGGGCGGCAAGGCGGTCCAGCAGGTCCTGGTGCGCGCCCCCGAGCGGGTGGAGAAGCTGATCGGGCTCACGCCCGTGCCGGCCGCCCCGTACGAGATGGACGACGCGACCCACGCCCTCTTCTACGGCGCCGCCGAGGACCCGGCCAAGCGCCGGGCCATCCTCGACCTGGTCACCGGCAACCGCGCGAGCCGCCACTGGCTCGACCGCATGGTCGAGCACTCCCTGAGCGTCTCCCGCCCCGAGGCCTTCGCCGGGTACCTCGCGAGCTGGCAGCCGCTGGACCTGTCCGCCGCGGTGAAGGGGAACACCGTCCCGGTGCTGGTCCTGGTCGGGGAGTACGACCTCGCGCTGACCGCGGACGTGATGCGGGCCACGTGGCAGGCCTGGTACCCGAACTGCCGCATCGTCACGGTCCCCGGCTCCGGCCACTACCCGCCGCACGAGACCCCCGTGGCCTTCGCCACCGAGGTGGAAGCCTTCCTCCGCGCCTAGAACGAAAAAGCCCGTGGGGCACGAGGAAACCTCGTACCCCACGGGATCAGGGTGAGTGACGGGACTTGAACCCGCGGCCACCTGGACCACAACCAGGTGCTCTACCAACTGAGCTACACCCACCACGAAGGGCGGCGGACCACCCGTTCGATGTGCATGCACAGCATAGCCGATCAGCGGGGTGGTCCTGCGACAGGTTATTCCGCCACGGCGGCGGCCCCGGCGGCGGCGGTGGCGTGGGTCACAGCGGCCACGGCGAGGGCCCGGACGATCGGGTGCGGCACCGACCCGTCCCCCCGGAGCTCCGGCTGGAACAGCGTGGCCAGGAAGAAGGGGTGCCCGGACAGCTCCGCGATGCGCACCTGCCCGTCCTCGTCGCGGCCCGACAGGCGCAGCCCGTGCGCGGCGAGGGCCGGCAGGTGCCGGGGCTCGGGGCCGTAATTGCAGTGGTAGCGCTCCATCGACCGCTCCGCGCCGAGCGCGGACTCGGCGAGCGAGCCGGGCTCGGCCCGTACGAGTCCCTCGTGCCCGACGAGCGAGCAGGCGAGCGGGGTGATCAGCGGGTCCGCCGCGCCGGGGTCGTTCTCGGCGTGCGCGGCGCCGGTCAGGCCGCACACCGTGCGGGCGTACTCCAGCAGGGTGTGCTGGAAGCCGCCGCAGGTTCCGAGGAAGGGGATGCCCTCCTCCCGGGCCACCCGGATCGCCTCCAGCACCCCGGCCTCGCTGGCGTACGGGCTGCCGGGCAGCACCCACACGGCGTCGAAGCGGCCCAGCGTCCCGGCGGCGGCCTCGGCCCCGGCGTCGCCGGTCGGGATCCAGTAGGCGTCGAGCACCAGGCCGTCGCGAGCGGCGAGGGCGTCGAGGAGCAGCGGGATGCGGGTGTGGGACTTCACGTGCGGGGAGCGGTCGCCGACGAGGGCGATCCGCGCGGTGTGTGCGGTGGTCATGCGGATCATCTTGCGGCGGGAGGCCACTTCACCGCCAACGATGGTTCCTGCACAGTCGATAAGCACTGCTGATGCCCCCAGGGCGGGTCCGGGCGGAGCCCGGGGAACCGGGGGCACCTCCCAGCGGTAGCTGGGGGAGGAAGGGCGGGTAGGGGACGGCTCCGCGCAGCGGCACGCCGGCCCGCCGCCCCGAGGGGGCCCAGTTCGGAGCCCTGCGGGGGCGCCCCGCCGCACACCCGACCCCGGGGGCGGGCGGGTTCGGCGGGCTGCCCGCAGGGCGCGCGGCATGCTGGGGCCATGGATCCGCACCTGCTCCGTACCTTCGTCGCCGTCGTCCGGCTGGGCTCGTTCTCCGCCGCCGCCCGGGAGCTGGGCTACACCCAGTCGGCAGTCTCCCAGCACATCGCCGGCCTGGAGGCCGACCTGCGGACCGAGCTGCTGACGCGGCGGCCCGTGGCGCCGACCGCGGCGGGGACGCGGCTGCTGGAGCACGCCGGACCGCTGCTGCTGCGGCTCGACGCCGCGCGCGCCGACGTGCTCCGGCTGGCCGCAGCCCCGCCCGGGCGGGTCACCCTCGCCGCGTCCCCCCTCTCCGTGGGGCCCCGGCTGCTGGCGGCCCTGCCCGCCACCGGGGTCACCCTCAGAATCCTGCCCCCGGCCGAGGTGCCCGCCGCCGTCGCCACCGGCGGCTGCGACCTCGGCCTGGTCGACGGGCCGGCCGCGCCGAGCGATCCGCTGCGGCTGCCCGACGTGGCCCCGCTCACGGTGACGGGGGTCGGGGAGGAGGAGGTCGCGGTGCTGCTGCCCGCCGGACACCCCTTCGCGCGGCGGGCCTCCCTCCGGCTGGACGACCTCGTCGACGCGCGCTGGCTCGACGCCCCCGCCCTGTGCGCCCCGCCGCTCACCGCCGCCCGCTCGGCCCTGCGCTACGACGGCACCGACCTCCACGGCCTGTGCGCCCTCGCCGCGGCCGGGCACGGCCTCGTCCTGCTGCCCCGCCGCGTTGCCGAGACTGCCGCCGGGGTCGCCGTACCGCTGTCCGCGCCGCGCCTGGTGCACCGTACGGAGCTCCTCTCGCCGGGCACCCCGACCGGCGCGGCCGCTGCCCTCGCCGCGCGGCTGACGGCAGGATCGCCCGTATGACACGTGACGCCGCAACCGAAGGCCCGGCCCCCTTCACGGCCGACGACTACTCCGCCCGCATGGCCGCCGCCGCGCAGACCGCCGCCGACGCGGGGCTCGCCGGGCTGCTCATCGCCCCCGGGCCCGACCTCGCCCACCTCACCGGCTACCGCCCGACCGCCGAGACGGAGCGGCTGACCCTGCTCGTGCTGGCCGCCGGACAGGACCCGGTGCTCGTCGTCCCCGCGCTGGAGGCCCCCGACGCCGCCAAGGCCGCCGGGGCCCCCGCGCTGACCCTGCGGGACTGGACCGACGGGAAGAACCCGTACGCCGTGACCGCCGCGCTGCTGGACGTCGCCGGCCGCTTCGGGGTCAGCGACAACACCTGGGCCCTGCACCTCCTCCGCCTCCAGCGGGAGTTGCCCGCCACCTCCTACGTGCCGCTCACCGACTCCCTGCCCATGCTCCGCGCGGTCAAGGACGACCGGGAACTGGAGCGCCTCGCCGCGGCGGGGCAGGCCGCCGACGCGGCCTACGAGCAGATCCTCCACGTGCCCTTCGCGGGCCGCCGGGAGACCGACGTCGCCGAGGACCTGGCCGCCCTGCTGCGCGTGCACGGCCATTCCCAGGTCGACTTCACGGTCGTCGGCTCCGGCCCCAACGGCGCCAACCCGCACCACGAGGCCGGCGAACGGGTCATCCGGCACGGCGACATGATCGTCCTCGACTTCGGCGGCCTCCGGTACGGCTACGGCTCCGACATCTCCCGCACCGTGCACGTGGGCGAGCCGACCGCCGAGGAGCAGCGCGTCCACGACATCGTCCGCGAGGCCCAGCGGGCCGGGGTGGCGGCGGTCCGCCCGGGGGCCACCTGCCAGGACGTGGACCGGGCGGCCCGCGCGGTGATCACCGAGTTCGGCTACGGGGACCGCTTCATCCACCGCACCGGCCACGGCATCGGCGTCACCACGCACGAACCCCCGTACATGGTCGAAGGAGAGGAGCAGCCGCTCGTCCCCGGCATGTGCTTCTCCGTGGAGCCGGGCATCTACCTGCCCGGCCGGTTCGGCGTCCGCATCGAGGACATCGTGACCGTCACCGAGGACGGTTCGCGGAGCTTCAACAACGCCCCGCGCGAGCTGGCCGTCGTGGAGTGACCAGGGGGTGTCTTGTCGATCGGGCCTGATCGGCAAGACACCCCGCGCATGGGAACCACGCCGGGTGCCGTTCGCGTCACCGGACGCGTCTGCCCGGCCCGGCCACCCGGGGGCCGATGGCCGCGGTGGTGCGATGGGTTGGCGGAAACAGGGGAGGATCGCTGGTGAGTGACGCGAATCGGGACATCTGTGTCGTCTGGATCAAGGACGGCGACGACTGGTCCGCAACGTTCGTCATCGACGGTAGGCGGTACGCGGATCCCGATGCCGTGGATGCGTTGGCGATGGAGGCGTTCGACGAGCTGCAGCGGCGCCGCGTACCGGCGGAGTTCGAGACGCGAGAAGCCAGCCCGACGGAGCCGCCGATGCGGCTGCCGTCGTGGGAGGAGTACCGCCGGCAACTCGCGCTCGAGGACTCGGGGACCGACTGAAGACCCGGTCCGGATCACCGCGGCCGGGACGGGGTTGATCACCGGCTGGTGGAAGGTCCGGCGGAAGGTGGACGCCGAGTGGCGAGCTTTACGACGGAGGTTCCCAGAGGGTCAGTTCCGCCTTGTAGTCGGGTGTCGCGAGGCGATCGTCGTTGAGGTCGTCCTGGCGAGTGACAACCTCGGTGATCTTCAGCATCGCCAGATAACCGCCGGACGTCCGAAGACACAGAAGGTCGCCTCGGACGAGGGCGGCGGAGTCGCCGTACATCTTGTCGACCGTGATCTCCTTCGGCAGTTGGTTCTTGTTCATTCCGTCCGCGCACTGCTCCGGCGTGGTTCCGGCGCTCTTGCCCCACGTGCCTTCGCCGGTGAAGGCGAACGTGCTCCTGGACAGGGAGAGTTCGTTGTCGTCGTACTTCGACCGGGGGTATCCCTTGTCGAGGTCGACGAAGTCGAGGAAGCTCTCGCGCGTGAGCGAGATCGCCTTGCTCTGCTCGGCGGCCCGGTACCCCTTCTCGCCGCCGTCGCGGTCGAGCGTCCAGACGACGGCGCCCGCGATCAGGGCCATCGCGACGACGGCGCCGCCGATGAGCACCGCCTTCCGGTCGCCCCCTGTCCCCGAGGCCGGCGGGACGTGCGGGGCGTGCGCGGGAGGCTGGGTGGGCGGGGCGGCTGCCTGGGTCGGGGCGTACGCGCTCTGGTGGGCCCGGCTGTCAGGGCCGGGCGCCGCCTGGGTCGGAACGTACGCGGCCTGGTACGCCTGCTGCTGCGGCTTGGCCAGGGGAACGGGCCCCGGCCGGTCCTGTGCGAGGTTCCGCGCCCGCGACCGTGGCGGCCGCAGAGCCTCCTGCTCGCGTCGGGCGATCTCCGCGGTGAGCTGGGGCGGCAGCCAGCCGGTGAAGTCGGAGAGCTGCCGTCCGGACACCTGCCGGCACCAGTCGGCGAGGGCGGTGGGGGTGGGCCGGGCGGCCGGGTCCGCGGCCAGGCATGCCTGGAGCAGGGGGCGAAGCTGGTCCGGGTAGCCGCTCAGGTCCGGGGGCTGCGCCTGCGTGTTGGCGATCTGGGCGGCGATGGAGAGGCCCGAGCCGTCGCCGTAGGGGTGGCGACCCGTCGCCACGACGGCCGCGATCAGTCCGAGGGCGAAGACGTCGGTGGCCGGGGTGACCCTTCTCCCCAGTGCGTGTTCGGGCGACATGTACTGGGGAGTGCCGATGAAGCCGCCGGTCTGGGTGAGCTGCGTGGTGTCGGTGGCGCGGGCGATGCCGAAGTCGATGACCCAGGGGCCCTGGGAGCCGAGCAGGATGTTGCTGGGCTTGAGATCGCGGTGGATGACCGATGCGGCATGCACCGACACCAGGGCCCGGGCGGTGCAGCCGACGAGCTGGAGGGAGGCGGGAAGGGGCAACGGGCCGAAGGCGGCGAGCGCGTCGTCGAGGGCGAGCCCGGGGACGTAGGAGGTGGCGATCCAGGGCTGGTCGCCGTTCATGTTGTGGTCCAGCACCGGCACGATGTGGTAGCCGGACACCCGGCGGGCGGCCTGGACCTCCGCTTCGAAGCGGGCGCGGAAGGCCGCGTCCTGGGCGAACTCGCGGCGGATCAGCTTCAGCGCGACCGGCTGCTCGCCCCGGGTACGCGTGAGATAGACCGAGCCCATGCCGCCCTCGCCGATCCTGGCGAGGAGTTCGTAGCCGGAGACCTCGGACGGATCATCAGGCCCCAGTGGCTTCAGGACGGGCTGATCGGCATGACGCATTGGTCCCCCTCGGTCGCGCGGCGGTCGTCTGGTGCTATCGATGGCATGCTCATGCCGTTCGGGGCGGCGGCGGTCCGTGGGAATCACGGCGGCGACGGGCGGGATCGCCCGGACAGCGTCTACGGGCCCAGCACGACCGCCGATTCCCCCGGTACGTGGATCCGCCCGTCCGGGCCCGGGTGTTCGGCCGGCTCCCAGGCGGCCAGCACCCGCACCCCGTTGCGGCCGAGCGCGATCGTCACCGGTTCCGGGGACAGGTTCACCGCGACCCGGACGTCGCCGCGCCGGAAGGTGAGCCAGCGCCGCTCCTCGTCGTGCGCGACCCGGACCGCCGCCAGGTCCGGGTCGCGCAGGTCCGGGTGGGTGCGGCGGAGCGCGACGAGGGTGCGGTACCAGTCCAGCAGGCGGGCGTGCGGGGGCTGTCCGGGCTCCGACCAGTCCAGGCAGGAGCGCTCCCGGGTGGCCGGGTCCTGCGGGTCCGGGATCTCCTCGGCCTTCCAGCCGTGCGCCGCGAACTCCCGGCGCCGCCCGGCCCGTACCGCCTCGGCGAGCTCCGGGTCCGGGTGGTCCGTGAAGTACTGCCAGGGCGTCCCGGCCCCCCACTCCTCGCCCATGAACAGCATCGGCACGAACGGCCCGGTCAGCGCCACGGTCGCCGCGCACGCCAGCAGCCCGGGGGAGAGCGAGGCGGAGAGCCGGTCGCCGAGCGCCCGGTTGCCGATCTGGTCGTGGGTCTGCGTGTAGCCGAGGAAGCGGTGGGCCGGGGTCCGGCGCCAGTCCACCGGGCGGCCGTGGGTGCGCCCCCGGAAGGAGGACCAGGTCCCGTCGTGGAAGAACGCCCGGGTCATGGTCTTCGCGAGGGCGGCGAGCGGGGCCGCGGCGAAGTCGGCGTAGTACGCCTGGGATTCACCGGTCAGCGCACAGTGCAGGGCGTGGTGGAAGTCGTCGTTCCACTGGGCGTGCAGACCCAGGCCCCCGCCGGCGCGCGGGGTGACGGTCCGCGGGTCGCACCGGTCGGACTCGGCGATCAGGAACAGCGGCCGACCGGATTCGGCCGCCAACTCGTCGACCGCCGCGCCCAGTTCCTCCAGGAAGGTCAGCGCCCGGTCGTCGGCCAGCGCGTGCACCGCGTCCAGCCGCAGCCCGTCGATCCCGTAGTCGCGCAGCCAGGCCAGCGCACTGCCCAGGAGGTACGCGCGCACCTCGTCGGAGCCGGGCGCGTCCAGGTTCACCGCCGCGCCCCACGGGGTGTGGTGGGTGTCGGTGAAGTACGGGCCGAAGGCGGGGAGGTGGTTGCCGGAGGGGCCGAGGTGGTTGTGGACCACGTCCAGCACCACGCCCAGCCCGGCCGCGTGCGCGGCCTCCGTGAACCGGGCCAGCCCGGCGGGGCCCCCGTACGGCTCGTGCACCGACCAGGGGGCGACCCCGTCGTACCCCCAGCCGTGCCGGCCTGGGAAGGAGCACACCGGCATCAGCTCCACGTGCGTGACGCCGAGGGCGGTGAGGTGCCCGAGGCGGGCGGCGGCCGCGTCGAAGGTGCCCTCGGGGGTGAAGGTGCCGATGTGGAGCTCGTACAGGACGGCGTCCTGGAGCCGGGTGCGGGGCGGCGGGGTCCGCAGCGGGGCGAGCGCCTCGAAGTCGACCACCGCGGACAGCCCGTCGGGGCCGTCCGGCAGCCGCCGGCCGCGGGGGTCCGGCCGCGGGGTGGTGGCGCCGTCCAGCAGGAACCCGTAGCGGCTCCCGTCCCCGGCCGGCGCCTCCACCGTCCACCAGCCGTCGCGGACCGGATCGCGCGCCATGTCGTACGTCGCGTCGTCGAGTCGCAAGGCGACATGACCTGTCAGCGGTGCCCACACCTCGAACTGCACGGACGGGTCCCCTCGTCTCCGGCGGTGTCCAGCATGCGTATCGTGCCCATCATTCCGGGCGCGGCGGGGGAGTTCTGGACACTCCGCCCCCGACGGGCCGACAATCACCCTGTGACGTCGAGTTTTGAGTTCCCCGCCTACCCCGTGCCACGGCTCTCGGATGCCGAGCGCGACCGGGCGTTGGGCCAGCTCCGGGAGGGCGCGGCCTCCGGGAAGCTGTCCCACGACACGTTCCTGCGCCGGATGGAACTCGCCCTGGTCGCACGCCGCTCCGAAGACCTCGCCGTCCTCACGGCGGACCTCCAGGCCCGGCCGGTTTCCGAAGGCCCGTGGACCGGTCGGCTGTTCGGCTGGGTCGGCCGGGTCTCCGCGGTGAGCGTCGGCATCCGGCGCGCCTGGACGGCCGAGAAGCTGCCCAAGCTGCTGCTCCCGCACCCGAGCGCGATGCCCCTGCGGATCGGCCGCGACCCGGGCAACGGGCTGCGGCTCAGCCACGAGACGGTGTCCCGGGTCCATGCGGAGCTCAGGATGCAGGGCGGGGTGTGGGTGCTGAAGGACCTGGGCTCCACCAACGGGACCACGGTCAACGGGCAGCGGGTGACGGGCTCCGCCGTGGTCCGCGACGGGGACCAGGTCAGCTTCGGGCACATGAGCTTCCGGCTCTCGGCGGGGTAGGCGCGCGGACCCGCCGGCGTACGGACCCGCCGGCGTACGGACGCACCGGCGTACGGACCCGCCGGCGCGCGGCAGTGCGGCACCGCGCAGGATGGCGTCCATGGAACCGGAACCCACCCCTGTCATCCGGCGGGCCCTCGTCGGGGACCTGCCGCGCCTGGTCGAACTCATCCATGAGCACGTGGCCTACGAGAAGTCCGCGCCGCGCCCGCCGGGACTCGCCGAACGGCTCGGCCCGCGGATCTTCGCCGAGGGCGCCCGGCTGTGGGTGCTGCTGGCGGAGAACCCGGACGGCGAGGTCGCCGGATACGCCGCCTGCTCGGAGGAGTTCGCCTTCTGGGACGGCCGGCCCTACCTCCACATGGACTGCCTCTACCTCGCGGAGGAGGCCCGCGGCCACGGCCTGGGGGCCGCGCTGATGGACGCGGTGGCGGACCTGGCCCGCGAGCTCGGCCTCGACCACGTCGAATGGCAGACTCCCGACTGGAACGAGGGCGCGATCCGCTTCTACGACCGGCTCGGCGCCACCGGGCGGCCCAAGCGGCGGTACGCCCTGCCCGTGGACCGGCCCCCGCGGGCCTGAGCCGGGCCCAGCCGGGCCCCGGCCGGGGCTACCGCTCGGCCGCCACGAGGCGTTCGTACGTCGCAAGGACGGTCCGGGACTGGTGCTCCACCTGGGTGGCCACCGGCACCCAGCGGGCCCCGAACCGGGCCGAGAACTCCTCGCACCACCCCGCGACCAGCCGGTCCAGCCCGGGCGCCGCCGGATGGCCCTGCGCGCGCAGCACCCGCAGCAGCATCGCCGCGGCGCGCAGCGACAGGCGCCGCCCGAAGGCGTCGATGCCGGCGATGTACGCCGCGGTGGCCTCAGGGGGAGCGCCCGCGCCGGTCCACTCGGCGCCGATCCGGGGGATCAGCGTGAGCGTCCAGTCCACGGCGCGCAGCAGGGCCTCGGCGGCGGGGTCCGGCCCGGCGGTGGCGCCGTCCCGTACGCGGGCCACGAGCGCGGAGTCCCGGGTGAGCCGGCCGGCCAGCATCCGCAGGGCGCCGCGCGGGTCCGGGTGCGGGGCGGGATCGTCCACCAGGTCGGAGGCCCACATGGGGACTTCGACGATGGCCGTGGTGCCGTCGTAGCGGTGCGCGTGGTACCAGGTGCTGAGCCGGGTGTCCTCCGGGTGGAAGGCCCCGGCGGCCTCGCTCCCCGGCTCCGGGATGACGAAGATCCCGGGCCCGGGGGAGGGCCAGCCGGCGGCGTCCGAGGCCCCGTTCTCCACGGGGATGCGCAGCTCGGCGGCCGATTTCCCGAAGGGCTCGGCGAGGCCGGGTATGTCCCGGGTGAGCTGCACCCAGGAGCCCCCGAGGTCCGTCGCGTGCAGGGAGACCTGGAGGACGGGGCGCAGCTCGTCGATGAGCGCGGTCAGGGCGAGGGTCTCGGGCGGCAGCCGGTCCGGGGGCAGCAGGGACGGAGCCCACTCCGGCTGCTCGGGTCCGGGGGGCCGGTAGAAGCTGCGGTGGTAGTCGAGGAGCGAGTAGGGGCGGGGCGTGCGGTGCAGGTCGGCTCCGTCGGGGTCGGCGCAGAGCAGGAAGTGCCAGCCGCAGCCGGCCCGGGGCGCGGGGTCGTGGAGCAGGCGCCGCGCGAGGGCGAGGGCGGTGGCCCCGCCGACGGGCTCGTTGGCGTGCGCTCCGGCGACGACGAGCACGTTGCGGCCGGTCCCCCGGCCCGTCGGGGTGAGGGACAGCACCCAGAGGGGCTGCCCGGCGCGGGAGGTGCCGGCCTGGCGGAGCCGGGCGTGGGCGGGGTGCTCGTCCGCGAGGGCGCGGGCGGCCAGGGCGAGTTCGTGCGGTGTGGGGTAGCGGGTGTCGCGCAGCAGGGTCACATGTGATGCCATGCCCGCCGGGGGCGCCGGCTACTGCTCCCCGGGACGCGGATTTCCCCCTGGCCAGGGGGCTCCCGCCGGGCGGCTCCGCCGAGGCCGGGTCGGCGCGGCGCCGCTTCCTGGGGCTCCGCCCCGGACCCCGCGCCTCAAACTCCCCCAGCTACCGCTGGGAGGTGCCCCCTGGCGGGGCTGGGTTGTCGCCGGCGGTGCTGACTTGCCCGGCGGGCAATCCAGCCGCACCTGGCGGACGGCAGCGGCAAAATCCAGCCCCTCCGGCGTTTGAGGAGCGGGGTACGGGGCGGAGCCCCGGGTCTTTGAGCCGCGCCCAGGAGGCGGCATCGGCCGAATCCGGCCCCGCCGTGGCGGCTACTCGGCGCGGGTCAGGACCGTCACGGGGCTCGTGGACAGGAGGCGGGTGAGGGGCGTCGGGCCTTCGTACGGGGGCGGGGTGGACGGGCCGGGGGTCAGGGGGGTCCAGCGGCCCGGGGGGAGGGGCAGCAGGGTGTCGCGCCAGCCGCCCGCCGCGGCCAGCCGGTGCGCGAGGCGGGTCGCGACAGCGACGAGGCCCCCGGCGCGGGCGAAGGCCAGGCAGTGCTCCGCCGCCGGGCCCCGGGCCGCAAGCGGGGTGTACCCGGTGAACAGGTGCGGCCGGTCCCGGCGCAGACGCAGCAGGGCGGCGGTGAGGGCCAGTTTCTCCCCGGCCGGGTCCTGCGCGGCCGCCCCCGCGTCGAGCCGCGCCAGAGCCTCCCGCGGGAAGACGGCCGGGCGGCGGTTGTCGGGGTCGACCAGGGCCCGGTACTCGGTCTCCGCACCCTGGTAGACCTCCGGAACCCCCGGCATCGCCAGGTGCAGCAGCGTCATGCCGAGCAGGTTCGCGCGGGCCGCCTCCGCCAGGTGCGGGGGAAGGTCCAGGGGCGACGCCGCGTAGCCGGGGACGTCCGCCTCGTAGGCCTCGTTCCGCTCGGTCCAGCTGGTGTGCAGCCCGGCCTCCCGCGCGGCCTTGAGCAGGGCCCCGGCCAGCCGCGGAGCGGCGCCGGCGACCGGTCCGAGGCCGAGCGCGGTCTGCCGGGCCACCCACGCGAGCTGCGCGTCCGGGGCGCCGCCGAGCGGGCCCACCGCTTCCGGGGTCTGGGACAGCGCCGAGATGCGGGCGCGGACGTCCGCGCTGCGCTTGGTGTCGTGCGTGGACAGCACCGTCCCCGAGCGCGGCCAGTCCCGCTCCAGCTCCGCGCAGTACGCGTGGAACTCCGCCGCCGGCACCGCAGGGCGCCCCGGGTCCCCGCCGACCTCGGTCGCCGACAGCAGCGGCGCGTACCGGTAGAAGGCCCGGTCCTCGAGGGACTTGGCGCGCAGCGCCGCCGAGGTCTGCGCGAAGCGGGCCGCGAAGGCGGGATCCCGCAGGAGCAGCTCCCGTACGCCGTGTGCCGCGCCCGCACCCGCCCGTGCGGCGGCCCGTTCGAGGGCCTGAGGTGCCGGCTCCGGGTCCCCGGGGTACGGCCGGTAGACCGGGTAGGCGATGAGCAACTCCCGTACGGCGGTGGCCAGGTCCGGCCCCGCCATCCGCTCCAGTGCCGCCAGCTCGGCGGCCAGATCGCCGGTCAGCACCTCGCGCGCGCACTCCTCGGCCGTCCGCTCCCAGGGGGCGGTGCCCGTCAACTGCCCGTACTTCACAGCCAGTTCGGCGGCGCCCGCCGGGTCGGTGAACACCCCGTCCACCCGGTGCAGCGCGTCGTACCCGGTGGTCCCCGCCACCGGCCACCCGGGCGGCAGCCGCTCCTCGCGGGCCAGGATCTTCTCCACCACCACCCAGCAGCGGCCGCCCACCGCCGCCCGGAGTCTGTGGAGGTACCCCTCCGGGTCCGCCAGCCCGTCCACGTGGTCGATCCGCAGGCCTTCCGCGACCCCGTCCCGGACCAGCTCCAGCACCTTCGCGTGGGTGGCCGCGAACACCTCCGGGTCCTCCACGCGGACCCCGATCAGCTCCGAAATGGTGAAGAAGCGGCGGTAGTTGAGCGAGGTGCGGGCTTCCCGCCACCAGGCCGGCCGGTACCACTGCGCGGCCGCCAGCCCGGCCGGATCCAGCCCCGCGGTGCCCTCCCGCAGGGGGAACTCCAGGTCCCCGTAGCGCAGCACCTCCCCGTCGGCCTCCGGCTCGCAGGACTCCGCCGGCCCGGCGAGCACCGGCAGCAGCACCTGCCCGCCGCCCGCCTCCCAGTCGATGTCGAACCAGCGTGCGTACGGCGAGTGCGGCCCCTCCCGCAGCACCTCCCACAGGGGCCGGTTCAGCCGCAGCGGCGTCGGTACCGCCATGTGGTTCGGAACGATGTCGAGGACCAGGCCCAGCCCGTGCGCGCGGGCGGCCGCGCCCAGCGCCCGCAGCCCCGCCTCGCCGCCCAGCTCGGCCCGCACCCGGGAGTGGTCGGTGACGTCGTACCCGTGCGCGGAGCCGGGCACGGCCTCCAGCACCGGGGAGAGGTGCAGGTGTGACACGCCGAGGGAGGCGAGGTACGGTACGGCTTCCTCGGCCGCCGCGAAGGGGAACTCCGGACGCAGCTGGAGCCGGTAGGTCGAGGTCGGCGACGCGGGGGCGACAGGTTTCGGAACATCAGGTTCCGGTCGAATGTATGACTGGGGCTGGCTCATGAGAACGTACGTACCCAGCCTGCCGGATTCCGTGCCATGACCCAATGCATCCGGGTGACTGCGCCGGGTTAACGTTGATCAAGTGGTTGGAACCGTCAACACCTATCGTAAAGTCATCGCCCTGACCGGGCCCCTACTCCCCTTCGTTTCATTCTTCGCCCGACTGCCCGTCGCGATGTCGCAGTTCGGGAGCGTCCTGCTGGTCGCGGAGACCAGCGGCTCCCTCGCCACCGCCGGGATCGTCGGTGGCACCCTCTCCGCCGGACAGGTGGTCTTCGGACCGGTCCTGGGCCGGCTCGCCGACCGCCACGGACAGCGGCCCGTCGTACTCACCGCCGCCGCCGTCAACGCCCTGGCCACCGCCGCGCTCGTCGCCGGTGCCCTCGGCGGAATCGACACCGCCCCGCTCGCCGCGATCGGCGCCGTGGTCGGTGCCTCCGTACCGCTGATCGGGCCGCTCGCCCGGACCCGTTCCGTCGCCCTCGCGCACCGCGCCAAGGCCGACGAGAGCGTGGTCGGCGCCGTCCACTCGCTGGAGGGCACCATGGACGAGGTCTCGTTCGTCATCGGCCCCGCCCTCGTCGGGATGGCCGCCCTCGTCGCCCATCCGGCCGTCGCCATCGGCGGCGCGGCCGCCCTGGTCGCCGTCTTCGGCACCGCCTTCGCGCTCCACCCGACCGCCGCCGTCACGGCCGGGGGGCCCGCGCCCGAACGTCCGAAGGGGGTGCGCCGCACCCGGCCCGCCGGGGTGGTGTACTCCGTCCGCTTCTCGCTCTTCCTGCAGGGCGCCATGTTCGGCGGCATGCAGGCCGGGATCGCCTCCCTCACCGGGGAGTTGGGGGTGCCCGGCCAGGCCGGCATCGTGTACGCCGCCAACGGCGTGGTCAGCGCCGCGGTGGGCCTCGCGCTGGGCGTGCTGCCCGCCCGGTTCGGGCTGGCGCTGCGCTGGCGCACGGCCACTGCCGCCGCGCTGCTGCTCTCCGTGCCGTTGCTGTTCACCGGCAGCCTGTGGGCCCTGTACCTGATCGTGACCCTCCTCGGCGCGGCCATCGCACCCCACCTGATCACCGCGTTCGCGCTCACCGAGCGGCACGTCGAGCCGTCCCGGCTCGCCGAGTCGATGGCCTTCGCGGCCAGCTCGCTGGTGGCCGGCCAGGCCCTCGCACTGGCGCTGTCGGGCCGGATGGCCGAGTGGTACGGGCCCTCCGGTGCCTTCGCGGTGTCCGTCGGGGCGGCCGCGCTCGCCCTGGTGCTCTCCCTGTGCACCAGGGTGCCCGCCGCCCGCTCGCACACCGCCAAGGCCTTCATCCCGGCCCAGCAGACCGCCTCCCCGGCGGCCGGAGAGGCCGCCTCCCCCGCGGCCGGAGAGAGCGGCGCCGCCTACGCGGGGCGCTGAAGCACCACCAGACACCGTCCTGTCAGCGCCACCCGGTCCCCGGCCGCATACTGCGGCCCGGTGCCGGGTGGCAGTACGTCCGGCCGCGCCGTGTCCACGATCAGGCGCCACTGCGCCCCGTGACCCGGCGGAACGGTGAAGTCCTGCGGGTCGGCCCCCGCGTTGAACATCAGCAGGAACGAGTCGTCGGTGATCCGCTCCCCGCGGCTGCCCGGCTCGGAGATCGCCTCCCCGTTGAGGAACACCGTCAGCGCCCGAGCGTGCTGCGCCTGCCAGTCCCGCGCCCGCATCTCCTCGCCGTGCGGGGTGAACCAGGCGATGTCGGAGAGCTCGTCGTGCGTGCCCTCCACCGGCCGCCCGTGGAAGAACCGCCGCCGCCGGAACACCGGGTGGTCGCGCCGCAGCCACACCATCCGCCGGGTGAACTCCAGCAGCGAGGGAGCAGGTTTTCCCGGCACCGGCCAGTCCACCCAGGACAGCTCGTTGTCCTGGCAGTAGGCGTTGTTGTTGCCGCCCTGGGTGCGCCCGAACTCGTCGCCGTGGCTGAGCATCGGCACGCCCTGCGACAGCATCAGGGTGGCGGTGAAGTTGCGCATCTGCCGCTCGCGCAGCTCCAGTACCTCCGGGTCCTCACTGGGCCCCTCCACCCCGCAGTTCCAGGACCGGTTGTGGGTCTCGCCGTCCCGGTTCCCCTCCCGGTTGGCCTCGTTGTGCTTCTCGTTGTACGAGACCAGGTCGTGCAGGGTGAAACCGTCGTGGCAGGTGGTGAAGTTGATCGAGGCCAGCGGGCGCCGCCCGTCGTCCTGGTAGAGGTCCGAGGAGCCGGTCAGCCGCCCCGCGAACTCCGCGAGCGTGCGCGGCTGCCCGCGCCACAAGTCCCGTACGGTGTCGCGGTACTTGCCGTTCCACTCGGTCCACAGCGGCGGGAAGTTGCCCACCTGGTAGCCGCCTTCGCCCAGGTCCCAGGGCTCCGCGATCAGCTTCACCTGGCTGACCACCGGATCCTGCTGGACCAGGTCGAAGAACGAGGACAGCCGGTCCACCTCGTGGAACTGCCGGGCCAGCGTGGCCGCCAGGTCGAAGCGGAAGCCGTCCACGTGCATCTCGGTGACCCAGTAGCGCAGCGAATCCATGATCAGCTGGAGCACGTGCGGGGAGCGCATCAGCAGCGAGTTCCCGGTGCCCGTGGTGTCCATGTAGTGCCGCGGGTCCTCCGTCAGCCGGTAGTACGAGGCGTTGTCCAGGCCGCGGAACGACAGCGTCGGCCCCAGGTGGTTGCCCTCGGCGGTGTGGTTGTAGACCACGTCAAGGATCACCTCGATCCCGGCCTCGTGCAGCGCCCGCACCGCCGACTTGAACTCCAGCACCTGCTGGCCGCGGTCGCCCGAGGCGTAGCCGTTGTGCGGGGCGAAGAAGCCGATGGTGTTGTAGCCCCAGTAGTTGCTCAGCCCGTCGTCGACCAGCCGGTGGTCGTTGACGAACTGGTGCACCGGCATCAGCTCCAGGGCCGTCACGCCGAGCTTGGCGAGGTGCCCGATGACCGCCGGGTGCGCGAGGGCCCCGTAGGTGCCGCGCAGTTCCTCGGGGAGGTCGGGGTGGTTCATGGTGAGGCCCTTGACGTGGGCCTCGTACAGCACGGTGTGGTGGTACTCGTGGCGCGGCGGCCGGTCGTTGGCCCAGTCGAAGTACGGGTTCACCACGACCGAGCTCATGGTGTGCGGGGCGGAGTCCAGGTCGTTGCGCGAGTCGGGCCGGCCGAAGTGGTAGCCGTAGACCTGCTCGCCCCAGTCGATGCGGCCGCTGATCGCACGCGCGTACGGATCCAGGAGCAGCTTCGCCGCGTTGCAGCGCATCCCGCGCTCGGGCTCGTACGGGCCGTGCACGCGGAAGCCGTACCGCTGGCCCGGCATCACGCCCGGCAGGTACGCGTGCCGGACGAAGGCGTCCGTCTCGCGCAGTTCCACGGCCGTCTCCGAGCCGTCGTCGTGCAGGAGGCACAGCTCGATGCGGCGGGCGGCCTCGGAGTAGACCGCGAAGTTGGTGCCGGCACCGTCGTAAGTGGCGCCGAGCGGATACGCCTGTCCAGGCCAGACTTGCATGGATAACGACTCTTCCCGTCCTGCTGCGGCTGATCCGGCATGGACCACGTCACTGCCAGATCTTCCCCGAAAGTGGTGGCCCGCGCGGGGACTTGTGAGGGGTCCTACCGGGTGACCCGCAGACCTGATATGCGGGTCAGTGGACTGTCTGCGCATCGGATAATGGGTCAACGGGCAGCCGGTGTACGGGCCATCGGGCTGCACCGGGCCGTGCGCGCGGAGTACCCTTCCGTGATCACTGGAGACGGGCGTCCAGACGCAGAAGGCGGTGCACGGGTGAGCTCGGGAGGTCTGGAGCTGCCCCCTGGTGACAGCGGTCACGAGGGTGGCCCGGCGGACGCCGTGGGCGCGGCCCCCGGCGGTACGGCGGCCGCGGCGGTGTCCCTGGCCCCGCAGGCGGCCGGGAGCGCCCGGGCCGGCGCCGAGCTGGACTGGGGCGCGGAGGCGTGGAGCGAGGTCCGTACGCGGGCCCAGCGCGCGGGCCGCGCGTACATCTGGCTGAACCTGATCGAACAGCGGCTGCGGTCGGTGGTCGGCGCGGTGCTGCGGCCGATCTACGAGCCGGTGCACGGCGAGGACGACTGGGTGGTGGCCGCGGCCGGGCCCGCCGGGCAGGAATGGGTGCACCGGGCGGTGGCCGTGCGCGAGGTCAGCAGGCGCAAGGGCTACCTGCTCGACCCGGCCGACGACAACGTGCTGAGCTTCCTGACGCTCCCGCAGCTGCGGGAGCTGATGGTCCAGCACTGGCCGTGCTTCGAGCCGTACTTCGACGACCGGCGCGAGATCGAGCTGGCCCTGGACGAGCTGGAGGTCACCCGGAACGTGGTCTCCCGCAACCGGGCGCTGTCGCGGGCCGTGCTGGAGCAGGCGGAACGGGCCTCGGCGCGGCTGCTGGAGGTCCTGGGCGGCGGCGCGGGCTCCCCGGGGGCGGACCGGCTGCCGATCGACGCCGTCGAGGACCTGGTGGGCGACCGGTACGCCGACGTCATCTCCGTCCACCCCGACCGGGTGCGGCTCCAGCGCCAGCTTCCCGCGGAGGACCTCTTCGGGGGCGCGCGGCGGCTCGACGCCATCGGCATAGGCCTCAACCTGCTGGTCCAGAACTTCTCCGGCCGAAGACTCGTCCGGCTCACGGAGGCCGGCTGCCGGGTGCGGCTGCTGTTCCTGAACCCGGCGAGCAGCGCGGTCAAGCGGCGCGAGCGGGAGCTGGGGCTGCGCAAGGGCGAGCTGAGCCGCTCGGTGGAGATGAACATCCTGCACGTCCGCCGGGTGCGGGCGGGACTGCGCGACCCCTCGCGCTTCGAGATCCACGTCTTCGACGAGACCCCGCGCTTCACGGCCTACCTGGTGGAGGGCCAGTCCTCGGGCATCGCGGTGGTCCAGTCGTACCTGCGCCGCGCCCGCGGCATGGAGGCGCCGGTGCTGGTCCTGCGCGGGGGCGGGCGGGGCGTCCCGAAGGACGCGGAGCACGGGCTGTTCACGACGTACCGGGAGGAGTTCGAAGCGGTGTGGGAGGACTCCCGGCCGGTGTCGTGACCCCGGCCGGACCGCCATGGCTCCGGCCCGGCTCCGGCCCCGGCGGACGGCTTGTCAGTGGCCCGTGGCAGGCTGAAAGCCGTTGACCGAAGGCGTACGGGGGAGGGGCAGGACATGGGGGGCACGACATGGGGGGCTCGGCGATGAGCTGGGTCAGTGGGCCGATGGTGGCCTTCGACCTGGAGACCACGGGGACCGACATCGAGACCGACCGCATCGTCACGGCCGCGGTCGTGACGATGGAGCCGGACGGGCGGGTGTCGCGGGAGCGGACGTGGCTGCTCGATCCGGGGGTGCCCATTCCGGAGCAGGCCTCGGCGATCCACGGGATCTCCACGGAGCACGCCCGGGCGAACGGAACGGCGGCCGCCCCGGCGGTCGAGGAGATAACCGGGGCGCTCGTGCGGGAGCTTGCCCCGGGCACCCCGCTCGTCGTGATGAACGCGCGGTACGACCTGTCCCTGCTGGACCGCGAGTGCCGCCGGTACGGGCTCGAACCGCTGGGCCGGCGGCTGGCGGGCAGGCCCGCGCCGGTCATCGACCCGCTCGTCCTGGACAAGCACGCGGACCGGTACCGGAAGGGCCGCAGGACCCTCCAGGCACTGTGCGAGCACTACGGGGTCACCCTCGACGAGGCGCACAACGCGGTCGCCGACGCGCTGGCCGCGGCGCGCGCGGCCCGGCGGATGGGGGCCCGGCACGCGGCCATAGGCTCGGTCGCGCTGGCGGACCTGCACGACCTCCAGGTCCGCGCGGCGGCGGAGCAGGCGGCCTCCCTGCAGAGCTACCTGCGGCGCACCTCGGATCCCGAGGCGGTCGTGGAGCGGGCCTGGCCGGTGGTTCCGTACCGGGTCTGACGCGATGCCCCCGCCGGGGGCGCGGTCTGCCGACGCGCTGCGCGCCACCAGCCGGGCCGCCTCGGCCTCCTGGTCATGCGGCCCGCTGCGGTCTAGCGGAGGAGCCACTGCCGGGTCAGGTCCATCACCTCGTCGCGGCTGTGGGTGCCGTGGTCGGCGGCGACGACGTAGCTGCCGATCCGCACCGAGAAGGTGAGCATGCAGCGGACCTCGACGTCGTCCGGGTCGGGGCAGAACTCGCTGAACAGCGAGCGCAGATAGTCCATGCGCCGGTTGTCGACGCGGCGCAGCCGCTCGGCGACGCCCTCGTCGCGCCGGGCCCAGTCGCGGATCGCGAGGTCGAGGGGAACGCCCGTCGCCGGCCCGTCGCCGATGGAGGCGACGAGAGCGAACAGCCGGTCCAGCCTGGCCCGCGCGTCTCCGCCGCCGCTCTCGACCTGCTCGATCACCGCCTCGGCGACCGCGCGTTCCCAGGTGTCGAGCATCTCGTCGAGCAGCGCGCCCCGGTTGCGGAAGTACCCGTAGAAGCCGCCCTTGCTGACGCCGAGGGCCTGCGCCAGCGCCTCGATGCGGACGGCCTCGGGGCCGCCGGCGGCGAGCGCCCGCAGTCCCTCCTCGATCCATGTGACGCGTGGTGTGCGGGTGACGCCCACGGTGTGTCTCCCCTCACGTTCCGCCGATCTATACGGTCCCGTATAGATCGGTGCTAGCCTTCTTCTATACGGCATCGTATAGACAGGGGCTTGCTCGTGAGACTCCCGAAAACCGCGCACACCTCCCGTCCCTGGCGGATCCACGAGATCGCCGGCGACTTCCACGTCGAGGACGTCTGGGAACTGCCGACCCCCGGCGGCCCCGACGACCTGGCGCTGCTCGTGGACCAGTTCGCGAACGGCGACGGCGATCCCGTCCCGTCTCCCGTGGGGCGCGCGCTCTTCGCGCTCCGCTGGAAGCTCGGGGCCCTGCTCGGCTGGGACAAGCCCGCGGACGGCATCGGCTCCCGGGTGCCGACCCTGCGCGATCGGCTGCCGGCGGACCTCCGCGAGGGCCCCCGCGGGCCGGACCTGAAGGCGGTGCCGTTCACCTCCGTCTACCAGACGCACGACGAGTGGGTGGCGGAGACGGCCAACAAGACGATGCACGGGGCGATGCACATCAGCTGGGTCCCGGACGGGACCGGCGGCTACCACGGGCAGATGACCGTCCTGGTGAAACCGAACGGGCGCCTCGGCTCCCTCTACATGCTGGGCATCAAGCCCTTCCGGTACCTCGGCGTCTACCCGGCGCTGATCCGGAGCATCGGACGCGAGTGGCAGACCCGCTCCGCCGCGCGGAGCGCGGCCTCCTAGGCGTCCCACGCCCCCCGGTACTCGATGTGGATCACCCGGGCGCTGTCGTCGCCGTGGCGCAGCTGCGCGCAGTAGTGCCCGTCGCCGGTGTGGCCGCGGCCGGGGCCGTGCGCGGCCACGTCGTGGAAGAGGCCGGCGGTCTCCCGGAACGCCTTCGCGCTGCCCGTCACGAACAGCGTCTCGGCGTGGACGTGCTGGTGGAACAGGTCGCGGTTCTCCGCGTGGTGCAGGGCCGCGTAGTCGATCTCCGGCTGCGCCGTGGAGACCGTGGCGCTCCGGCGCCGGCCCGCGCCGAGCCGCCCCCGCAGTTCCTTCCGGCGCGAGGGCGCGAACTGGAGCGAGTGGTGCAGCAGGACCAGGTCGAGCCGGCGCTCCCCGCCCTCCCGGGAGGCGCCGGAGCGCCGCAGCGGCAGGCGGACCAGGGCGCGCGGCGACGAGGCGGCCAGGCTCCACAGCCCGCCCATGAGACGCGCCGCGCCCTGGTCGACGTACGCGTTCAGGAACCGGTCGTCGTCGACGAGCAGCGCGCGCTCCGGCGGGCGGGCCGGGCGGATCACCGTGAACTCCTGCGGGCCGAGCCGGGCCCGGTGGACGGTGACCGGAAGGTGCATGCCCCTTTGATAGCCGGGGCTCAGAAGGAGTGCCAGCGGGTTTCCCGGTCGCCCTCGCGCAGCGAGGCCACCCGGCGGCGGAATTCGGCGGCCGCCTTCGGGTTGGACGGGGCGTGCTGGGAGACCCAGGCGCAGCTCGCCGTCTCCCGGGCGCTCCGCAGGACGGCGCAGCCCTCCCAGTCGCGGACGTCCCATCCGTACGCCGAGGTGAAGGCCTCGTACGCCCCGGCGGGCAGGCCGTACCGGTCGCGCTGGAGGGCCATCACCACCAGGTCGTGCTCGCGCAGGTCGGCCGACACCGTCTCCAGGTCGACCAGCACGGGGCCGTCCGGGCCCACGTGGACGTTGCGGGGCAGGGCGTCGCCGTGGATCGGCCCCCGCGGGAGGTGCGGGGTCAGGGCCGCGATCTCGTCGGCGTAGGCGTCGCGCCGTGCCCGCAGGTACGCCGCGTCCGCCGGGTCGACGGCCGTGCCGGCCAGCCGCAGCCAGCGTTCGACCCCGCCCAGCAGGTCCCGCGCGGGCAGCTCGAACGGCGCCGAGGGCAGGGCGTGGATCCGCCGCAGCAGGACCGCCAGGTCCTCGGGTCCGGCCGGCCGGACCGCGTCCGGGAGCCGGTGCCACAGGGTCAGCGGGTGCCCTTCCACCAGCCGGGGCTTCGGCTCGGCCGCCCGGACCGCCGGAACTCCGCACTCCGCGAACCAGCCCGCCACCGCGAGCTCGCGCTCGGCGCGCTCCAGCAGGGCAGCCTCGCGGCCCACCTTGACCACCAGGTCGCCGACCGCGAAGACGGCGTTCTCGCCGAAGGCGAGCAGCGCGGCCCCGTCGCCGTTCAGGCCGGCGGCTGCCAGTACGTCCCTGGCCCGCGCCTCGTCCATGTGGTTCTCCGCATCCGGATCGTCGTGAATGCGCCAAGTCTCCCATCCGGCTCCGGTGGCGGGCGGGAATACGTTGCACGAGACGTTTCGTCTCGTTAGCCTTGAGTCATGACTTCCGCCAAGCCCGCGCACATCGCCATGTTCTCCATCGCCGCCCACGGCCACGTGAACCCGAGCATCGAGGTGATCCGGGAACTCGTCGCCCGGGGCCACCGCGTCAGCTACGCCATCCCCGCCGCCTTCGCCGAGAAGATCGCGGAGACCGGCGCCACACCCGTGATCTACACCTCCACCCTCCCCACCGACGACGAGCCCGAGGCCTGGGGCACCGAGCTCATCGACAACCTGGAACCCTTCCTGCGCGACGCCGTCCAGGCCCTCCCGCAGCTCGCCGCCGCCTTCGCGGGCGACGAGCCGGACCTCGTCATCCACGACATCACCTCCTACCCGGCGCCCGTCCTCGCCCACCGCTGGGGCGTCCCCGCCGTCTCCCTCTCTCCGAACCTGGTCGCCTGGGAGGGGTACGAGGAGGAGGTGGCCGAGCCGATGTTCGCCGAACTGAAGGCGTCCGAGCGCGGAAAGGCGTACTACGCCGGATTCGCCGCATGGCTGCGAGAGAACGGACTCGGCGACGACGTCGACCGCTTCCAGGGCCGCCCGCGCCGCAGCCTCGTCCTCATCCCCAAGGCGCTCCAGCCCCACGCGGACCGCGTGGACGAGTCCGTGTACACCTTCGTCGGCGCCTGCCAGGGCGACCGCTCGGCCACGCAGGGCACCTGGGAGCGGCCGGCCGCCGCCGAGGGCAAGAAGCTGCTGCTCGTCTCGCTGGGCTCCGCCTTCACCAAGCAGCCCGCCTTCTACCGCGCCTGCGCGGAGGCCTTCGGGGACCTGCCCGACTGGCACGTCGTCCTGCAGATCGGCAAGTTCACCGACGAGGGCGAACTGGGCCCGGTCCCGGCCAACATCGAGGTGCACCGCTGGGTCCCCCAACTGGACATCCTGCGCCAGGCCGACGCCTTCATCACCCACGCGGGAGCCGGCGGCAGCCAGGAGGGCCTCGCCACCGCCACCCCGATGGTCGCCGTCCCGCAGGCCGTCGACCAGTTCGGCAACGCCGACATGCTGGCCGCCCTCGGCGTGGCCCGGCACGTGCCCATGGAGCAGGCGGACGCGGCCACCCTCCGGGAGGCCGTCCTCGGCCTGCTCGCCGACCCCGGGGTCACCGCCCGCGCCGAAGCGGTCCGCACGGCGATGGCCGGCGAGGGCGGCACCCGGCGGGCCGCCGACCTCATCGAAGCCGAACTGTCATAGGCGCCGCCTACGCTGCCCCCATGGCGAAGAAATACGCGGCGCTGCTGCGCGGCATCAATGTCGGCGGGAAGAAGAAGGTCCCGATGGCCGAGCTGCGCTCCGTACTGGAGGGGCTCGGCCACGGGGACGTTCAGACGTACCTGCAGAGCGGCAACGCCGTCTTCAGCAGCGCCGAGAAGGACCCGGCCGCGCTCGCCCGCGAGCTGGAGAAGGCCATCGAGGCCCGCTTCGGCTTCCCCGTGGCCTGCCTGGTGGTGGACGGGGAGTACCTGCGCGCCGTCGCCGAGGCCTGCCCCTTCCCGACGGCCCAGCTGGAAGGCAAGCAGCTCCACGCCACGTTCCTCTCCGAACAGCCCGGCGCGGACCGCTTCGCCGCGATCGACCAGGCCGCGTACCTCCCGGAGGAGTACCGGCTCGGCGACCGCGTCATCTACCTCTACGCCCCGAACGGCCTGGGCCGTTCCGAACTGGGCGCGGCCCTGCACAAGCCCTCCCTCCTCAAGGGCATCGACGCGACCACCCGCAACTGGAACACCGTCGCCAAACTCGTGGAACTGACCGGCCCGTAGGATCGGATCCCATGGGGACGTACATCGACGGCCTGATCGAGGCTCGCACCGCCGGCAGCGGCTGGAGGATGGAGGTCGACCTGCTCGACTTCGACCTCTGGAAGGCGCGGGACGCCCGCGAGTGCCTGTTCGGCTACGGCGGGGCCCTCGGGGTGGACCGGCCGCTGTTCGACCAGAGGGGGTGGCCGGAGGACGCCTGCGAGGAGGTCCCGAAGGAGTACGACGAGCTGAACCACAGCCACTCGTACGCGACATGGGCCGAGATCGCGGCAGTCGACTGGGACGCACCGCTCTGCGACGGCCCCGACGGGAACCGCCTGGCCGTGTGGCGGCCGGGCCCGGACGGCGAGCTCGTCCTGGACGACGTGATCTGGGCGCCGGTCGAGGTGCTCGACGCGTCGGAGGAGCTCTTCGGCGCGGACCTGTTCCCGCACGAATGGCCGCCGCGCGGCGAGGTCCATCTGGACGGCGCCGTGTACCGGCCGGTGGTCTACACGGCCCGGATGATCGTTCCGCCGGACGGCCGCTGGGCCCCGGTGTGGGCCTCGATGCGCGCGCTGGCGGCCCGGTACGGCGACGAGAACGTCCGCCTGGTGGTCTGGTTCGGCTGAGCCCGCCCGCCCTGGACGGCCTAGCCGTCGAGGGCGTCCAGCAGCTCCAGCTCCCGCGCCGTGAGGTGGACCGTCGCCGCCTCCAGGTTCTGCGCCAGGTGTACGGGCGACCCGGTGCCCGGCGTCGGGCACAGCACGGGGGAGTGGTGCAGCAGCCAGGCCAGGGCGACCTGGCCCGGGCCCACCCCGTGCGCCGCTGCCACCGACGCGACCGCCGCCGCGCTCTCCCGGGCCAGGGCGCCGCTGCCCAGCGGGTAGTACGGCAGGAACGCGATCCCGTTCGCCTCGCACACCGCGAGGACCGCCGCCGACGTGCGGTCCAGCAGGTTGTACGCGTTCTGGACGGAAGCGACCGGGGTCGACTCCAGCGCCAGGCGCAGCTGCTCCGCGGTGACCGTGTCCAGCCCGATGTGCCGGATCTTGCCCTCCGCCCGCAACTCGGCCAGCACGCCCAGCTGTTCCGCCATCGGCACGGCCGGGTCGAAGCGGTGCAGCTGGTAGAGGTCGATGCGGTCCAGACGCAGCCGCCGCAGGCTCGCCTCGCACTGCCCCCGCAACTGCTCCGGGCGGCCCGCCACGTGCCACTGGTCGGGGCCGGTGCGCACCACGCCGCCCTTGGTGGCGACCACGAGCTGCTCCCCGTACGGGTGGAGGGCCTGCGCGATCAGTTCCTCGGCCAGGTCGGGGCCGTAGTTGTCGGCGGTGTCGATCAGGGTGACCCCGCGCTCGACCGCCGTGCGCAGCAGCTCCCGTGCCTCGTCGGGCCCGGCGCGCGGACCCCAGTAGCCGGGGCCCACCAGGCCGCCCGTGCCGAAGCCGAGCCGTCGGACCGGAAGATCGCCACCGAGTACGAATTCCTCGTTCGCCATGCCCCGACCGTAACCCAGGCGGCGCGGTGTGCCAGGCTCGTCGTATGCGTTACATCATCATTGGCGCGGGCGCGGTCGGCGCCACCATCGGCGGACGGCTCGCGGAGGCGGGCGGCGAGGTGGTCCTCGTCGCGCGCGGCGCCCACGCGGAGGCCCTGCGGGCCGACGGGCTGCGGCTCACCACGGCCGACGGGGAGCGGGTGCACCGGCTGCCGGTGGTCACCGGGCCGGACGAGCTGGGCGAACTGCGGCCCGACGACGTGCTGTTGCTGACCGTGAAGACACAGGACGCGATCGCCGCCCTCGACGCGTGGGGCGACGCCGAGGTCGCGGGCGGCGGCACGGCCGCGCAGCGGCTGCCGGTGCTGTGCGCGCAGAACGGCGTGGAGAGCGAACGCCTGGCGCTACGGCGCTTCGCGCGCGTGTACGGGGTGTGCGTATGGCTGCCCTCCACCTTCCTGGAGCCGGGGGTCGTCTCCGCGCTGTGCGCGCCGCTGACGGGCATCCTGCACCTGGGCCGCGCGGCGGGCGGCCCCGCCGACCGGCTGATCCGCGCGGTCGCGGCCGACCTCGGCAAGGCGGGCTTCGAGGCGCCGGTCGTCGAGGACGTGATGCGGTGGAAGTACGCGAAGCTGCTGGGGAACCTCGGCAACGCCATCCAGGCGACGACCGGTCCGGAGCCGGACCCGGCGAAGGCGGCGCTGCTGCTGCGGGCCGTCCGGGAAGCGAGGGCCGCCTTCGAGGCGGCGGGGATCGGGTACGCGTCCGACGCGGAGCAGGCGGAGGCGCGCGACGGGAAGGTGGACCAGCCGGCGGGGGTGCGGGGCGGGTCGTCCTGGCAGAGCCTGGCGCGGGGGACGGGGTCGGTGGAGGCGGACTACCTCAACGGGGAGATCTCCCTGCTGGGCCGCCTGCACGGGGTTCCGACGCCGGTCAACGACGTGCTGCGGCACGCGGCCAACATCTTCGCCCGGGAGTCCCTCCCGCCGGGCGCGATGACCATCGCGGACCTGACCGCCCTCGCGGACGAGGCCGCGGCCCGCGGCTAGGCCGTCTCTTCCGGATCTTGCCGGTTGAGCCCGCGTCGTCCGGTGCCGTGCTTTGCAAGGCGGAGAGGCTCCCGATTACTGGACGTCCTCGGGTGCCTCGACAACGCGGCGAGGTGCGGTGCCGGGCGGCGCGGGTCAGGCAAGATCCGGAAGAGACGGCCTAGCGCCGTGACCGGCAGGACCCGCGGGCCGGGGCTCCCCGGGCCGTGCGGGCCTGGGGAGCCCCCGCCATGCACCGGACGACGCGCCCAGGCAAGCCCTTCCGGCTGCGGCGCCCGGCGGGGGTCAGGAGGTGCGCTTGAGGGTCCAGGTGTTGGCGTTGAAGCTGGGGACGGCCGAGTAGCGGCAGCCGCTCGAGTAGTAGGAGCTGACGACGGTCCAGCCGGCCGGGGGCCACGTGGAGGCGCAGGCGTTGACCTGGGTGCCGACCGGGTAGCCCTTGAGGTCCTTGATCTGCTTGGTGTTGGGGTTGAAGCCGGAGCCGCACCCGCCGCTGTTCCACCACTGGACGTCCACCCAGCCGTCAGGGGTGAGCGTGCTGGAGCACATGGTGAGCGTGTCGCCGGGCGCCGCGGAGGCGGGGCTCGCCGTGATCGCAAGGGCGGTGACGGCCAGCGTGGCCAGAGCGGCGGCGTATCGGGTGCGGATCATGAGGGGTTCCCTTTCGCGCGCGCTGGGATCGCCGCCGACCGTCGGCGGGCCGAACCAGGCGCCGAGCCCATTGCATCCGACCCGTCCAGCATGCGGACAGTGATCTTTTGGGCAGAACTCCGCAGCGGTTTAAAGCCGTTGCCCGCGCCGGGGACTCAGGCCGTCAGGGCCGGGAGGCGGGTCGGGGCCGACGCGGCGGCTTCGTCGTAGCGGCGCAGCAGCAGACGGGCCAGTTCCGGGGCCGCGCCCAGGACGTCGGCGATGACGTCCGCGCCCGCGGCTTCGGCGCCGGCCGCGATGCGGTCCGGCAGCCGCCCCGGGGCGATGACGTACGGCGCCACGGCCACCCGCGCGAAGCCCTCGGCGCGCAGCGCCCGTACGGCGTCCTCCGTACGGGGCAGCGCGGCGGAGGCGAACGCAGGCCGCACGGCGCACCAACCGGCACGCCGCCACTCCCGCGCGGTTTCAGCGATCGCTGCGATCGCCTCCGGGTCGGTGGATCCGGCGGACGCGAGGACCACCGCGGTGGTCGACCGGTCCGCCGGGGTGAGGCCGGCTTCGGCGAGCCGGCGCTCCAGGGCGGAGAGGAGGAGCGGGGACGGGCCGAGGACATCGGCAACCCGCACCGACAGCCCCGGCAGCCGGGCCGAGGACTCGGCCAGCGCCGCCGGGATGTCGGACTTCGCGTGGAACGCCCGGGTGAGGAGGAGGGGCAGCGCCACTACCTCCCGGACGCCGGACAGGTACAGCGAGGAGAGCGCCTGGGCGACCGTCGGGGTGTTGAAGTCCAGGAACGCGGTCTCCACCCGCAGCCCCGGCCGCAGCTCCCGCGTCGCCTCGACGAGGGCGTGCACGGTCGCGGCGTGCCGCGGGTCGCGGCTGCCGTGGGCTATGACCAGGAGTGCGGGCGTGGAGGACATCGGACTCAGCCCTTGACCAGCAGGCCGCGGCTGCGCAGCACCCACCGCTCGAGCGGGCTGAAGATCAGCAGGTCGATGGCGATGCCGACGATCAGGATCAGGATGATCGCGAGGAACACGCCGGGCAGGTCGATGTTGTTGCGGCCGTTCTCCAGGAGCTGGCCCAGGCCCAGGCCCAGGTCGGGGGAGGAGGCGATGATCTCGGCGGCCATCAGGGAGCGCCAGGAGAAGGCCCAGCCCTGCTTCAGGCCGGCCAGGTAGCCGGGCAGCGCGGCCGGCATGACGATGTGCCGGGCACCGCGCAGGCCGGTGGCTCCGAGCGTGCGGCCGGCCCGCAGGTAGAGCGGGGGGATCTGGTCGATGCCGGAGACGAGGCCGTTGGCGATGGACGGGACGGCGCCCAGCAGGATCACCGTGAACATCATGGCGTCGTTGAGGCCGAACCAGAGCACGGCCGGCGGGACCCAGGCCACCGAGGGCAGGGACTGCAGTCCCTGCAGGATCGGGCCGATCGCCGCACGCACGAACTTCACCCGGGCGACCAGCAGGCCGAGCGGGGTTCCGATGGCCAGGGCCAGCAGGAAGCCGAGCAGACCGCGGGAGACGGAGGTCCAGATGACCTCCAGCAGGGTGCCCTTGAGCCACATGTCGGACAGGCTGTCCCACACGGCGGACGGCGCGGGCATCTTGGTCTCTTCGACGACCTGCGCCGCGACGAGGATCTGCCACACCGCCAGGACGAGGCCGATGGCGAGGACCGGGGGCAGGACCTTCTTGGTGAGGACCTCGCGGACGGGGGTGCGGTGGGTCTGGACGGCGTCGAGGGCGTCCAGACCGGCCTCCAGACCGGCGAGGTCGTCCGACTTCGGCTTGGTCTCAGTGCTGGCCATGGCGGCGGATCTCCCCACGCAGGTGTTCAGTGATCTCAAGGGACAGCTCGGCGACGTCCGCGTCCTCGATGCGGCGCGGCTGCGGGATGTCCACGGTCCATTCCTTCGCGACCCGGCCGGGCCGGGAGGACAGCAGGACCACGCGCTGCGCGAGGCGGACGGCCTCGCGCACGTTGTGCGTGACGAACAGGACCGACAGGTTCGTCTCTTCCCAGATGCGGGTGAGTTCGCCGTGCAGCACGTCCCGGGTGATGGCGTCGAGCGCGGCGAACGGCTCGTCCATCAGCAGCAGTTCGCTCGCCTGGGCGAGGGCGCGGGCCAGCGCGACGCGCTGGCGCATGCCGCCGGACAGCTCGTGGACGCGCTTGCCGTACGCGCCGCCGAGGCGGACCAGCTCGAGAAGCCGTTCGGCCTCCGGCTTGCGGTCGGCCTTGGCCACCCCGCGCAGCCGCAGGGCGAGTTCGATGTTCTTGCCCGCGGTCAGCCACGGGAAGAGGGCGTGCTCCTGGAACATGAGCGCCGGACGGCCGCCGGGGGTCTCGATCGACCCCGCGGACGGCTTGTCCAGACCCGCGACCAGGTTCAACAGCGTGGACTTGCCGCACCCCGAGGCACCCAGGATGGTGACGAACTCTCCGGGAGCGACATCGAGGCTGATGTCGTCCAGGACGAGCTGCGATCCGGCCGGGCCGGAGAAGGACTTCGAGACGTGCTCGATGCGGGCGGCGTACGTGTGCTGCTCCGCTTCGGTGCCCTCGGCAGCCTTGGCAAGCGTGGTGGCCATGGTCGTCACCTCCTGGGGGTTGCTGGATTACGGGATTACTTGGCGCCGAGGCCGGCGTCGGAGACCTCGGGCTTGCCGGCGGCCTTCAGCACCTTGTTCAGGAGCGTCAGGTCGTAGATGCCGGCCAGGTCGGGCTGCTCGATGAGCTTGGCCTTGACCGCGTAGTCGGCCTGCGCCTTCAGCGTCGAGGCCAGCGGGTCGTCGGTGACCGTGAGGCTCGG
>NZ_JBFBFP010000007.1:0-147291 GCF_040684275.1 Streptomyces sp. NPDC091371
TGGGTGTCGATGCCGCCGACCACCGATATCGAATCTGTCATCCTGATGGTGCTGCCTTCCGTGCGACGCGTGAAGTCAGTGCACGCGCGCGCCGGTCGGAAAGCCGGACAAGACAGTGACGGGACCTTTGGCCGGGCTCCTATGAAGTCACTGGCTCCCGGCCGGCGACGCGCTGAACGACACCGTCCGGGCAGCCGACGATTCAGACCAAAGACAGCCAAGGGACGTCAGTCAAGGGACGGGTCAGACCCCCGAACGGTGCCACCACCATCCTCACTGTCAAGGGTGGCCGAAGGCCATCGCGAAGCGACGCGACGACGAAGGAGGAGCGCCCTTTACAGGCCGGCCCGACACGGAAGGACCATGGGACTGACGGGAAACCCCCCGCGCCCTCCCTGATTCCGCCAAGCCCGGGCCCCCACCCCCCTCAGTGCTCCGGCAGTCGCTCCGACTCCCTCACCAGGGCCGCCAGGACCGGTGCGATCAAGGGGTGGGACTCCGCCCCGCGGCGGGTCGCCGCGAAGACGCGGCGGGTGGCGGCCGGGCCCGAGGCCGGGCCCCCCACCGGGGCCACCGGGCGGACCTGGACCTCCTTGAGGTCCATCCCGCGCAGTGCGGACCGCGGGACCAGGGCGACCCCCGCCCCTGCCCCGACCAGAGCGGTGACCGCCCTGAAGTCGTCCGAGGAGTGCACGAACCGGGGTTGGAAGCCCGCCAGTTCGCACGCCAGCAGCGTCACGTCGTGGCACGGGTTGCCCGGGTACTGGCCCACCCAGTCCGAGTCGGAGAGGTCCGCCAGCGACACCGCCGGGAGGTCGGCCAGCGGGTGCCCCGAGGGGAGCACCGCGTCGAAGGGTTCCGCGTACAGCGGGAGGACCGAGAGGCGGCCGTCGTCGGCGCCCGGGGCGCCCCGGTACTCGACCGCGAGGGCCACGTCGGCCTCGCCGTCCAGCAGCAGCGGCAGGCTCTGGTCGCCCTCCGCGTCCCGGACGCGGAGTCTGATGCCCGGGTGCTCCAGCGCGAGGCGGGCGATGGCCGGGGCCAGTACCTCCGCGATTCCCGTCGCGAAGGCGGCCACTGTGACCTCGCCCGCGGAGCCGCCCGCGTACGCGGCGAGTTCGGCTTCGGCCCGCTCCAGCTGCGCCAGGACCTCGTGGGCGTGCCCGAGGAGGATCTCGCCGGCCGCCGTGAGCCGTACGCCCCGGCCGCTGCGGGTGAGCAGCGTGTGGCCCGTCTCCTGCTCCAGTGCCGCGAGCTGCTGGGAGACGGCGGAGGGGGTGAGGTACAGGGCTGCGGCCGCGGCGGTCACCGTACGGTGGTCCGCCACGGCCCGCAGGATGCGCAGCCGGCGGGGGTCGATCACCCCACCATTGTCTCAGGCCTCCTCGGCCTCCAGCGCCGCCCGGGCGTCCGTGAACGCGGCCACGGCCCGCTCCACGTCCGCCGTCGAGTGGGCCGCCGAGAGCTGGACGCGGATGCGGGCCGCGCCCATCGGGACCACCGGGTAGGAGAAGCCGATCACGTACACGCCGCGCTCCAGCAGCAGCTCCGCCATCCTGGCCGCCTTCGCGGCGTCGCCGATCATCACGGGGGCGATGGCGTGGTCGCCGGGCAGGATCTCGAAGCCGGCCTCGGTCATCTTCGTGCGGAAGAGGGAGGTGTTGGCCGCGAGCTGCTCGCGGAGGTCGCCGGCCGACTCCAGGAGGTCGAGGACCTTCAGCGAGGCCGCGGCGATGACCGGGGCGAGGGAGTTGGAGAAGAGGTACGGGCGCGAGCGCTGGCGCAGCAGCTCGACGATCTCGGCGCGGGCCGCGACGTAGCCGCCGGAGGCACCGCCGAGGGCCTTGCCGAGGGTGCCGGTGATGATGTCGACGCGGTCCATGACCCCGTGCAGTTCGGGGGTGCCGCGGCCGCCGGGGCCGACGAAGCCGACCGCGTGGGAGTCGTCGACCATGACCATGGCGTCGTACCGCTCGGCCAGGTCGCAGATCTCCTGGAGCGGGGCGACGTAGCCGTCCATGGAGAAGACGCCGTCGGTGACGACCAGCTTGCGGCGGGCGCCGCCCTCGGTGGCCTCCTTCAGGCGCGCCTCCAGCTCGGCCATGTCGCGGTTGGCGTAGCGGAAGCGGCGGGCCTTGGAGAGGCGGATGCCGTCGATGATCGAGGCGTGGTTGAGGGCGTCGGAGATGACCGCGTCCTCGGCGCCGAGCAGGGTCTCGAAGACGCCGCCGTTGGCGTCGAAGCAGGAGGAGTAGAGGATCGTGTCCTCCTGGCCGAGGAACGAGGACAGGCGCGCCTCCAGCTCCTTGTGCACCTCCTGGGTACCGCAGATGAAGCGGACCGAGGCCATGCCGTAGCCCCAGCGGTCCAGCGCGTCCTTCGCCGCGGCGACGACCTCGGGGTGGTCGGCGAGGCCGAGGTAGTTGTTGGCGCAGAAGTTGAGCACCTCGCCGGCCTGTCCGCCCGAGGTGACGGCGACGGCGGCGCTCTGCGGGGTGCCGATGACGCGCTCGGGCTTGTGCAGGCCGGCGGAGCGGATCTCGTCGAGGGTGGTGCGGAGGTCTTCGCGGACGGTCTCGAACATACGGGTCTCCTATGCGGCGGAGGGCGGCGAGGGGAAGAGGAGGGGGCCGGACCCCGCGGAGGGGGGAGGGGGTGCGGGGTCCGGCCGTAGGGAGATGGTCTTGTGCGTGCCGACGGCCGACGCCCAGGTCGGGACCCGCCGGGCGGCTTGGCCCGGCCTGGCGGCCGGCCGGGCGGGCTTGGTCAGGCGGCGGAACCCGGAATCCCGCCGCGCTACGGCCGGAGGCCTACGCCGTCCAGTCCAGGATGATCTTGCCGCTGCGGGCGGTCGACGCCTCGTCGAAGGCGGCCTCGAAGTCGCGGTGCGAGTAGCGGCCGGTGATGACCGGGCTCAGGTCGAGGCCGCCCTCCAGGAGCACCGTCATCGCGTACCAGGTCTCGAACATCTCACGGCCGTAGATGCCCTTGATGGTGATCATCGAGGTGACGACCTTCGCCCAGTCCACCGGGAACTCCTGCGCGGGCAGGCCCAGCATGGCGATCCGGCCGCCGTGCGTCATGTTGTCGATCATGTCGCGCATGGCCTCGGCGCGGCCGGACATCTCCAGGCCGATGTCGAAGCCCTCGCGCAGCCCCAGCTGCGCCTGCGCGTCGGCGATGGAGCTCTTCGCGACGTTCACCGCGAGCGTGGCGCCGGCCTTGCGGGCGATCTCCAGGCGCTCGGGGCTGACGTCGGTGATGACCACGTTGCGCGCGCCGGCGTGCCGGGCCACGGCCGCCGCCATGATGCCGATCGGGCCGGCACCGGTGATCAGCACGTCCTCGCCGACCAGCGGGAAGGACAGGGCCGTGTGCACGGCGTTGCCGAACGGGTCGAAGATCGCCGCGACGTCCAGGTCCACCTTGGTGCGGTGCACCCACACGTTCTGCGCGGGCAGCACCACGTACTCGGCGAAGGCGCCGTCCCGGCCGACGCCGAGCCCGATGGTGCTGCGGCACAGGTGGCGGCGGCCGGCCAGGCAGTTGCGGCACTTGCCGCAGACCAGGTGGCCCTCGCCGCTGACGAGCGCGCCGATCTCGATGTCGCGGACGTCCGCGCCGAGCGCCGCGACCTCGCCCACGAACTCGTGGCCCAGTACGAGGGGGGTCTTGACCGCGCCCTGCGCCCAGCCGTCCCAGGCCCGGATGTGCAGGTCGGTTCCGCAGATACCGGTGCGCAGCACCTTGATCAGCACGTCGCCGGGGCCGTATTCGGGCTCGGGAACGTCCATGAGCCACAGTCCGGGCTCGGCCTTGTGCTTGACGAGTGCCTTCATGAGGGTGGCTCCAGGCATGCGGAAGGGGGCGCCACGGGCGTGCGGGCCCGAACGGCGTCGGTGTGGTTGACGTGACCAATCTGCCGATCGGCACGGTGATCAGTCCATCGAGACTTTCTTAAGCGGGTCGACAGCGCAGCTTCACGCCTATGCTCCTCCCTTGACGGGGCAGGGTCCCGGGCTGGCGCTACGGCCCGGGGAAAAGGGGAGGTGAGGGGCGTGCCGAGTCTGCGCAGCAGGGCGCTGTCGGCGGCGCTGATCGCGGCGGGCCGGCGAAGACGGTTCGCGAGCGCCGAGGCGGTACGGAGCCAGGTGGCGCAGTCCGCCCGGCGGCCCGCGTCGCATCTGCCGCCGCGCTCGCTGGGCCGGGTCGCCGACATATCGCGGACGTTCGTCGGGGCCTGGCCGGTGTACGACGTGTCCCCCCGCGGGACCGAGCCCGCGGCGCGGGTCCTGTACGTGCACGGGGGCGGGTTCATCAACGAGCTGGTCCGCCCGCACTGGGCGTTGATCCGGCACCTGGTCACGCACGCGCGGGCACGGGTGGTCGTGCCGGCGTACATTCTGGCGCCGCGCGGGACCGCCGACCGGACGGTCCCGGTCGCCGCCGACCTGCTCAGCGGTCTGATCGAGAGCGGCGGCGCGGGCGGCACGGTGCTCCTCGGGGACTCCGCGGGCGCCGGGCTGGCGCTGGCCGCCGCGCAGCGGCTGCGCGACCGGACCGGGGCGCAGCCCTCCCGGATCGTGCTGATCTCGCCCTGGCTGGACGTGACCGTGAGCCATCCCGACCAGGCGCTGATCGAGGCGGCCGACCCGATGCTGGCCCGCCCGGGGCTGCGCGAGGCCGGGCGGCTGTACGCGGGCACGCTGCCCGCCGACGATCCGCGGGTGAGCCCGTTGCACGGGTCGTTCGCGGGGCTGGCGCCGCTGACGGTGTTCGCCGGGAGCCGGGACGTGCTGGTCACGGACAGCCGGGAGCTGCTGAGCCGGGCCCTGGCGGCCGGGGTGGACGTGGAGTTCCACGAGGAAGAAGGGCTGCCGCACGGGTATCCGCTGATGCCGCTGCCGGAGGGGCGGGCGGCGCGGGAGCGGATCGTACAGCTGATCCGGGCCACGGCGGAGCTGTGAGGGCTACGCCGTGCAGGTCATCAGGGAGCTGACCGGCCAGGCCCGGTACGCCGTCCAGTACGCCTCGTCGCGTACGGGGTCGGCCGGCGGGGTCCGGGTCGGCTGCCAGCCGATGGTGGTGAAGCCCGCCTCCACGGCGGCTTCGGCGAGGTCGGCGTGGGCCCATTCGCGGAACTCGAAGGGCACCGGCGGCTCGGTGAGGAAGTGTGCCTTGAGCAGGGGTGCGTCGCCTTCCGGGAGCCGGTCGAGGATGCGGACTCCGTACGGGGACCAGTCGACGCGGGGGAACGCCCCCGCGTTGGGCACGATGGCGAGGAGTTTGCCCCCGGCGCGCAGGTTGGCGCGGACGGACCGGAACATCGCGTGCAGTGAGGTGCGGTCGGGCGCGTAGTTGAACAGGTAGACGGCTGTGGCGAGGTCGAAGGGGCCGAGGTCGGGAAGGCCCGCGGCGTCGGCGACGAGGTACTCGATGTCCGGCCGGTCCCCGGCCGTCCCGTGTCCGTCCGTGCCGTGTTCGTCCGTCCCGTGTTCGTGCGTCTGGTGCTCGCGGGCCAGTCTGATCATCTCCGCCGAGATGTCCACCCCGACGGTCCGGCGGGCGCCGCCGCGGGCCAGCAGTCGGGTGTTGTAGCCGTATCCGCAGGCCAGGTCGAGGGTGTCGAGTCCGCGTACCCCGCCGAGCTCGTCGAGGGCGCCGAGCAGGGTGTGGGTGTCGGCGGCCGAGAAGGCGGCCGTGGTCTTGGACTCCGCGAAGCGCTCTCCGATGGTGTCGTACTGGTAGCGCATGTTCTGCCTTCCGGTGGCCCGCCGGGGTGTGGGACGCGTGCGTATGGTGCCCCGCGGCGGGACCGGGGGCGTTCGGTACGCCCGTGCGTCCCCCGGACGAGGGAAGCGGTCGGCCTACTGCCGCCGATCGCGTACGGGGCTCAGCGCGATCAGCGCCGGGGCCGAGGGCCGCCCCGAGGGCCGTCCCGAGGGGCTCGGGCACGCGGCCGAAGGAGCGGGACAGCAGCAGCCGGTCCGCGCGGTCGGTGAGGGTGGGGCGGACCCGCTCGGGGCGGGGCGCGGTGCGTTCGATGACGGCGTGCGCCCAGTCGTAGCGGGCCTCCGCGACGAGGAGCTCGGCGTCGGCCGGCTCGGCGTCGGCCGGCTCGGCCGGGGCTTCCCGAGTCGCCGCGCGCACTCCCCGGCGTGCGCCGCCAGCTCGGCCGGCACGCCTGGCGGGTGCTCCCCGCAGAGCAGGCTCACGGCCAGCCAGCGTGCCGGGTACGGGTGCGGGTGCCGGGCGGATGCCCGTACGAGCTCCTCCAATTCGGCGGCGAGCGGCGAGCCGGGCACCGCCCAGGCGTGGCGGGGACCGGGCTTCGGGTGGACGGGTCGGCGCAGCAGATCGGTGACGGTGTCGGCGAGCTGCTCGAGCCCGGTTCCGGTCCGGCCCTCCACCGGTACGACGGGCAGCGCGAGTTCGCGGGCCAGGGCCCCGGGGTCGGGGGTCCGGCCGCGACGGGCGGCGACGTCGGTCATGGTGAGGGCGACGACCACGGGGATCCCGGTGTCGAGGATCTGCGAGAGCAGGTACAGGTTGCGGGCCGGGTTGGCGGCGTCGAGGGTGAAGGCGACCGCGTCGGGCCGCTGTCCGGCCGGGGCCGTCAGCACATCGCGTACGAGTGCCTCGTCCGGGGAGTCGGGCAGCAGGCTGTACGAACCGGGCAGGTCGGCGAGGCGCAGCCGCCCGGAGAGGGTCCGCCAGTCCCCTTGGGCGACGGAGACGGTCTTGCCGGGCCAGTTGCCCACCCGCTGCCGGGCTCCGGTGAGGGCGTTGAAGAGGGTCGACTTGCCGACGTTCGGGTTGCCGGCGAGGGCGACGAGCGGCGCACGCGCGTCGAGCGCCACGCCCGCGTCGCGCGGCATACCCCCGGCGGTGTGGCAGCTCATCGGGCCCACCGCAGTCGCCCGGCCGTGCGGGAGTCCAGTGCCACCCGGGTCTCGCCGAGTCCGACGAGCAGGCCGCCGGTGGCCCCTCGGGCTATGACCGTGACGTCGGCGCCCGGTACGAAGCCGAACTCAAGGAGCCGTCTGCGGCTTCCGCCGTCCTGACCGGCGGCGGGAGCGATCCCCGTGAGGCGTACGGTCGTCCCGGGACGGCTGTCGTTGAGCGACGGCACCGGACCTCCTTCATCGACTCTTCTTAGGCCACCCTGAGCAGAGCCCGGCGGTCCGGCGGGGCGCGCAAAGTCCCCGATCGGCAGGGACCTTCAGCCCGCCCGTCCCGGCCTGGCGTCGGCCGTTCGACCGAGTCCGACCAGGGCGGGCCGCCGGAATCGGATCCCGGGCGGAATGCGTTCGGCGCCCCGGTCCGGAACCTCTTCTTCGCGGGGGAATCCGTTTCCCGACATGGCTGCGGCGCTCGCCGGATTCAGGGCGACGGGAATATCGCGGAGCACGGCAATTCGGACGAGGGCGAGTACGTCGTGCACGTGCGGGGCGGCCCAGAGCGGGTCCCAGAAGAAGACGAGCGAGGTGACATCACCGGAGATCACCATCGAGCCGATCTGCTGGTCACCGCCGCGCGGACCCGACTCAACCGATCTGATCCGCAGGCCCAGTTCGTCTCTGAGCATCCGGGCGGTGGAGCTGGTTCCCACCAGTCCGCACCGGGTCACGACATCGCGGTTGTGCCGCACCCAATTCAGCAGTTCCGATTTCCTCTGGTCATGAGCAACGAGAGCGATCATCAACCGACGCTAACCCGGCTGGATTCCTTCCGCCATTCCGGGGAAACACCGGACGCGCCGCAGGGGTCGAATTCCGAATGGCATGGCCCGGAATCCGATAATCGGCGAGACGGCGCGCTCGTCCCACGGGCGGTGCGGGTGCGACGGCCCGGGCGCATCCTGAAGGGGTGACGGTGAGCCCGGACAACGGCGGCCCCGCCGCCGACGCCACGGCCCGGTTGCTCGCCCGGGCCTCCCTGGACGCCGTGGAGGCCGTCGGCGGGTACGCAGGCGGGGTCTACCTGCGTTCGGAGAGCGAGGACATGCTGCTGCTGGCGGTGCTCGTGGGGCTCCCGGGGCCGCTGTTCCGGCCGTGGTGGCGGATGCAGGTGAACCGTCCCTATCCGGTGGCGGAGGCGTACCGCTCGGGGCAGTCCGTGCACCTGCCCGACGCGGAGGCGGTCATGCAGCGCTTCCCCCAGCTGATGGCCGGCCTGCCCTACCCCTTCGCCTCCCTCTATGAGCCGGTGACCGCCGGGCCCGAGCGGTTCGGGGTGCTGATGGTGCTGCGCGAGGCCACCCCCGACGTCCCGGTCGGGGCGGACGACCGCGAGCGGCTGCGCACGGCGGCGGCCGGGCTGGCCCGGGGGCTCGCCGCGCTCGCGGCGGCCGGGGAGCCGGTGACCTGGGAGGGGGACCCGGTGTTCGTACCGCCGACCGCCCCGGCCCACGGCGCCCGGATGGCCGTGGACCGGCTCACTCAGGCCGTACTGTCCCTGGACCGGCAGGGCGGGATCCGGCTGGCGAACGCGGCCGCCGAGAAGCTGCTCGGCGGCCGCGAGGCCGAGCTGCTGGGGCAGGTGCTGTGGGAGGCGGCGCCCTGGCTGGGGCACCGGGCCTACGAGGAGCACTTCCGGGCCGTCTTCCTCTCCGGCGCGCCGGTGCGCTTCGCGGCCCGGCGCGGCCGGAACCCGCCCGGTGACTGGCTCTCGGTGGACCTGTTCCCGGGGCCCGACGGGGTGACCGTGACGATCGACGCCGCCGAGCGGCCCGGCGACGCCTCCGGGCCGCTGGTCCGGCCGGCCGAGGGACCGGTCTCGGCGACCGACCGGACCTCGGGCCCGTACCGGCCCGTGGCCCTCGCGATCGCGTTGACGGAGGCGGTCACGGCCCGGCAGGTGTCGGCGGTGGTCACGGAGGAGCTGCTGCCCGCCTTCGGCGGCCGCCAGCTGGCGATCTACATGCTCGACGAGCGGCATCTGCACCTCGCCTGGGAGACCGGCTTCCCGCAGGGCTTCCTCGACCGGTTCGACGGCGTCGCCCTGGACGTGCGGCTGCCCGGCGTGGAAACCCTCACCACGGGCCGGCCGCTGTTCTTCGAGTCGATGGAGAACCTCGCCGCCGCCTACCCGGGGATCCCCCTGGACGCGCACGTCGGCGCCCGCGCCTTCCTGCCGCTGATCGCCTCCGGCCGGCCCGTGGGCTCCTGCATCCTCGGCTTCGACGCGCCGCGCGGCTTCAGCGCGGAGGAGCGTACGGTGCTCACCGCGCTCGCCGGACTGATCGCGCAGGCCCTGGCACGGGCGAAGCGCTACGACAACGAGGCCGAGCGGGCGCGCGGTCTACAGGCGGCCCTGCTCCCGCACCGGCTGCCGGTGCGCGAACACGTGGACACGGTGGGCCGGTACCTGCCCGGCACCCTCGGCATGGACGTCGGCGGCGACTGGTACGACGTGATCGACACCGACGGGGGGCTGCTGGCGCTGATCATCGGCGACGTCCAGGGCCATGGCGTGGAGGCCGCGGCGACCATGGGCCAACTGCGCAGCGCCGTACGGGCCTTCGCGCTCAGCGGCAGCACCCCGGAGCAGGTGATGAGCGGTACCAACAGGCTGCTCATCGACCTGGATCCGGGACAGTTCGCCAGCTGCTGCTACGTGTTGCTCGACCCGGCGTCGGGTTCCGCCCGGGCCGTGCGGGCCGGCCACCCCCAGCCGCTGCTGCGCCACCCCGACGGCCGGGCCGAGGTGCTCGACCTGGCCGGCGGGGTGGTGCTCGGCATCGATCCGGGGGCTTCGTACCCGGTCACCGAACTGCGCTTGGCGGTCGGCTCGGTGCTCGCCCTGTACACGGACGGGCTGGTGGAGAAGCCGGGCACCGACATCGACGTCGGCGTGGAGCGGCTGCGCGCGGCGCTGGCGGCGGCCCGGCCGGCCCCGCTGACCGAGACCGCCGACCGGCTGATCGGCGAGGCGGGGAGCTCCGACCGGCCGGACGACATCGCCCTGCTGCTCGCGTCCCGTACGGGCGGGCCCGCGTAGCGGCGCGGCTCAGGCGGCCTTGCCCGCGGTGGCGCGGGCGTACGCGTCACCGGCGAGGAGGGCCTCCGCGACCATCTCCGGGGTCACCGCGAACGGCATGTTGTGCGTGGTCTCGCCCTCGGCGGTGGCCGCGCGGCCGATCGCGAGGAGCTCCTCGCGGTCCGGGTCGACGAGACCGATCTCGGCGAGCGTGGTGGGAAGGCCCACGGCCCGGCTGAACTTCAGGTAGGTGTTCAGCTCGTCGGTGTCCGCGCCCTCCAGGACCAGCTGGGCGAGGGTGCCGATGTTGACCTTCTCGCCGTGCATCATGCCGTGCACCTTGTGCGAGACGGTGAGGCCGTTGTGGATGCCGTGGGCGGCGGCGAGACCGCAGGACTCGAAGCCGAGGCCGGAGAGCAGGGTGTTGGCCTCGGTGACCTTCTCCAGGGCCGGGGTCACCACGTGCTGCTCGGCGGAGATCCGCGCCTGGTGGCCGTACTCCATGAGGGTCTCCCAGCACAGCCGGGCCAGGGCGAGGGAGGCCTCGGTGGCGAGGCCGCCGGCCATCGCGGTGCGGCGCGCGGCGACGCAGACGCGCGCCTCGTACCAGGTGGCGAGCGCGTCGCCCATGCCGGAGACGATGAACCGGCTGGGGGCGCCGGCGACGAGCGCCGTGTCCACGAGGACGAGGTTCGGGTTGCGCTGGAAGAAGGAGTAGCGCTCGAAGGCGCCGTCCTCGGTGTAGATGACGGCCAGCGCGCTGGTGGGGGCGTCGGTGGAGGCGACCGTGGGGGCGCTGACGACGGCGATGTCGTCGAGGGCGTGGCCGACGGCCTTGGCCGTGTCGATGGCGGTGCCGCCGCCGATGCCGACGATCACGTCCGCGCCGACGGCCTTGGCGGCCGCGGCGACCCGGTCGATCTCCTTCTGCGTGCACAGTCCGCCGAAGACCTCCTTGGTCAGCTTGACCCCGGCGGCGGCGAGGGAGTCGGTGACCGCGGAGTCCACGAGGCCCCACACACCCTTGTCGGCGAGTACGACGGCGTTCGAGCCGAGGCGTGCGGTGTGCTCGCCCAGGTCGTTCATCGCTCCGGCGCCCTGGACGTATTTCGCGGGGCTGATCAGCATGCGGGTACCGACAGTCTTCACGGCGAAACCTCCTGATTGGGAACTCATTTCCGCTCCTGCATTTCATCCCTATCACGGATCAGCGGATTGACCGCAATGCACGCGGAATGTATGGATCAACGGCTCCAGAGGGGCCCTTCCGCGCCCGGATCCGGGACCAACGACCCGCCCCCTGCTAGGTATGACACCGGGTAACGTGCCTGGCAGGCGGCCTGGAAGAGGGAGCGGAATTCCCGTTTCCCGCTTTCATTTCCGCATTCCAGAAATCAGGAGAGAGGCTCCCGTGAAGAAGCTCATCAATTCCCCGGAGAGTGTCGTCGCCGACGCTCTGAACGGAATGGCAGCCGCCCATCCGGAGCTGTCGGTGGAAGCGGAGAGGGGCATCGTCACGCGGGCCGGCGGGCCGGCGGCCGGAAGGGTCGCCCTGCTCTCCGGCGGCGGCAGCGGGCACGAGCCGCTGCACGCCGGCTTCGTCGGCCGCGGCATGCTGGCGGGCGCCGTGGCCGGGCCGGTCTTCACCTCGCCGGTGCCGGACACCATCGCGGCGGCGACGGCCGCCGTCGACTCCGGCGCGGGCGTCCTGCACATCGTGAAGAACTACACCGGGGACATCCTCAACTTCACGATGGCCGCGGAGGACTGCGAGGACGAGGGCGTCAAGGTCGAGCAGGTCGTCGTCGACGACGACGTCGCGGTGACCGCGGCGGAGGGCGGGCCGGGCCGCCGCGGCACCGGCGCGACCCTGTTCGTGGAGAAGATCGCGGGCGCGCTGGCGGAGGAGGGCGCGACGCTCGCCGAGGTCGCCGCGGTCGCCCGCAAGGTCAACAGCCGCTCGCGCAGCTACGGGGTGGCGCTGTCCTCGTGCACCACACCCGCGAAGGGCAGCCCCAACTTCGAGCTGGGCGCGGACGAGATCGAGCTCGGCATCGGCATCCACGGCGAGCCCGGCCGCGAGCGCCGCACCGTGATGACCGCCGCCGAGACGGCCGGGGCGATGCTCGACGCGATCCTCGCCGACCTCCCCGAGGCGGCGGGCGCGCCGGTGATCCTGCTGGTCAACGGGCTCGGCGGGACACCGCCGATCGAGCTGTACGTGATGCGCGCCGAGGCCGGGCGGGTCCTCGCCGAACGCGGGATCACCGTGGCCCGCTCGCTGGTCGGCTCCTACGTCACCAGCCTGGACATGGCCGGCTGCACCTTCACCCTGTGCCGTGCGGACGACGAGCTGCTGCGCCTGTGGGACGCGCCGGTCGACACCCCGTCCCTGCGCTGGGGCTGCTGAACCCGTTCGCCACACCCGCTTTCCGTTCCGAGGAGCCATCCCCATGACGACCACGTCGACCACCACTCCCGCGCCCGTTCTGGACACCGCCTACTTCCGTCGCTGGCTCGCCGAGACCGACCGTCTCGTACGCCGTGACAGCGCGCGCCTCACCGAGCTCGACGCCGTCATCGGCGACGGGGACCACGGGGCGAACCTCGTACGGGGCTTCGGCGCCGTCGGGGCCGCCGTGGCCGAGGCCCGGCCCGAGACCCCCGGGGAGCTGCTCACCCTGGCCGGGAGCACGCTGACCAACACCGTGGGCGGCGCGTCCGGCCCGCTGTTCGGGACGGCGCTGCGCCGCACCGGCAAGGTGCTCGGCGCCACCGCCGTCCCGACGGGTGCCGAGCTGGCGGACGCGCTGGGGGCGGGCCTGAAGTCCGTACAGAAGCTGGGCGGTGCGGAGGTCGGCGACGCGACGCTGGTGGACGCGCTGGCTCCGGGCATCGCGGCGCTGTCCGATGCCGCCGGGGCGGGCCGCCCGCTGCGGGAGGCCCTGGACGAGGCGTGCCGGGCGGCGCGCGCGGGCGCGGACGGCACGGCCGCGCTCCAGGCCCGCAAGGGGCGGGCCAGTTACCTGGGCGAGCGGAGCGTCGGCCACCAGGACGCCGGGGCCAACTCGGTGGCCCTGCTGATGGAGGCCCTGCGTACGGCGGTCGACGCCACCGAGGTCCCGGCAGGAGCGGAGCCGGGCCCGGTCGCGGAGTCGGTCGCGGAGGCCGTCGCGCAGCCGGTCGCGGAGGCCGTCGCCGCATCGGACCCCGGCACCGAGCCCGCGCGCGGGACCCGTACGGGCCGCGTCGGGGTGGTCCTGGTGTCGCACAGCGCCAAGGTCGCCGCGTCCGTGGCCGAACTGTCGGGCGCCCTGCTCGGTTCCGTCGACCCCGCCCCGCTCGCGGTCGCGGGCGGCACCCCGGACGGCGGCATCGGCACGAGCGCGGACCTGATCCTGGCCGCCGCCCGCGAGGTGGACGAGGGCCACGGCGTGGCGGTGCTGTGCGACATGGGCAGCGCGGTGCTGACCCTCAAGTCGCTGCTCGCCGAGAGCCCTTCGCCGCTGCCGGCCGACACCCGGATCGTGGACGCGCCGTTCCTGGAGGGCGCCATGGCCATCACCCTGACCGCGGCGATCGGCGGCGACCTCGACTCGGTCCTCGCGGCGGCCGAGGACGCCCGGCAGTACCGCAAGCGCTGAACGCATCGGGTCGGATGCCGCATGCCGGACAACCCCCCTGACGGGGTGTCCGGCATGCGGGCGCCGTCCGGCAAAGCGGAGGGAAATTCTTCGGCGGGTGAGCTGCGGTTCCCGCACCCGCCCCTCATGCCGTCTTAACACGGCCTTTACGCCGTATCGGGTGCCCGGCAGCGCCCGGGACGACGGAATCCGCAGGTGAACAGCTATTGACCTGCGGATCTCGCGGGGATTGCATGTCGGCCCGGGAGCCACGGAACCACTTGCTCACCACCGCCCCGGAGGCGATACAGCTCCCCCGCTCATTCCCCGCACCTGCCGATCGGAACACCGCACCGATGACTGACACGATCAGCGCACCACAGGCCCTCTCCCCCGAGACCGGGCCCGTCCCCCAGAAGCTCAAGCGTTCCATCGGCGTCGTCGGCGGCACTCTGCTGACGCTCTCGTGCGTGACGCCCGCCTCGACCCTCTTCGTCGTCGTGCCCGACCTGTTCGCCGGTCTCGGCACCTGGACGGCCCTGACCATCGCGATCGGCTCGCTGCTCTGTATCGGCGTCGCGTTCTGCTACTCGGAGCTCGGGACGCTCATCCCCAGCGCCGGCGGCGAGTACGCGATGGTCTCCACCCTGGCCGGCCGGCTCGCCGGGTGGCTCGTCTTCGTCCTGTCCCTGCTGGTCGTCATGATCGTGCCGCCCGTGATCGCCATGGGCACGGCCGACTACCTCGCCCCCGTGGTGGAGATACCGGCGCCGGTCGCCGGTGGCGCCGTGATGCTGCTCGCCACCCTCGCCGGCCTCCTCGACCTGCGGGCCAACGCCTGGATCACCGGTGTGTTCCTGGTGCTCGAAGTGGTCGCCGCGGCGCTCGTCGCCGTACTGGGCTTCGCGCACAGCGAGCGCGGCGCCGACGCGCTCGTGCACGGCACGGTCGCGGCCGAGGGCGGCGGCATCTCCGCGGTCACCGCGGGGATGGTCGTCTCCGGGCTCGCCATCGCCCTGTTCGTCACCCAGGGCTTCTCGACGGCCGTCTACCTCTCGGAGGAGCTGGAGAACCCGAAGCGCAACGTGGCCCGCACGGTGCTCGCCACCCTCGCCATCTCCAGCGCCGTCATCCTGGTCCCGGTCATCGCCATCACGATGGGCGCCCCCGACCTGGAGGCGCTGGCCGCCGGTGACCTCGGCGGGATGGTGACCGCCTGGTCCAACTCCGCCGTCGGCACCTTCGTCAGCCTCTGCGTGGCCCTCGCCATCGTCAACGCGGGCATCGTCATGGTCATCCAGAACTCCCGCGTGCTGTTCGCCTCCGCCCGCGACCGCGCCTGGCCGATGCCGGTGAACAACGCGCTGGCCAAGCTGGGCCGCTTCGGCTCCCCGTGGGTGGCCACCCTGGTCGTCGGAGTCCCGGGTGCTGCGCTGTGCTTCGTCAACCTCGACACCCTGTACGGCGTCACCGGCGTCTCCGTGACCGGCATGTACCTGCTCGTCGCGATCGCCGCGCTGTTCAGCCGGCGCGGGGCGCACGGCCAGACGGCCGCCTGGCGGATGCCTCTGTGGCCGGCCGTACCGATCGTGCTGATCGCGGTGTTCGCGTACATCCTGACCCAGCAGGAGGTCCAGTTCCTGCTGTGGACCGGCGGGATCACCGCTGTGGCCACGCTGTACTGGGCGCTGTACCTGCGCCCGCGCCAGGACACGCGCTGGCTCGTCAGCATCCCGGAGGACGGCCAGGGCCCGGCCGCGTAGTACGAGTCCGCGTTCCGCCCGTCCCGACACCGCGGGCCGCGTGCACCTCCACCGGGGAGGGGCGCGCGGCCCGCGCGCGTACGGGGGCCGGCGGGCCGCCGGTCAGCCGCCGCCCAGGGTGAGCGCGGTGTTCACGAGTCCGACGTGGCTGAACGCCTGCGGGTAGTTGCCGAGTTGGCGTCCGGCGACGGGGTCGTACTCCTCGGCGAGCAGGCCCACGTCGTTGCGTACGGCCAGCAGCCGCTCGAAGAGGTCACGGGCCTCCTTCTCCCGGCCCGTCATGTGCAGGGCGTCGGCCAGCCAGAACGAGCAGGCCAGGAAGGCCCCTTCGCCGCCGGGCAGTCCGTCGACGGCCGGCCCTTCGATGCTGTAGCGGCGGACCAGCCCGCTGCTGCCGAGTTCCGCGCGCACGGCGTCCACCGTGCCGATGACGCGCGGGTCGTCGGGCGGCAGGAAGCCGACCCTGGGGATGAGCAGGGTCGCCGCGTCGAGTTCGCTCGAGCCGTAGTACTGGGTGAAGGTGCCGCGTTCGGCATCGAAGCCGTTCTCGCACACATCGCGGTGCACCGCTTCGCGCATGGCCCGGAAGCGCTCCACGTCGCCGTCGAGCGAGGGGTCGTGCTCCAGCGTGCGCACGGCCCGGTCGGCGGCGACCCAGGCCATCACCTTGGAGTGCACGAAGTGGCGGCGCGGGCCGCGGACCTCCCACAGCCCTTCGTCGGGGCGGTGCCAGTTGCGCTCCAGGAAGTCGAGGAGCGCGAGCTGGATGCGCCAGGAGTGGTGCTCGGCGGGCAGCCCGGCGGACCTGGCCAGGTGGAGGGAGTCCATGACCTCCCCGTACACGTCGAGCTGGAGCTGGTCGACGGCGGCGTTGCCGACCCGGACGGGCGCGGAGCCGGCGTAGCCGCGCAGCCACGGCAGCTCGGCCTCGGGGATCCGGCGCTCGCCCGCGAGCCCGTACATGATCTGGAGGTCGGCGGGATCACCCGCGACCGCGCGCAGCAGCCACCTGCGCCAGGCGCGGGCCTCGTCGAGGAAGCCGGTGGCGATGAGCGAGTCCAGGGTGAGGGTGGAGTCGCGCAGCCAGCAGTAGCGGTAGTCCCAGTTGCGGACGCCGCCGATCTCCTCGGGCAGGGAGGTGGTGGCCGCGGCGGCGATGCCGCCGGTCGGGGCGTAGGTGAGGGCCTTGAGGGTGATCAGGGAGCGGGTGACCGCTTCCCGGTACGGGCCCTCGTAGCGGCACTGGGAGGTCCACTCCCGCCAGTCGTCGAGGCTCTGCTCCAGGGCCGCGAACGGGTCGACGGGTTCGGGGCGCGGCTGGTGGGAGGGGTGCCAGGTGAGCACGAAGGCGACGCGCTGTCCGGCGGCGATCGGGAACTGGGAGCGGGTGCTGTTCTCCTCGCCCCAGGTGCGGACCGGGGGTTCGCTGCGGAACCAGGCGGAGTCCGGTCCGGCGACGGCGACGCGGTCGCCGTCGCCGTCGCTGCGCCGCACCCAGGGGACGACGTGGCCGTAGTCGAACCGCAGGCGCAGGGTGCTGCGCATCCTGACCCGGCCGGAGACGCCCTCGACGATGCGGATCACGTCGGGGGCGACGTCGCGCTGCGGCATGAAGTCGATGACCTTGACGGTGCCGGTGTCCGTCTCCCAGTACGACTCCAGGATCAGCGAGCCGTCCACATAGGCCCTGCGGGTGCACCGCTCGCTGTCGAGGGCCGCGAGCGGTGCGATGCGCCAGTGGCCGTTCTCCTCGTCGCCGAGGAGTTTCGCGAAGCATGCGCCGGAGTCGAAGCGCGGCAGGCACAGCCAGTCGATGGACCCGTCGCGGCCGACCAGTCCGCTGGTCATCAGATCGCCGATGAGTGCGTAGTCTTCGATGGGTTGTGTCATTTGTGCGATCTTCCCCCAAATGCCCGGAGTCAATCAGCTCGGACCCCGGACACCCGCCGGTGCACTAAGACCTGATCCGTAATGACGCGTTGTCGATCTTGAGGTTGTCGAGGACGGCGACGGCGCGGGGTGGTGTCGTTGATCGCGGCCCCTCGGCGCCGGCGCTGGCGCAGGGCGCGGTAGTCCTTGAGGCGGGCGATGCCGTGTTCGGCCCATGCCCGCCGCCTGGCGAACGGCTTGCTCTTGTTCCGGCTGGTGAGGACTCCGGGGCGCTGCGGTACGCGCCGTCTCTGATGGTCAGCCGGTGTCCGGCGATCTGCTGGGTCATGGTGGCGCGGAAGACGACGATGTCGTTGCGGTTGCCGGGCCAGGCGTCGCCGACGGCGATGACGCGCGGGTCGCTCACGCGGAAGGCGAACTGCACGTTGACGCTGCGGCGGTAGCTCTTTGAGCCGGCGGTACAAGGTCGACGCGTTCTGGGCGGCGAAGCACGAGCGCGACCGTGACGGGATGAAGGCCGTACGGCAGCGTCTCGGCCTGTCCCGTGAGGCCCTGGAACGTTCCGCGTACAAGCACCTCGAAGGCGCCGGGCACCTCAAGCACCACGCGTCGAAGGCCCTTGCGATGCACATGGCCGATGAGGTGTGGAACGGGGTGCAGCGGCACCTGTTCCCCGACGCCACAGGCCAGCGCTTCGGACGCCCGAAGACCGGGCGCTGGCACGACTTCACACGTATTCCCGGCCGCGCCCGCTCCCACACCACCGTCAACAAGTGGGAGACCTTTCGCCTCGCCGGCACTCTCCACGGCCACGCCATGACCTACACCGGCGGCGGCCGGCATCCCCTGATGCAGCCCCGGCGGATGCCCAAGCCCGTACTTCCGACCAGCAGTGTGCCCACCGGAAAGACCACCGCGTCCGGTAAGCCGCTGATGCGTAAGGCAACGTGGTGGGACCACACCGGCGCCCTCGCCGTGGTGTTCGCGGGCGGCCCCTACTCCAGCGCGGGTGACCTCGTGCTCCCGGTGCGGGTGCCGCAACAGCCCGGCCAGTACGCCCGCGTCGAGCACTTCCTCACCAACCCCGGCCGCTGGCACAAGGTCGACCTCGTCCGCCGTCGGAAGGCGTCCGCGCCGGGCGGCTGGGCGTACGAGGCGCACCTGATGATCCTCGGCCCCGGCTACACCGCCCCCGCCATACGGCAGATGCGCGAACAGGCCGCCGCCCTGGACCGAATCGGTGGCGTGGACGGCAACGTCTCCAACCTGTCCGTCGTGTCCTTCCCGATGAACCTGGACCCCACCACGGGCGCCCCGGCGTCCACCGAAATCGTGCTCACCGACGCCGAGCGCGCCCGGCTGGACGGAGTACCGAAGCAGGCGTTCCGGCGGGACAAGCTGTCCACGGCCTACCGGAAGACGCGGGCCCGTCAGGCCGAACACGCAGCCAGCGCAGCCGAACACCGCCGTCACCGTGCCCGCAACCCGGCCCGTCAGATCATCGCCGCCCACGGCCCCGTGCTCGTGGTGGAGGACTGCGACATCCGCACCTGGTACCGGCTGTGGGGCAAACGCCTCTCCCAGACCACGCCCGGCCTGCTCATCACCGCCCTCGACCGCGAATGCCGGGCAGCGGGCGGACGGCTCGTACGGGCCTCCACCTGGTCAACGGCCCTGTCCCAGCACTGCCTGTGCGGTGAGCCCGTGAAGAAGACGCTGCGGGACCGGGAACACCAGTGCACCGCCTGCGGCCTCGTCGGCAAGAGAGACCTTGTGTCCGCCGCGCTCGCCGTGTTCGTCCGCCTCACCGACGTGGACGACCCCAAGACCGCACACCTGGACACCACCATGTCCCGGCACGCACAGATCGTATTTTCCGAAGGGCTGGAAGAAGCCCTGCGTGAGTCAACCACACCGTGCCAGAACACCTCTCGGGGTGCTGGTCGCGTGGCAGTTCCGCCCCAGCGCGGGACCTCTGCTCACCGAACTGCCGGAAAGCGGCCCCGAGCAACCCCGGATGAGACACGCCCCGTGCGTGACCACGCCGGAAAGCCCGGACGCCGCCCCGGACGCAATCCACAGCTCACCCTCTGGTGAATTGCGGATCAAGTTTTAGCCGCGTACGAGGAGCAGCGCGCCCGCGAGGACGATGCCGACGGCCAGGGCGAGGGCTCCGTGGCTGAGCCGGTGGGCGCGCAGGACGGGCAGGAAGCGGTCGAAGGCGTACCGCCCGGGGCCGGTGAGGGCGAGGGCCGTGGCGGCCGCCGTCAGGAGGATCTCGTACTCGATGCCCTGCGGGGCGAAGAAGGATCCGGCGCCGTGGACGGCGATGGCGTTGATGAGGGTGCCGACGACGGCCGCGCCGGCGAGCGGGGTGAGCAGCCCCACGGCGAGGCCGAGGCCGCCGAGGGTCTCGGTCAGGCCGGCGAGGACGGCCATGGCGTCACCGGCGGGATAGCCGCTGGCGGTGAAGAACTTGCCCGTACCGCTGATGCCGCCGCCCCCGAACCAGCCGAAGAGCTTCTGGGCGCCGTGGGCGGCCATGGTCAGCCCGAGGACGAGGCGCAGGATCAGCAGGCCGACATCGTGGCCGGGGGTGGAGAGGGCCGCGGGGAGGGCCGGGGCCGCGGTGGAGGCCGAGGGCTTCATCGTGGCGGTGGGGGTGCTCATGGGGGGATCCTTCCAGGTTGTTCAAATTCGAACCGCAGGTACAGACCCTAGCCAGTGATTCAAATTCGAACAACCCGTGTAGGGTGGGGCCATGGCTGAAACGAGATGGCTGGACGACCGTGAGATGCGGGCCTGGAGCGGGTTCCTGGCCGCGTCCGCCCTGGTGAACCGGCGCCTCGACCAGCAGCTCAAGGACGACTCCGGGCTCTCGCACCCGCAGTACGAGATCCTCGTACGGCTCGCGGCGGCCCCCGGGCGCGAGCTGCGGATGACGGAGCTCGCGAACGGCCTGATCAACTCCAAGAGCGGGCTGACCTACCAGGTCACCCAGCTGGAGAAGGCCGGCCTGGTCCGGCGCCGCAGCTGCCCCTCCGACGTCCGCGGGGTCTTCGCCGTCCTCACCGACGCGGGCGCGGCCAAGCTGGAGGCGGCCGCGCCGGGGCACGTGGCGACCGTCCGGGAGGCCCTCGTGGACGTCTTGACCCCGGCGCAGCTGGACGCGCTCGCCGACGGGCTGGGCGAGGTCGGCCGCCGGCTGCGGGCGCAGGGCGCGTAGCGTCCCGCGGTAGCGGGGGCCGTCATCGGGGTATAAGGGGCGACATGGACGGAAAGGCCTGGCTCACACTGGCCGCGGTCATCGCGGCGGGGCTCGCGATCGCCGCGGCCGTGCTGCTCGTACGCGTCTTCAAGGCGCGCCGGCTGCTGCTCGACTCGGGGATCCCACTGCGCGACAAGGCCCTCTTCTGGGTCGCCGTGGTGTACACGGTCTCCCCCGTGGACCTGGTCCCGGACCCGGTGTACCTCGACGACATCGGGGTCCTGCTGCTGGCCCTGCGCTCCCTGCAGGCTGCGGCCGCCGCGGTCCGCCCGGGGAAGGACCCCGGCTCGGCCTGACCGGCCGCCCGGAGACGCCGACGGCTGAGCAGTGCCGACCGCTCAGCGGTGCTGATCGACGAGGATGGGATTGCCGTCCGGGTCGACGATGACGAAGTGGCCGGGACCCGAGCCGGACTCGTCGGCCTCGGTCAGGAACTCCACGCCCCGCGCCTTCAGCTCGCGCTGCAGATCACGCACGTCGGTGAAGGAGTCGAGCGCCGCCGCGTTCGAGTCCCAGCCCGGGTTGAAGGTCAGGGTGTTCTTCTCGATGATGCCCTGGAACAGCCCGATGACGTGGTCGCCGTTCTTGAGGATCAGCCAGTTCTGCGCGGGGTCCCCGCCGAGCGCGGCGAAGCCGAGCTTCTCGTAGAACGCCCTGGAGGCCTCGATGTCGCGTACGGCGAGGCTGACGGAGAATGCGCCGAGATCCATGCGCTCCAGCCTGGCCGCCCTCCCCTGAGCCCGCAACCGCGCTCAGCGCACGCCCCGGGTGCGGAACTGGACGCTGATGCGCGGCCCGACGGCCCGCGTCGACTTGGGTACGGCGTGCTCCATGGTGCGCTGGCAGGAGCCGCCCATGACGACGAGGTCGCCGTGGCCGAGCGGCAGCCGCAGCAGGGCGGGCCCGCCGTCGCGGGGGCGCAGGGCCAGGTCGCGGGGGTCGCCGACCGAGAGGATGGCGACCATGGTGTCCTCGGTGGCGGAGCGGCCGTTGCGGTCGCCGTGCCAGGCGACGCTGTCGCGGCCGTCCCGGTACAGGCACAGCCCGGCGGTGGTGAAGGGCTCGCCGAGTTCGGCCGCGTAGTGGCGGGTGAGCGTGTCGCGGGCCTCGGTGAGCGCGGGGTGTGGGAGGGCCTCGCCGTCCGCGTAGAAGGCGAGCAGCCGTGGCACCTCCACCTCGCGCTCGTACATCTGCCGCCGTTCGGCGTGCCAGGGCACGTCGGCGGCGAGCCGCTCGAAGAGCGCGTCGGCGCCGTTGAGCCAGCCGGGCAGGCGGTCGACCCATGCCCCGGCCCCGAGGTCGGTCCGCCGCAGGCCTTCCAGCGGGCCGAACCTGATCTCGTCGCCCTGGTCGAAGAGCGAGCCCTGAAGGCCTTGGACTGCGTACGTGCTCCCACCCTAACCCCGGGAACCGAACACATGCACGAATAAGCGGTGCGCACGGCGAGGTCAGGTCAATTGGTCCAGACCTATTGACGGCGAAGCATCCGGAAGATTAGGTTCCCGGTCACGAGGCCGCGGTCACCCCAACTACCGCCGCCCGCAACGGCGTTGCCGCCGCCCCCACCCCACTGGAGGCCCTTCCTTGCGTACCCCCACACGCACCCGCACCAACGCCCGCACCCGCCTCGTCTGCGGCCTGGGCGCCGCCGTGCTCGGCGCGGCCGCGGTGCTGACGGCTCCCGGCTCCGCCTTCGGCGCCAACCTGCTCGCGAACGGCGACTTCGAAGCGGCCGGCACCCCGGCCGGCTGGTCGTGCAGCGGGGGCCTGGGCTCCGTGGTGAGTTCCCCCGTACACGGCGGCACCAAGGCACTGGCCGGCGCGGCCACCGCCTCCGACAACGCCAAGTGCAGCCAGTCCGTCTCCGTCCGGCCCAGCACCACCTACACCCTCTCGGCCTGGGTCCGCGGCAGTTACGTGTACCTCGGGGTCACCGGCGGCGCCTCCACCTGGACGAGCTCCGCCGGCGCCTACTCCCGGCTCACCGTCACCTTCACCACGGGCGCCTCCCAGACCAGCGCGGACGTGTACCTCAACGGCTGGTACGGGCAGGGCACTTACCACGCCGACGACGTCACCCTCGACGGCCCCGGCGGCAGCGCCGACACCCAGGCGCCCACCGTCCCCACCGGCCTGGCCGCCACCGGCAAGACCTCCACCAGTGCCTCGCTCGCCTGGGCCGCCTCCACCGACGACGTGGGCGTGACCGGCTACGACGTCTACGCGGGCGCCACCCAGGTCGCCACGTCCACCGGCACCAGCGCGACCGTCACCGGTCTGACCCCCGCCACGGCCTACACGTTCACCGTCCGGGCCCGCGACCTCGCGGGCAACGCCTCGGCCTCCTCCGCCGGCGTCTCGGTCACCACCGACAACGGGACGACCCCGACCGGTTTCAAGCAGGCCGCGCCCTACCTCTACCTCGGCTGGGGCAACCCTCCGAGCGCGACCACCGTGATGAACGCGACCGGCGCGAAGTGGTTCACCATGGCGTTCATCCTCTCCTCCGGCGGCTGCAACCCGTCCTGGGACGGCCAGCGGCCGCTGACGGGCGGCGTGGACCAGAGCACCATCGCCTCGATCCGCGCTGCGGGCGGCGACGTCGTCCCCTCCATCGGCGGCTGGCAGGGCAACAAGCTCGGCCCCAACTGCGCGACCCCCGAGGCCCTGGCCGGCGCCTACCAGAAGGTCATCGACGCGTACGGGCTCAAGGCCATCGACGTGGACATCGAGAACACCGACGAGTTCGAGAACGCCGTGGTCCAGGACCGGATCCTCGGCGCCCTCAAGATCGTCAAGCAGAACAACCCCGGCCTGAAGACCATCTTGACCTTCGGCACCAGCACCACCGGCCCGACCCCGTGGGGCAACCGGCTCATCGAGCAGGCGAGCGCGCTGGGCGCGGACATCGACGTCTTCACCATCATGCCGTTCGACTTCGGCAACGCCTCCACCGACATGTACGCGAGCACGGTCAGCGCGACCGAGGGCCTCAAGACCAAGCTCAAGTCCACCTTCGGCTGGAACGACGCGACCGCCTACGCCCACATCGGCATCTCCGGCATGAACGGCATCAGCGACACCCAGGAGACCACGACCGTCCAGAACTGGACCGACATCCGCGACTGGGCCAACTCCCACCACATCGCCCGCCTCGCCTTCTGGTCCGTGAACCGCGACCGGGGCTGCCCCGGCGGCGGGCTTCAGGAGACCTGTTCCGGCATCGCCCAGAGCGACTGGCAGTTCACCTCCATCACGGCCGGCTTCACCGGCTGAAGCCCGGCGCCCCGCCGCGGAGGCCGCCGCCGGACACCGGCGGCGGCCCTTCCGTACGTGCCCTCAGATGTCCCGGCGCCGTACGACGGTCACGGCGACGGCCGCCGAGACCAGCGCCCACCCCGCCAGCGCGATCCAGGCCCCCGTGATCGTCCCCGGGTACGCGCCCAGGGTGGTGTAGGAGTCGGGGTTCAGTCCCAGCCGGGACCGCGCGGCCATCGGCAGGTGGTTGCCGATCTCCTTCAGGAACCGGTACCTGTCGCCGCCGAAGAGCATGGGCACGATGAAGATCATCCCCACGACGCCGACGATCGAGGCCGTGGCATGGCGCAGCACGGCGCCGAAGGCCATCCCGACGAGCCCGCAGACCGGGACGACCAGTGCGTACGCCGCGACGGCCCGCAGGCAGCCCGGGTCGCGGAGGGAGAGCCCGACGTGGCGGGAGGCCAGCATCGCGTTGGTGGTGAAGAAGGAGGTGACGGAGACGGCCGTACCGAGCAGGAGCGCGATCCCCGCGACCAGCACCACCTTGGCCGTGATCACCGCACGGCGGTCGGGCACGGCGGCGAGCGTGGTGCGGATCATTCCGGTGGCGTACTCGCCGAAGACCGTGATCGCGCCGAAGGCGGCCGCGGCCAGCGCCACGAGGGCCGCGGCGATGTCGTTCATGCCCCGGTGCAGCGGGTCGTACTTGAAGGGCCGCATGTCGTGCGCCGGGGGCGGCGGCTGGTCGATGTACGGCAGGTCCGCGTGGACGGCGTTCACGTTGATCGCGATCGCGACCAGGGCGCTGAGGACGAGCACCCAGTACGTCGACCTGAGCGAGCGCATCTTGATCCACTCGGCGGCGAGCAGATCGGTGAACCGGGGGGCCGGTGCGTTCATCGGGTCTCTCCCGCGAGGTATTCGACGCTGTCGGCGGTGAGGGACATGAACGCCGACTCCAGGGACGAGGTGTGGGTGGCGAGTTCGTGCAGCACGATGCCGTGCCGGTGGGCGAGCTCGCCGATCCGGGCCGCGCTCAGGCCCGTGACCCGGCCCTCCGCCCCGCCCTCCCGGCGCACCGACGCGCCCTCCGCGCGCAGCACGGCATCGAGTGCCGCCAGGTCGGGGGTGTGCACGATCACGCCCCGCTTGGCGTGGCGGTCGGAGAACTCGCGCAGGCTCTGGTCGGCGATCAGCCGGCCCTGGCCGATGACGACGAGCTGATCGGCGGTGGCCTCCATCTCGGCCATCATGTGGCTCGAGACGAACACGGTCCGCCCCTCGGCGGCCAGGTTGCGGAACAGGCCGCGGACCCACAGCACTCCCTCGGGGTCGAGGCCGTTGAGCGGCTCGTCGAACAGGAGCACCGGCGGATCGCCCAGCAGCGCCCCCGCGATGCCGAGGCGCTGCTTCATCCCGAGGGAGAAACCGCCGATGCGCCGCCGCGCCGCCTTCGCGAGACCGACCTCCCGGAGCACCTCGTCGACGCGGGAGAGCGGGAGGCGATTGCCCCGGGCCAGGGCGGACAGGTGGGCCCGGGCGGTGCGCCCGCCGTGGACGTCGTGCGCGTCGAGCAGTGCGCCGACGTGGCGCAGTCCGCGCGGGCGGGACGAGAAGGGGACCCCGTCCACGGTGACGGAGCCACTGGTGGGGGTGTTCAGGCCGAGGATCATCCGGAGGGTGGTGGACTTGCCGGCGCCGTTGGGGCCCAGGAAGCCGGTGACCCTGCCGGGGGCCACCGTGAAGGTCAGGTCGTCGACGGCGGCGGTGTCGCCGTACCGCTTGGTCAGTCGGGTCGCTTCGATCATGGGTCCACGGTGCCGGTGAGGGCGTGGAGCGGGCATCGGCCGACGGTCCACACCCTGCGGCGCAGGGGGTGGCCCGGGGGCTTAATCCCGTGGGCCAATGCCGGGGACGGGCCGCGTGGCTACGATCGTCGGATGATCGCAACTCCGCGTCCACCGCTGCTCAAGCGCCTGCCGGCGGGTGTGTGGGTGGGGGGCTTCTGGTCGGCCCTCATCCTGATGCGCACCTTCCAGCGGCCGGACGAGCTGCGCCGGCTGCTGCGCTACCACGGCAACATCGAGGACGCCCCGCTCCTGGTCACGGCCATCGTCACGACCCTGGGCGCGTTCCTGCTGCTGCGCGCGCCGCTGGCGGCCCTGGCCCTGGCCCTCGCGGGCACGCTCTTCTCCCTCGGGATGGAGGTGCGGGAGACCCCGATCGTGCTGTTCCTGCTGGGCGACGGGGTGGTGGGCTACATCGCGGCGACCCGCCCCCGGCGCGTCTCGGTCCTGGCCGCCGCGCTGCCGGTCGCATTGGTGGCGGGGCACACCTTCTGGCGATGGGCGATGGAGTACGCCTTCAGCCTCGCGGCCCCGGTCCTGCTGACCGCCACCACCGCCATCGCCTGGCTGGTCGGCAACACGGTCCACCAGAGCCGGGCGCACGCGGACACGGTGCGCGAACAGTCCACCCGCCAGGCGGTCACGGCCGAGCGGCTGCGGATCGCCCGGGAGCTGCACGACATGGTCGCGCACAACATCGGCATCATCGCCATCCAGGCCGGCATGGGCAGCCGGGTCATGGACACGCAGCCCGCCGAGACGCGGGGCGCGCTGGAAGCCATCGAGGCCACCAGCCGGGAGACCCTCGCCGGACTGCGGCGGATGCTCGGCGCCCTGCGGCGCGACGACCAGGAGTCCGTCCCGCTGGACCCGACCCCGGGGCTCGCCGCGCTCGACGGCCTGGTCGCGAACACGGCGGCCGCCGGGGTGAACATCGAGGTGCGGTGGCGGGGCCGTCGTCGCGCACTGCCCTCCGACGTCGAACTGGCCGCCTTCCGCGTCATCCAGGAGGCGGTCACCAATGTGGTGCGGCACTCCGGGACCCGCGCGTGCTCCGTGACGGTCGACCACCGGCCGGACGTGCTGGCCGTCGACATCGTCGACCTCGGCCGCGGGACCGGGGCCGCCGCCCTCGCTTCCGTACCCCAGGGCTCGGGCGCCGGATTCGGCATCGTCGGCATGCGGGAGCGGGTCGGCCTGCTGCACGGGGAGTTCAGCGCCGGACCGCGCCCGGAAGGCGGGTTCCGCGTGGCGGCCCGGCTGCCGGTCCCCGCGGAAGCGGAGGGGGTCCGGTGATCCGCGTTGTGCTGGTCGACGACCAGCCGCTGATCCGTACCGGCCTGCGGGTGCTGATCGCCGACACCCCCGATCTGGAGGTGGTCGGGGAGGCCGGGGACGGCGACGAGGCGGTGGACCTGGTCCGGCGGCTGCGCCCGGACGTCGCCATCATGGACATCCGCATGCCCGGCACGGACGGCATCGAGGCCACGCGGCGGATCCACGCGGATCCGGAGTCGCGCACCCTCGTCCTCGTCCTGACCACGTTCGACGACGACGCGTACGTGTACGGGGCGCTGCGCGCCGGCGCGAGCGGCTTCCTGGTCAAGGACATGCCGCTGGAGACCATCCTCGACGGGATCAGGGTCCTGGCCGCCGGGGACGCCCTCATCGCACCGAGCGTCACCCGCCGCCTCATCGCGGAGTTCGCCGCTCGGCCCGAGCCCTCCTCCGGCCACCGGCCCCTGGCGGCCGGCGGGATCACCGACCGGGAGCGCGAGGTCCTGACCCTCGTAGGCCGCGGGCTGTCCAACACGGAGATCGCCGGCGAACTCTGCATCAGCGTGGCCACCGCGAAGGCACACGTGGCCCGCCTCTTCACCAAGCTCGACGCCCGGGACCGCGTGCACCTCGTGATCCTGGCCTACGAGTTCGGCCTGGTCGCTCCCTCGCGGTGAGGACGCCCGCTCCGGGAGCCCGCCGCGCCCGCGCGCGGGTCCGCCCGGGGCGGGCCCACAATGGGGAGAGCGAGCGATGCCCGTCGGCCGTGGCGCCGCCCAGGCCGTCGTGACTCCGTGGAGGTGCCCCATGTCCCGCAGTCACCACTTCCACGTGGACCACGGGGACCACTCGATCACCGTCAACGTGGGTCCCGGCAGGACGGGTGAGATCGAGCTCCTCGTCGACGGCAAGGTCATCGCCTACCGCAAGGAACACGAGCCGGGGACCACGGTCCTGGAGGGCGTCCTGCCCGAGGAGCCGTCCCACCCCTTCCGGATCATGGTGCGCCAGCCGCACCTCGTACCGACCGGGCCCCGCTGCATTTGGGAACTGGACGGCGTCGAATCGGTCATGCCGGAGCGCTACTCCCCCTAGCCTGGCCCCGACGCTCCGTCGCAGCCGGGCACCTGAGGGAGACATCCGTGAAGATGCTGATCAACTCTGCGGAGACCGTGGTCGCCGACGCCCTGCGGGGGATGGCGGCCGCCCATCCCGAGCTGGACGTCGACGTCGAGCGGCGGATCGTCGTACGGAGGGACGCGCGCGCGGGTGGCCGCGTCGGGCTGGTGTCCGGGGGCGGATCCGGGCACGAGCCGCTGCACGCCGGGTTCGTGGGGTACGGAATGCTGTCCGCGGCCTGCCCCGGGGAGGTGTTCACCTCGCCGGTGCCCGACCAGATGGTGCGGGCGGCCGGGGCCGTGGAGTCCGGGCAGGGGGTGCTGTTCATCGTCAAGAACTACACCGGCGACGTACTGAACTTCGACATGGCCGCCGAACTCGCCGAGGAGGACGGCCTGCGCGTCGAGCGCGTACTCGTCAACGACGACGTCGCGGTGACCGACAGCCTGTACACGGCCGGGCGGCGGGGCACCGGGGCCACGCTCTTCGTGGAGAAGATCGCCGGGGCCGCCGCCGAGGAGGGGGCGCCGTTGGAGCGGGTCGCCGCGATCGCCCGGCGGGTCAACGAGGCCTCGCGGAGCTTCGGGGTGGCGCTGAGCGCCTGCGCCACCCCCGCCAAGGGCAGCCCGACCTTCGAACTCCCGGAGGGCGAGCTGGAGTTGGGCGTCGGGATCCACGGCGAACCGGGGCGGGAGCGGCGCGCGATGATGCCGGCGCGGGAGATCGCGGAAGTCGCGGTGGGAGCCGTACTGGAGGAGCTGGCGGAGGTGGGCCCGGCCGACGGGCCGGTGCTGGCGCTGGTCAACGGGATGGGGGCGACGCCGCTGCTGGAGCTGTACGGGTTCCACGCAGAGGTGGCGCGACTGCTGGGGGCGAGGGGTGTGCCGGTGGCGCGGACGCTCGTCGGAAACTACGTCACCTCGCTGGACATGGCGGGGTGTTCGGTCACGTTGTGCCGGGTCGACGAGGAACTGCTGCGGCTGTGGGACGCGCCCGTCCAGACGGCGGCGCTGCGCTGGGGCCGCTGACTCGTATGGTGTCGGTGGACCGTCCCGTGCGAGGCGAGGAGACCCGGTGCGTGACGCAGACTTCTTCCGGCGCTGGATGACGGCCGCCGCGGCCGCGGTGGAGCGGGAGGCGGACCGGCTGACCGAGCTCGACTCCCCCATCGGCGACGCCGACCACGGCAGCAACCTGCTGCGGGGCTTCTCGGCGGTGCTCGCGGCGCTGGAGGCGGAGGCCCCGGCGGCGCCGGGCGGGGTGCTGCAGCTCGCCGGACGGACGCTGATCTCGACGGTGGGCGGCGCCTCGGGCCCGCTGTACGGGACGCTGCTGCGCCGCGCCGGCAAGGAGCTCGGGGACGCCGCGGAGGTGTCCGACGCGGAGCTGCGGAAGGCCCTGTACGCGGGGGTGGGCGCGGTGGCCCAGCTCGGCGGGGCGGCGCCGGGCGACGCGACGATGCTGGACGCGCTGGTGCCGGGGGTGGCCGCACTGAGCACCTCGTACCGGGCGGCGGGTGACGCGGCGGAGAACGGGGCCCTCGCCACGGTGCCGATGCAGGCCCGCAAGGGGCGGGCCAGCTATCTGGGCGAGCGGAGCATCGGCCACCAGGATCCGGGCGCGACCTCCTCGGCGCTGCTGCTGGGGGCGCTGGCCGACGTCGCGGACGGCACCCTGTGACTGTGACGGACCTGGTGGGCATCGTGCTGGTGTCGCACAGCGCGGCGGTGGCGGAGTCGGTGGCCGAACTGGCGCGCGGCCTGGCGGCGGGCGGCCCGGTGGCCCCGCTGGCCACGGCGGGCGGCACGGCCGGCGGCGGACTCGGCACGAGCCCGGACCGCATCCTCGCGGCCGCGGAGGCGGTGAACCGCGGCGCGGGGATCGTACTGCTCGCCGACCTCGGCAGCTCGGTGCTGACGGTGAAGGCCCTGCTGGCGGAGTCCGAACTCCCCGCGGGCGCGATCCTGGCGGACGCCCCGTTCCTGGAGGGCGCGGTATCCGCCCTGATCGCCGCCTCGACAGGCGCCCCGGCCCCCGAGGTCTCCAAGGCCGCGACGGAGGCCTACACGTACCGCAAAACCTGACCCCACCCCACCCGCAGCCGGCGCCGAGTGCTCACGCCCAGGGCGACACCCCGGCACTCACGCTGCGCCCCTGCCAGGCCCGGGCCTGCCGGGCCCCGGCACTCACGGGCCGGGCTCACCTGGGCCCGGGCACGCGCGGCCGGGCTCGCCAGCCCCGGGACCCGTCGGCCGGGCACGCCGGGCCCGGGGCTGCCGGGCCGGACCTGCCGGCGCCCGCCACTCACGGGCCGGACTCACCTGGGCCCGGGCACGCGCGGCGGGGCTCGCCAGGCCTGGGACTCCTCGGGCTCGGGGCTCGCGGGCCGGGCCTGCCGGGCCGGGGGTCCGCCGGGTCCGGGGTTGCCTGGGCCTGAGCTCGCGGGGCAGGGCTGCGGGCCCCGGGGGTGTCCCGTACCGGTGGCCGCCGGAGGCTACTGGCGGCCGCGGAGGGATTCGATCTCGCGGCGTTCACGCTTCGTCGGGCGGCCCGCGCCCCGGTCGCGGATGCCTACCACCGCGGCCTCGATCGGCGTCGGCGGCGGCGGGCTGTTGTCGATGAAGCACTCCGCGGCGACGGGCGGGCCCACCCGCTTGGACACGGGCCGCCGGACCACCACGATCCGCTCCCGCCCCGCGTGGAAGAGACGTACCTCGTCGCCGGCCCGTACCGACTGCGCGGGCTTGGCGCGCTCCCCGTTGACCTTCACGTGGCCCGCCCGGCAGGCGGTCGCCGCGATCGAGCGGGTCTTCGTCAGGCGCACGGACCAGATCCACGCGTCGACCCGCACCGTGCCCGTGTCCGTGTTCGTACCCGTTCGGGATACCTGTTCAGCCATGCCCCGACTTTAGCGAGGCGTCCGGGCCGGCGCGGAACGACTTTTGGGGGATGCGACAAGAGGAATCGCACTTACCAGGTACATCATCCCGAGCAGATTGCAAATGCGCGGCACATGCCCCTACCTTGTCGCACATGCAGTCCTACACCATCGGACAGGCGGCACGCCTGCTGGGCATCAGCCCGGACACCGCGCGCCGCTGGGCCGACGCCGGCCGGGTCACGACCCACCGCGACGAGACCGGCCGTCGACTGATCAACGGCCGCGACCTGGCCGCCTTCTCCATCGAGGTGGGACAAGGTGCCCACACCGAGGACGAAGAGCCGTACACCTCGGCGCGCAACGCCTTTCCCGGCATCGTCACGGCCGTCCGGCTCGGCGACGTGGCCGCCCAGGTCGAGATCCAGGCGGGTCCCCACCGCCTGGTCTCCCTCCTCACCCGTGAGGCCGTGGAGGAGCTGGGGCTGGAGGTCGGAATGCGGGCTACCGCCCGCGTGAAGTCCACCAGCGTGCACATCGACCGCATCTGAACACCGAGGAGTCACCGCTCGTGTCCCCGATCTCCACCCCTGCCCGCCGCCGCGCGGCCTCCGCCGTTCTGGCCGCCGCCCTGCTCGTCCCGCTCGCCGCCTGCGGCAAGAGCGGCGACAGCGAGAAGAAGGACGCCCCCGGCGCCGGCTCCTCCGCCTCGGCCTCCGCCGCGCCCAAGGCCGCGAACCTCACCGTCCTGGCCGCCTCCTCCCTCACCGACGTCTTCAAGGCGGCCGGCGCCGAGTACGAGAAGACCCACCCGGGTACGAAGATCACCTTCTCCTTCGCCGGTTCGCAGGAGCTCGCCGCGCAGGTCAAGCAGGGCGCCCCGGCCGACGCCCTGGCGACCGCCGACACCAAGACCATGGACGGCCTCAAGGCCGAGACCAACGAGCCCGTGGTCATCGCCAAGAACCGCCTGGTCATCGTGGCGGGCAAGGACAACCCGTTCAAGGTCGGCGCGCTCAAGGACCTCGCGGACACCAAGATCAAGGTCGTGCTCGCCGCGCCCGAGGTCCCGGTCGGCAAGTACAGCAAGCAGATCCTCGACGCCCAGAAGATCGAGGTGAAGCCGGTCTCGCAGGAGCCCAACGTCCGCGCCGTGCTGAGCAAGGTCGAGCTGGGCGAGGCCGACGCGGGTCTCGTCTACAAGACCGACTCCATCAAGTCCGGCGACAAGGTCGCCGCCGTGGACATCCCGGACGAGCAGAACGTGGTCGCCTCCTACCCGGTCGCCACGCTCAAGCAGTCCAAGAACTCCGAGGCCGCCGCCGCGTTCGTGGCCTGGCTGAGCTCGCCGGAGGGGCAGAAGATCCTCCAGGACGCGGGCTTCCAGAAGCCGTAACCACTCCCGCGCGTCGCTGAGAGCCAGAGGGACTGCCCGGTCCGGGGGGACGGGCAGTCCCTCTCGGCGTGCCCGGCGCTCCCGGCCGTACGAAGGCCGCTACGAAGGCCACTTCGAGGGCCGCCGCGCGGGTCGCCGCGTACGCTTCCCACGGCGGCCGCCCGCCGCCGCCCGCCCCAGCCAGGAAACCGATGAGCAGACTCCGCACCCGCACCCGGCCCCCCCTTACCCTCGCGCTGCCCGCGCTGCTCGCCGTCGCGTTCCTGCTGCTGCCGCTGATCGGCATCCTCACCCGCACCCAGTGGGGCGAGCTCGGCGCCCACCTCTCCAGCCCCGGCGTGGTCGAGGCCCTCCGGCTGTCGCTGCTGGTGTCCTTCTGGGCCCTCGGGCTCTCGCTGCTGCTCGGCGTGCCGCTGGCCTGGCTGCTGGCGCGCGTCGAGTTCAAGGGCAAGGCGCTGGTCCGCTCGCTGGTCCTGCTCCCGATGGTGCTTCCGCCGACCGTCGGCGGTGTGGCCCTGCTGCTCGGCTTCGGGCGGCGCGGGCTGCTGGGGCCCTGGCTGGAGGACACCTTCGGGATCACCCTGCCCTTCCACACCTCGGGCGCGGTGGTCGCGGCCACCTTCGTCGCGATGCCGTTCCTCGTGATCAGCCTGGAGGGGGCCCTCGGCGGTCTCAAGCAGAGTTACGAGGAGACCGCGGCCTCCCTCGGCGCCTCGCCGGTCCGGGTGTTCTTCACCGTGACCCTGCCGATGGTGGCCCCCGGCCTGGTCGCGGGCGCCGCCCTCACCTGGGCCCGGGCGCTCGGCGAGTTCGGCGCGACCATCACCTTCGCCGGGAACCTGCCCGGCACCACCCAGACCCTGCCGCTCCAGGTCTACCTGCTGCTCCAGGACCAGCCCGAGGCCGCCACCTCCGTCTCGCTGCTGCTCCTCGCCATCGCCATGGCCGTGCTCATCGCGCTGCGCGGCCGCTGGACGGGAACCCCGAGCAGGGTGTCGGAGCGGCCGGCGGTGGCCGAAGACCCGGCCGCCCCCGCCCCGGAAGCGGCAGCGTCCCCGGCCCCGGTGGCCGAGCCGGCCGGCGGCCACTGGCCCCTGCACGCCACCGTCACCGGCTTCAACGAGCTCACCCTCGACGCCGAGCCCGGCACCACCATCGCCGTCGTCGGCGAGAACGGCGCCGGCAAGACCACCCTGCTGCGCGCCCTGCTCGGCCTCACCCCCCGCGCCCGCGCCGACCTCCGGCTCGGCGACGCCGACGTCACCGCGCTCCCCCCGCACAGGCGGCAGGTGGCCTGGGTCCCGCAGGACGGCGCACTGTTCCCGCACCTGAGCGCCCTGGCCAACACCGCCTACGGGCTGCGCGCCCGCGGGGTGCCGCGCGCCGAGGCCCGCCTCGAGGCGCAGGCCTGGCTGGACCGGCTCGGCGTCGGCCACCTCGCCCGGCGCAGGCCCGCCCAGCTGTCCGGCGGCCAGGCCCAGCGGGTGGCGCTGGCCCGCGCCCTGGCGGCCCGGCCCCGGCTGCTGCTGCTGGACGAGCCGCTAGCGGCCCTCGACCAGACGACGCGGGCGCACGTGCGGCACACCCTGCGCACGCACCTGGCCGGCTTCGGCGGGGTCTGCCTCATCGTGACGCACGATCCCGTCGAGGCGGTGTCGCTGGCCGACCGGGTCCTCGTACTCGCCGACGGGCGCGTCCTGCAGGACGCGCCGCCGGCCGAGGTGACCCGGCACCCGCGCTCCCCGTGGGTGGCCCGCATGCTGGGCCGCAACGCCTGGCCGGGCACGGCGTCGGCCGACGGACTCGCCCTGGCGGCGGGCGGTCGCCTGGTCGTCGCCGAGCGGCTTCCGGAGGGGGCGCAGGCGCTCGCGATCATCGCCCCGGAGGCGGTGTCGGTGCACCGGAAGCAGCCGGGCGGCAGCCCCCGCAACATCTGGCAGGGCACCGTACGGGAGATCACCGCGGTCGGCAGCCGGCTGCGCGTGCTGGTCGCTTCGCACGGGGCTCCCGACCTGGTCGCGGAGATCACCCCGGAGGCGGCCGCCGAGCTGGGCGTCGTCGACGGCGCGGAGGTGTGGACAAGCGTGAAGGCCACGGAGGTCACGCTCGTACGGCTCTAGTCGGCGATGCCCGCGTCCGCCCGGCGGCTCGTACCGCCATGTCTCGCCCGTACGCCGCGGTCTGAACCTCACCCCGCCTGCGCCGGGGCGGCCACGGCGAACTCGCACCACACGCACTTCCCGCCGCCCCGGGGCTCCACACCCCACTGGTCCGACAGCCGGTCCACCAGCATCAGGCCGCGCCCGGACACCGCCCAGTCCCCCGCCTCACGACGCCTCGGCAGGGCGCTGCTGAAGTCCTCGACCTCGATCCGGATCCGGCCGTCCGCCGTGAGCCGCATGCTGACGTGGCCTCCGCCGTCCGTGTGGACCAGGGCGTTGGTCATCAGCTCGTCCGCGGCCAGCTCGATCTCGTCGGCCCGGTCCCACGCGCCCCACGCGGCCGCCGCCGCCCGGATCAGGTGCCGGGCCATCGCCGGGGCCTCCGTGTCGCCCGGTTCCAGCCGCTGGCACAGCGGGCCGCCGCCGCGCGCCGGGGGCGTGCCCCGGCGGCGGAGCAGGAGCAGGGCCATGTCGTCCCCGCCCCCGGAGTCCCCGACCAGGTCGCACAGCACGTCGGCGAGTTCCTCGACATCCACGGGGCCGCTGTGGACCGCCGCCATGAGTTCCCGCATCCCGCTGTCGGGGTCCGCGCCGGGCCGTTCGATCAGGCCGTCCGTGCACAGCAGCAGGGTGTCTCCCGGGTGCAGTTCGAGGCTGGTGACGGGGTAGCCGGTGCCGCTGCCCTCGTGCTCGCGCGGGGGGAGTCCGAGCGGCAGGCCGCCCGCCACCTGGATGCGGTGGCAGCTGCCGTCGCCGCGCCGGACGACCGGGTCGAGGTGGCCCGCGCGGACCATGCGGAGCATGCCCGTGGCGAGGTCCACCTCGGCGTACGTGCAGGTGGCGAAGCGTTCCGTGGCCAGCTCGCGCAGGAAGGCCGAGGCGCGGGCCATCGCCGTGCCCGGGGTGTGCCCCTCGACGATGTACGCGCGCAGCACGATCCGCAGTTGGCCCATGACGGCGGCGGCGTCCGTGTCGTGCCCCTCCACGTCGCCGATCATCACCCCGACCCGGCCCTCGCCGAGCGGGATGACGTCGTACCAGTCCCCGCCGATGTCCCGCCCCATCCGCGCCGACCGGTACCGTACGGCGATCAGCGCGCCCGGCACCTCGGGGATCCGGCGGGGCAGCATGGCCCGCTGGAGGCCTTCCGCCAGATCGTGCTCCTGCTCGAAGAGGATGGCCCGCTGGAGGCTCTGTGCGATCCCGCTGCCGAGCGCCATCAGCAGGTTCCTCTCCTCGGCGGTGAAATCGCCCTCGCGCTGGTAGAGCAGGCCGAGCGCGCCGATGACCCGGCCCTGGGCGATCAGGGGCAGGTAGACCCCGCTGCGCACGGACAGCGGCTCGATGTAGGGCCAGAGCAGCGGGTAGCGCCCCCTGAACTCCTCCCGTGCGGCCAGGTAGACCGGCTGCATGGTCCGTACGGCCTCGCTCATCGGGAACTGCGCGTCGATCCGGGTGTACTCGATCTCGGGTACGTACGAGCCCAGCTGCCCCTCCGCGACCAGGTGGATGCGGCCGCCGTCGACGACGCCCAGCATCACGCTGACCGCGCCGAGGTGGCCGAGGGCCTCGGGGTCCTTGAGGACGTCGGTCACGTCGTTGACGGTGCGGGCGTGGGCGAGGATCGCGGTGGTCCGCTCGACGACCCCGGTCATGCGGCGCCGTCCCTCCGCCTGGTCCCCGGCGGCGCCCGGCTCGCCGGGGTCGTGGGCGGCGTCGCGCAGGATGCCGATGACGCGGTACGGGCGGCCGCCCGGATCCCGCAGGATGTGGCCCTGGATGTGGGTCCAGGCCGGTGATCCGTCCCGGCGGCGGCTGCGCACGTACGCCCCGTAGTGGCTGCGGCCGTCCTTCAGCGCCTGCGCGACGCGGGCGTCGAGCCGGGCCTCCTCGGCGGGCAGGATGCGCGAGCGCAGTCCGGCGGGGGTCCCGGTGAACTCGTCCGGGCGCAGGTCGAGAACCTCCAGAGCGGTGGGATCGAGGTGCATCCGACCGCTGTCGAGGTCCCAGTCGAACGTGCCCATGCGGTTGAGCGCAAGGCTCGTGTCCGGCCGCGCGGGCCAGTCGACCTCGGGGTTCCTTCCCCTCTGGGCCATGCAGCCAGGGTCTCACCCTCCGGTCACATCGGCAGGAAAAGGGACTTAAGTCCCGGCCTGTCGGGACCTTTCCCGGAATGTCCGCTTATACGATTCCGCGAAGATCAATCAGTTCTTGATCATCTTTTGTGGCGCCAACGGTCCTCCGACACGGGACGGTTGGGGCCCACGGCTGTGTGGGGTGTGGCTTGTCGCAAGCGCCGAAGACCACCGGAGAACCGGGCGAGGAAGTGGAGAACGGGGGGAGCGAGGGGAACGAGGGGAACGGCCGGCGGGACGGCGCGGCCGCCGCCGGCGAGGGCGCGGAGCCCGGCCGGATACCCGTCGCACTCGCCGCCTCGCGCGGTGTGCTCGTCCGCCCCTACCGGGACCCCGTCGTCCTGGCCCCCCTCTTCCGCGACGAGCGGCCGGCCCCCGGCGACGGCCACCGCGACAACACGGACACCCTCCGGCAGCCCGCGGCCGGCGGCACGATACCCGGCCCCACCGCAACCACCCGGACGCGGACCCTGCCGCCCGTCCTCGACCCCGAGATCACCGAGCGCCCGGCCCGGGCCTGCTCCGGCTGGTGGGCCGTGGCGGCCGTGCTCCTCGCCGCGGGCGGCGCCGCCGCCCTGGCCCGCTTCGCGGACCTCCGCCTCACCACCACCCCCGCCGAGGCCTGGCCGGCGGCCGCCCTCGCGGGCTGCGCCGCCGTCGCCGTCCTCGCCCTCGGCGGGCTGCGCCGCGGGCGGACCGGCCACGCGTGGGCGCTGACCCTGTTCGGCCGCTACCGCGGCACCATCCGCCGTACCGGACTCGTCTGGTCCAACCCGCTGCGCCGGCACGCGCGGGTCGACGTACGGCTGCGGCACTGGCGCAGCGAGCCGCTCTCCGTCGTCGACGCCGAAGGCACCGCCCTGCGCGCCGTCGTGCTCGTCGTCTGGCGGGTCAAGGACACCGCCCGCGCGCTGCTCGCCGTCGACGACCACGCCTCCTACCTGCGCGGACAGGTGGAGTCCGCGACCGCCCGGGTGCTCTCGCGGATGCCCGCCGACTCCTTCCGGGCGCCGGACGGCCCCACACCCGCGACCCTGCGCGACACCGAGGCCGTCGGCGAGGAGCTGACCCGGCTGCTCGCCGCCGAATGCCGGGGCGTCGGCGTCGAGGTCTTCTCCGCGCGGCCGCTGCACGTCGAGTACGCCCCGGAGGTCGCCGCCGCGATGCAGCGCCGCCGGATCGCGGCGATCGACGCCCGCCACCGCGACTCCGTCCTCACCTCCGTCCTCGACGCGGTCGACGACACCGTCCACCGGATGTCCGACCGCGGGCTCGTGAGCCTGGACGACTACGAACGCAAGGCCCTGGTCAAGGACTTGACCGTGGCCTTCTACACGGCGCGTGGCCCTGCCGCCGACGCCCGCTGAAGCACCACACCCCCGATGGAAAAGGAACCATGCATGCGCACGCCCGAATTCACCGAAGAAATACCCGACAGCTGTGACTGCACCGGCTGCGCCCGCGGCACGACGGCACTGACCGCCTCGGCCGCCCGCCGCCGCTGCACCCTGCGCGGAGCGGTGGTCGCAGCCATCGGCGCGACCTTGCTGATGGGCGCCGGCGCGGGCACCGCGTCGGCCGAGCCGGCCCCGGCGCACGCGGGCTGGGACGGCTCGAAGTACTGGTACAAGGACGAGACCGGCTGGTGGCGCTGGACCTCGTACTACGACAAGTACCTGGCCAAGACGGGCCGTTCGGGCAGCGGCTCCGGCAAGGCATCGAATACCTCGGCCGGTTCGGCGTCGACGGCACGGACCTCCGAGCCGACCTTCCGCGGCCGCGCGGGCTGGGACGCGACGGACCGCGTGTACTGGTACAAGGACGCGACGGGCCGGTGGCGCTGGACGAGCCACCGCGACAAGTACGAGCGCAACACGGGCCGTTCGGGCGGCGGCTCCGGCTCCTCGGGTTCCTCGGGTTCCTCCGGATCCTCGGGCTCCACGGGCTCCGGGACCCCGGTCCGGCAGGGCACCGAGGCCGCCATCGCCTTCGCCGGCAGCCACATCGGCGACCCGTACGTCTGGGGCGGCAACGGACCCCGCGGGTGGGACTGCTCGGGCCTGGTCCAGGCCGCCTACCGCAGCGCCGGCATCTCGCTCCCCCGCGTCGCCTCCGACCAGTACCGGGCCACCACCCCGATCTCCCGCTCCGAACTGCGCCGCGGCGACCTGGTCTTCTGGTCCTCGAACGGCTCGCCGTCCGGGATCCACCACGTGGCGATCTACCTCGGCAACGGCCAGTACCTCGAGGCCCCGCGCCCCGGCAAGAACGTCCGGATCTCCAGCTTCAGCGCGTACAACCCGAACATGTACGGCCGCGTCCGCTAGCCGCACCCGGACGGGCCCGGACACGCCACGGGTCGCGGCGGGTGAGGTGCTCACCCGCCGCGACCGGTGCCTGTCCGGCTACTGCCCCTGATTCCGCTGCTGGTCCTGATTCCGTTGCTGGTCCTGCTGCTGGTCCTGCTGCTGCTGTGTTCCGTTGTCGTTCCCGGCACCTCCGTCACTGCCCTGCGTGGGCCGGACGCGCACGGACGGCGTGGGTGACGGCGGGGGCGGCGGGGCCGGGGGCGAGATCTGGGGCGCCGCCGTCGGCAGCTCAGGCCGCACCGTGACCTGGGGTTCGGGCTCCGGCTTCGCCGATGTCGGCGGGGCCGGAGTTCTTGGTTCCACGGAGTTCCGCTGGGTCGGCGGCACCGAGCGCTCCGTCGGGGACACCGACGGGGAGACGCTCTCCGCCTTCGGGGACTCCTTGGCCGTCCCGGACACCGAAGGCGACGTCGACGGAGACTCGGAGCGGGACTCGGAGGGGGACTCGGAAGGGGACTCCGAAGGCGACTTCGAAGGCGACTTCGAGGGCGTCTCGGAAGGGGACTCCGAAGGCGACTTCGACGGCGACTCGGATCCCGACGGTGAGACCGACGGGGTCGGCGACGTCGGCGATACGGACGGCGTCGGCGAGCGCGGGTTCGGAGTCGGGGTCACCGTCACGGTCGGCGGGATCACGGTCGGCGTCGGGATCACCGGCGGCGGGACCGGCCGGTCGCGCTTGCCGTGGTGGTCGCCGCGGTCGCGCTCGTACCAGTGCCGGGCGTGGTGGTCGTAGATCACGAACTTGTTGACGACGGTCACCGACGGCGCGATGACCACGACGCGCGCCGGCTGGTACGAGTTCCACACCTGCCCGTAGCGCTTCGGGTTGGCCTGCAGCGCCACCGGCGGCCCGAGCGGGTTCCCGCAGGCGCAGCGCACCCGCGGCACCCCTCGGTCGTCCACCAGAACGGCGGTCCCGGCCTGGAGCACGGCCTGGTAGCTGGTGACCTGGCCGTCGCGGTAGCCGTGGTTCGTGACCCGGGTGTCGTTCCGCAGCTGCACCGGGGTGAGCGAGCGGAGGTACGCGGGGACGGCCGCCGGCTGGATGCCGAGGGCCGAGGCGAAGGCACTGTTCTTGGCGGGCTCCGCCGCCAGCAGCTTGATCTGCTTCTCCACGTCGCAGCTGGCGACGTTGTTGGTGCCCCCGTAGACGCCCGGCGAGGCCCCGTTCACGCTCCGGGTGCCCGCCGGTGTGGCCGTGGCGGTGCGCTCCTGGGACGGTTGCGGGCTCTCCGGCGGCGCCTCGGCCTCCTTCGTGGCCGTCGACGCGGTGAACGGGTCGGGGCCGGAGGCGGCGACCGGCTGGAGGAACACCTCGCGGCCGGCCTGGTCGGTGGTGCCGCTGGGCCGGGTCAGGACCACGGCCAGTGCCACGGCGGCCGCCACGGCTACGAGCGCGGTGGCCAGCCGGGGTACGGATCGCCACCACGGGCCCTTCGGCTGGTCACCGGGACCGCCCGGGCCACCGGGTGCGCCCGGCCCGCCCGGCGGCGCGGACGGCGGAGGGGGCGGCGGGGGTCCCTGTTGCCCGCCCGAGAGCGGGCCGGACGGCGGCCCCGTGGGGCGGCCGGACGGCGGAACCGAGGGACGCTCTGGTGACGGCGGCTGCTGGCCGGAAGGTTGCGTGGTCACGGGCTCTTCTTCCCAGGAGGAGGAGTTCCCTGCCGGACCATTGTGTGCGCCGTTCAGGTGGTGCCCGCAAGCCGAGGCTGCCTACGGTGGCAGGGTGAGCCATACGACGAGATCACCATCTCCGGGGGGCTCCGTGGGGGCACTGCGCGACGCCCTCGTGGCGGTCCTCGCGGCCTTCGCCGTGATGGCCGCCGTCGCGGCGGCCGGGCTGGCCTGTGCCGGTGCGGGCGATCTGCCCGGCGGCGCGTTCCCCCGGGTCGTCGCCGCGGTGGTCGTGATGGCGGCCGGCGGCTCCGTCGAGGTGACGGGCGGCGCGGGGTTCCTGGCGGGCGCGGACGCGAGCCTGTCCGTGCTGCCGCTCTCGGTGAGCCTGGCCGGCGCCCTCACGGCCGGCTGGCTGTTCCTCCGCCCCCTGCACAACCGGGCGGTGGCACGGCCGCGCGAACTCCTGGGCCGGGCCGTCCCGTTGGTGCTGCTCTGGCTGCTCGCGCTCACGGGCGCGACCCTCCTCGCCCGGCAGACCTTCGCCGTCTCCACGGGGGACAACCCCCTCGGCGAGCTCGGCGAACTCCTCGACTCCTCCCCGACGGTCGGCTTCGAGGGCGACCTGGCCGCCACGCTCCTCTACGGACTGCTGTGGATCCTGGGCCTGTTGCTGGTCGCCCTGCTCGTCTCGCGCCGCGCTCCGCTCCCGGCCCGCCTGGTCCGCTTCCATACGGCGCTGCGCCCGGCAGCCTTCGCCACCGTCGCACTGCTCCTCGCGTACGTGGTGATCGGCATCGGCGTCGGCATCGTGGTGGCGGCCACCCAGGGCCATGCCGCGCGGACCTTCGCCGTGCTCCTGCTCGGGCTGCCCAACCTGGTCTGGCCGGCGCTCACCCTGGGCTTCGGCGGCGCCTGGGAGGGCAAGGTCGAAGGCCCCTTCGGACTGCCGATGCCGCAGCTGCTGGACCAGGCCCTGCGCGGCCCGGACCTCTCCACCGTCGACGTGGCCTCGCTCGCGGAGCGGGACGCCCGGGCGTGGTGGCTGGTGGCGGTCGCCGCCGTCCTGCTGCTCGGCACGGGCGTACTGGCCGCCGTACGCTCCCCCGCGCACGTGCGCCCCTGGCAGCACGCGCTCCACCTGGGCGTGGCGCTGGCCCTGGCGACCCTGACGGTCTGCCTGCTGGCCCGCGTGCAGGCGCAGTTCGGGCTCTCGCTGCTGGGCATCGGCGACGTGGACGGGCTGGGCGGCAAGGTCGAGCTGAGCGCGGTGCTGTGGCGCACGGTCGGCCTCGGCCTCCTCTGGGGCGCGGTGGCGGGCTTCCTGGGCGCCTTCCTGGCCCGCCCCCTGCACCGCGGCGGCCGCGTGGACGAGGCGGCCCCGCTACTGAAGCGGTAAGCGGGTGCCGCTACTGAAGCGGTGGGCGCGGGCCGTCCTCGAACACCGGCAGTGCCCAGCGCGGCGGCGGGGGCGGCGGCGCGGACGATGGTGAGGACGCTCCCCCGGCCGCGCGTTCCGGCTGCCTGGCGGTGTCCGCCTGGCGCAGGGCGCCGGTGAACTCCAGGCAGGTGTTCCAGCGGTCCTCGGGCGATTTCGCGAGGGCCTTCGCCAGGACCTCGTCCACCGCGGCGGGCAGGCCCGGCCGGCGGGAGCTCAGCGGGGGCGGCGGGTCGTACTGGTGGGCCCAGAGCAGGGCCATGTCGTCGTCACGCTGGAAGGGCGGAGCGCCCGCCAGGGTCTCGTAGACCACGCAGCCCAGGCTGTAGACGTCGCACCGGCCGTCCACCGGCTTGCCCCAGATCTGTTCCGGCGCCACGTAGTCCAGGGTCCCGACGAACTGCCCGGCCGTCGTGAACCCGGTCAGGGACAGCGACTTCTTCGTCAGGCCGAAGTCCGTGAGGTACACGTGCTCCGGGTGTTCGCTGTCCGTGCCCCGCGCGACCAGGATGTTGCCCGGCTTCACGTCCCGGTGGACCAGGCCGTGGTCGTGCGCCGCGTCCAGGGCCGAGGCCACCTGTCCGGCGATCCGCGCGGCCGTCTCCACCGACAGCGGACCCGTCCGGTCGAGCATCTGCCGCAGGTCCTGCCCGGCCACGTAGCGCATGGCGATGTACAGCAGCCCTTCCGTCTCCCCCGCTTCGAACACGGGCACGATGTGCGGGTGGTCGATGGCCGCGGCCACCTTCGACTCGTGGACGAAGCGCTGCCGGAAGGTGTCGTTGCGCGCCAGCTGGGGGTCCAGCAGCTTGAGCGCCACCGTCCGGTCGAGCCGCAGGTCCCGCGCCCGGTAGACGACCGCCATGCCGCCGCGCCCGATCTCGCTCTCCACCAGGTATCCGGCGACCTGCTTGCCCCGCAGGTCCGAGGGGCGCCCCGAGGACTGTTCCGCGCCGGACGCCTCCGCCATCACCCGGCCCCCGGCTCGTCCACCACCTGCGTCGGGGCGTGCCCCACCGGTCCGGCGGGCGGTACGTCGGCGCCGTCGGGCAGTACGTCGAGCTGGACCCCGACCGGGTCGGTGTCCGCGTCGGGCGCGGCGCCCGGTCCCGCGGCGACGGCGTAGGTGCTCAGGTGGCTCCCGTCTCCGTACAGCCACCGCCCGGCCGTCTCGTCGTAGAGCCAGACCGACTCCCCGTCGAGCACGATTCCGGCGCGCAGGCCCCGTACGGTACGCCGGAAGGCCTCGGCGTCCGTCCGCCCGGAGGCGAGCTCCTCGACGGCCCGCCGGTAGCGCTCCACGGTCTGGGTGCTGCGCGCGAGCAGGGGCCGCGGGTCGTCGCCGCGGGCAGGCGGCTTCCCGTCGGCCGTGGGCGGCGGTTGCGGTACGGCGACCAGGAGGCGCCCGTCCACCCAGGCGGACCAGCCGTTGGAGCAGAGGACCTCGCCCCAGTCCCCGCGCCGGGTCAGCAGCTGCACCGGCAGGAAGGGGTCCAGGGGGACGGTCGGCCGGGTCGCGTCGGGTGACTCCCAGGCGGGCAGCCCGTCCTGCGGGACGACGTGGGTGGGCTCGAAGCCCTCGACCGCATCGGGGAAGGTCATCGCTTCGGCTGCTTCCGCATGACGGCCGGCTCGTGCCGGCGCAGCAGCCGGGACACGAACAGGCCGAAGACCACGGACAGGGCGGGCAGCATGCAGATGCTGAGCAGCCAGGCGTCGGCCTCGTGGGCGAAGATCGGGTCCTGGGTGAGTTTGCCGGGGACGATCGCCCCGAGCCCGATGGTGCCGCCCATCGCGCCCATCGCCCACCGGGCCGGGGCGAACCACGCCACCTGCTCGAGGACGGCGACGTCGTAGAGCTTCAGCAGGGTGCCGCAGAAGACGACCTGGACGATGGCGAGGAGGACCAGCAGCGGCATGGTGACCTCCTCCTTGCGGACCAGGGCGGAGATCAGCAGACCGAGCATCATCGCGGTGAAGGACAGCAGGGCGACGGCGAGGGTGATCTCGATCAGCGGTGGCATGAGGACGCCCTTGCCGCCGGGGGCGTTCAGTTTCACCCCACCGAGGGCCACCAGGGTCAGCACCACCGCCTGGCCGACGGTGATCGTGCCCAGCACCACCACTTTCGACATCAGGTAGGCGGAGCGGGACAGCCCCACGGCGCGTTCGCGCTGGTAGATCACGCGTTCCTTGACGAGTTCGCGGACGGCGTTGGCGGCGCCGGTGAGCACTCCGCCGATGGTCAGGATGAGCAGGGCGTTCAGCGCCGTCTCGGCGGTGAGGGTGCTGCCGGCCAGCGCGCGGGCCATGACTCCCATCATGAACGGCAGCGCGACCATGATCACGAGGAAGGTGCGGTCGGCGCTGAGCACGGCGGCGTACCGGCGGATCAGGGTGGACAGCTGGGAGCGCCAGCTCTGCGCCTTCGGCGGTGGCAGGGGCGCGGCCCTGGCTGGACCGCCGGGCTCCCCGGCCTCGCCGGCGGCCGCTGCCCCGGCGGCCGCCGCCCCGGCGACGGCTGCCTCGGTGAGCAGGGGCCGGCGGGCGGTGGCCTCCACGTAGCGGCGGTGGGTCGGCGAGTTGCGGTAGGCCCCCGCCCAGTCGCGGCCCTGCTGGGTCTCGAACGCCTCGAACGCCTCGGGCCACTCCTCGAAGCCGAAGAAGGAGAGCGCCTCCTGGGGCGGGCCGAAGTAGGCGACGCGGCCGCCCGGGGCGAGGAACAGCAGCCGGTCGCAGACGTCGAGGCTGAGCACGCTGTGGGTGACCACGATGACGGTGCGGCCGTCGTCGGCGAGACCGCGGAGCATGTGCATCACCGAGCGGTCCATGCCGGGGTCGAGGCCGGAGGTGGGTTCGTCGAGGAAGAGCAGGGAGGGCTTCGTCAGCAGTTCCAGGGCTACGGAGACGCGTTTGCGCTGGCCGCCGGAGAGGCTGTGGATGGGCTGGTCGGCCCGCTGGACGAGGCCGAGTTCGCGGATCACCTCGTCGACCCTGGCCTCGCGTTCGGCCTTGGCGGTGTCCTGCGGGAAGCGCAGTTCGGCGGCGTAGACGAGGGCGCGGCGGACGGTGAGCTGGGCGTGCAGGATGTCGTCCTGGGGCACGAGGCCGATGCGGCTGCGCAGTTCGGCGTAGTCACGGTAGAGGTCGCGGCCGTCGTAGAGGACGGTGCCGCTGTTGGCGGGGCGCAGGCCCGTGAGCGCGCCGAGCAGGGTGGACTTGCCGGCGCCGCTGGGGCCGACGACGGCGAGCAGGCACTTGGCGCCCACGGGGAAGGAGACCCCGTCCATGAGGGTCTTGCGGCCGTTGTCGACGGTGACGGTGAGGCCCTCGACGTCGAGGGAGACCTCGCCCGTGTCGACGTACTCCTGGAGCTGGTCGCCGACGAGGCAGAAGGCGGTGTGGCCGATGCCGACGATGTCGCCCTCGGCGAGGCGGGCGGCGCCGTCGATACGGGCTCCGTTGAGGTACGTGCCGTTGTGGCTGCCGAGGTCGGCGATCTCGTAGCCGCCGTCGGCCAGGGAGCGCAGTTCGGCGTGCCGGCGCGAGACGACGAGGTCGTCGATGACGAGGTCGCTGTCGGGGGCGCGGCCGATCCGCACGGCGGTACGGGGCGCCAGCGGGCGCACGGTGGTCGGCTGCCGGAAGGTGCCGGTCATGCCGGGGTTGGAGACCCGGGACGGCCGGGCGGCACCGGGCGCGACCGAGGGCGTCCGGCCGGTGACGCGGGCGCGGGGGCCGTCCTCGACGCTGCCGAAGCGGAGCTCGGTGCCGACGCCGACGCTCCACTCCTGGACGCGGTGGCCGTCGACCCACGTGCCGTTGGTACTGCCCTCGTCCTCGATCGTCCAGTGGTCCCCGTCGGGGCGCAGGATCGCGTGGTGCCAGGAGACGCGGGCGTCGTCGAGGCAGATCTCGCAGAGGGGGTCCCTGCCGACGTGGTAGGTCCGGCCTGGGTTCATCCGGGTGGATCCCAGGTCGGTTTCCAGAACGAGCTCGGGCGCGGTCGGCACACCGGGGCGCTGGACCATGAACAGATCTTCCCACGATCGGACGGGTGCGGCAGCGGCGCGGCATCGCCGCAGGTCAGAGGCCTGTTATGGGTAATGACAACGGTCCCCGTTGCAGCCTTTGCCCATCTTGTCCAGGTGCGCTTCACTTCACGCGACGGACCCGAACACACGGGTGTGCGACGGAGACGGGGGATGCCATGTCTGGGCTCGACCAGGCGCACGAGCACGAAGACGCGAACGGGCACGCGGAGGCAGGGCACGACCACGGCCCCGGCGACCGCGACCACGGCGACCACGGCCACGGCCACGGCCACGGGCCGGGAGGCCACAGCCACGGCGTGTCCGCGGACGCCGACCGCCGGTGGCTGGCGATCGCGCTCACCCTGATCGGCACGTTCATGGCCGTCGAGGTGGTCATCGGCGTGCTGGCCAACTCGCTGGCGCTGATCTCCGACGCGGCCCACATGCTGACGGACGCCGTCTCGATCGTCCTCGCGCTCATCGCGATGCGCCTGGCCGCCCGGCCCGCCCGCGGCGGGTTCACGTACGGCCTCAAGCGCGCGGAGATACTCTCGGCGCAGGCCAACGGCCTGACCCTGCTCCTGCTGGCGGTCTGGCTGGCGTACGAGGCGGTGCGGCGGCTGATGGACCCGCCGCCCGTCGAGGGCGGTCTGGTCGTGGTGACGGCGCTCGCGGGTATCGCCGTGAACGTGGCGGCGGCCTGGTGCATCTCCAAGGCGAACCGCTCCTCCCTCGCAGTGGAGGGCGCCTACCAGCACATCCTCAACGACCTGTTCGCCTTCATCGGGACGGCCGTCGCCGGCCTGATCGTGCTGACCACCGGCTTCCGGCAGGCCGACGCGATCGCCACCCTCGTGGTGGTGGTGCTGATGGTCAAGGCGGGCTACGGGCTGGTCCGCGAGTCCGGCCGGATCTTGCTGGAGGCCGCCCCGGCCCACGTGGACCCGGACGCGGTCGGCGACCGGCTCGTCGGGCAGCCGCCGGTCACCGAGGTGCACGACCTGCACATCTGGACGATCACCTCCGGCCAGGCGGCGCTCTCGGCGCACGTGCTCGTGGAGCCGGCCGGTGACTGCCACGCCGTCCGCCGCGACCTGGAGCGGCTGCTGGCCAAGGAGTACGGGATCACGCACACCACCCTCCAGGTGGACCACGTGCAGGACTCGCTCCTCACGGTGGGCCGCGCGGGCTCGGACCCCGAGGACCCGCACTGCGCGGACGCGCACGGGCCGGTCCACCGCCAGGGCCCGCACGACCACTGAGCCGGCGACCGGCGGGGCATACATGCACCCATGGGCAACAAGAAGCGCAGCGCGGGACTGCTCCTCTTCCGCCGTACGGGCGCCCCGGGCGCGACGGGCGCGACGGGCGACCGCGGCATCCAGGTCCTGCTCGGCCACATGGGCGGCCCCCTGTGGTCCGGGCGGGACGCCGGGGGCTGGGCCATCCCGAAGGGCGAGTACGAACCGGACGAGACCCCGCGGGACGCGGCCCGCCGGGAGTTCACCGAGGAGCTCGGGCTGCCGCCGCCCGAGGGCGAATACCTGCCGCTGGGCGACGTGCGCCTCACCAGCGGGAAGCTGGTGACGATCTGGGCGGTGGAGGCGGACCTCGACCCCGCGCGGATGGTGCCGGGCACCTTCTCGATGGAGTGGCCGCCGCACTCGGGGACCGTACAGGAGTTCCCCGAGCTGGACCGGGTCGACTGGTTCGCTCCCCCGGCGGCCCGGCGCCAACTGATCCCCGCTCAGATTCCGTTTCTGGACCGGCTGTTGACCCTATTGGAGGATTGATCGGACATTGACCCGACCTTTACTTGCCAACAAACCCTACCTGCATGGACATTACACATATGACGAACGTCGTGCTGGTGGGAACCCTGGACACCAAGGGTGTGGAGTACGGCTGGCTGCGCGAGAGGCTGCTGCGCGCCGGCGTCGAGGTGGTACTGGTCGATACAGGAATCATGGGCGAACCCCGCGTGCCCGCGGACGTGCCGCGAGAGGCGGTGGCCCGGGCCGCGGGAGCGGAACTCTCCGAACTGCGCACGGCAGCCGACCGGGGCGCGGCCGTGACCACGATGGCGCGGGGCGCGGAAGCGACGCTCTTACGCCTGCACGCCGAAGGCCGGCTGCACGCGGTGCTCGCGATCGGCGGCAGCGGCGGCACGTCCATCGCCACAAGGGCGATGCGCGCGCTGCCGCTGGGCGTACCGAAACTGATGGTCTCGTCCATGGCGTCCGGGGACGTCTCCCCCTACGTCGGCTCCGCGGACATCACGATGATGTACAGCGTGGTGGACATCGCGGGGATCAACAGCATCTCCGCCCCGGTCCTGGCCAACGCGGTGGAGGCCGTCGCCGGGATGGCCAAGGCCTTCGCCCGCGCCTCGCTGGACATGCACCGTCCGGCGCGGCTGGGGGCGGGCTCGCGGCCGCTGGTCGCGGCGAGCATGGCGGGGGTGACGACGGACGGCGTGGACGCGGCCCGCGAGAGGCTGACGGAACTGGGCTACGAGGTGCTCGTCTTCCACGTCAGCGGCACGGGCGGCCGCACCCTGGAGACCCTGGCCGGTCAGGGCGTCTTCGCGGGCGTCCTCGACCTCACCCTCAGCGAGCTCGCCGACGACCTGTGCGGCGGCATCCTCACCGCGGGTCCCGACCGGCTCAGCGCCGCCGGGCGGACCGGGATCCCGCAGGTGGTGAGCCTGGGGGCGCTGGACATGGTCAAGTTCGGGCCGCTGGAGACCCTGCCCGAGCGGGTCCGCTACCGCCGGGTCCGGGTGCACAACCCGTCCATCACGGTGATCCGCACGACCGAGTCCGAGTGCGCGGAGCTCGGCCGCCGGGTCGCCGCCAAACTCCGTGCGGCGACCGGCCCCACGGAGATCTGCGTCCCGCTCCGCGGACTGTCCACGCTCGGCGCGCCGGGCGGGCCCTACCATGACCCCGACGCGGACCGGGCCCTGTTCTCGGCGCTGCGCGACGGCTTGCGGGGCAGCGCCGCCCGGCTCCACGACTACGACACGCACATCAACGACCCGGCGTTCGGCCGGGCCGCCGCGGACCGTCTGCACGCCATGATCGGCGCGGTGTCGGCGGCGGCCTGAGACGGCCGGCCCGGTTGGGAACCGGCCGCGGCGGAAAGCGTGTCGTGTGGGGTGGCAGGTCGATATCCGGCCACCCCACACGACTCCGCATTCAGGGGGCTCAGACGATGACCAGTACGTGGACGGTCCCCGGCTACTCGGAGGTCCGGGAACTCGGCTCGGGCGGCAGCGGCCGCGTGGTGCTCGCCGTCCACGACGGCACGGGCACGGCCGTGGCGGTGAAGTACCTCAGCGACCGGCTGCGCCAGGATCCCGTCTTCATCGGGGAGTTCAGGGCCGAGGCACGGCTGCTCGGCGGCCTGCGCTCGCCTTGTGTGGTGGGGCTGTACGAGTACGTGGAGGCGCCCGGCGGCGCCGCCATCGTGATGGAGCTGGTGGACGGGATCTCCCTGCGGGCGCTGCTGAAGCAGTCCGGGCGGGCGGACGCCGAGGCGGCGCTGGTGGTCCTGAAGGGCTCGCTGCTCGGGCTGGCGGCGGCGCACCGGGCGGGTGTCGTCCACCGGGACTACAAGCCGGAGAACGTGCTGGTCGCGGCCGACGGCTCCTCGAAGCTGGTGGACTTCGGCATCGCGGCGAACCGCGGGACCACCCCCGGCGTGGCCGGGACCCCCGCCTACATGGCCCCCGAGCAGTGGCAGGGCCGGCCGGCCTCGCCCGCCGCGGACGTGTACGCGGCGACGGCCACCTTCTTCGAGTGCCTCACCGGCCGCAAACCGTACGACGGGGAGAACTTCGCGGAGCTCGCCGTCCAGCACATCGAGGCCCCGGTACCGGAGACCGAGGCCCCGGAGCCCGTACGGCCGCTGATCCGGCGCGGCCTGGCCAAGCAGCCGGAGCAACGCCCGGAGAACGCGGAGGCGTTCGTGGCGGAGCTGGAGGGCGTGGCGCTCGCCGCGTACGGGCCCGAGTGGGAGGAGCGCGGGCAGCGCAAGCTGGCGGCGCTGGCCGCGCTGCTGCCGCTGCTGTTCCCCTCGGCGGGGGCCCCGGCGGCGGGGACGACGGCGCTGGCGACGACCACGCTGAGCAGCGGCTCGGGCTGGGCCCCGGGCCGGCGCGGCTGGCTGGCGGCGGGGGCCGCGCTGGTGCTGGGGGCGGCGCTCGTGCTGACCACGGACGCGCTCGGCGCTTCCCCGGGCGGGTCCGCGGCGCTCAGCGCGTTCGCCACGACGAGCGCGGCACCGCCCGGTTCGGCTTCGCCGACGCCGAGCCCGACCGCGTCCGCGTCCGCGTCCGCTTCCGCGACGCCGTCGACGTCTCCGAGTCCGTCCGCCTCGCCGAGCGCCTCGCCGTCCCCGTCGCCCTCGCCGTCGTACAGCCCGGGCACGAGCCCGACGCCGAAGCCGACGACCCCCAAACCGACGACGGCGCCGCCGTCCCCGACGGTGAACGTGTTCGCTGCCGGGGTGACCCTCACTCAGACGGCGCTGGACCGGGCGCAGGCCGCGGCCACACTGAAGGCCTCGGGCACCGGGACGGTGAAGGTCACCTACCAGTGGTTCACCGGGGACGCGAAGAACCCCTTCGCCGTTCCCGACGGCAGCGAGGTGCACGAGTACGCCGTCGGCTCCGCGCTGCCCGCGGTCCCGCACACCTTCACCGGGGCGGGCTGCTACTGGGGTGTGCGGGTCACCACCACGCCGGCGGCCGGGGCCGGTCCGGCGACGCACAGCATCCAGGCCAAGCGGAGGTGCGTTCCCGCATGAGCGACATCACGCGCAAGCTCCCGAGCGGCGGCGCCGGCGACGGCGCGGGCGACGACGGCTACAGCGCCACGGTCCTCGGCAGCCACTGGTTCAGCGGCCCCCAAGGGCCCGGCACGGTCGCGCCCGACCGGGTCGAGGGGTCCGTGCTCCGCTTCGGGCCCGGGGTCACCGCGGCCATGCCCGCGCCGTTCCCGGTGGCCGCCACCGCCGCGCCCCGGCGCGGCCGGGGGGCGGGTCTGCGGCGGTACGCGCTCGCCGGGGCGGTGCTGCTCGCGGTTTTCGCGTACCTCGGGTGGCAGCGGTTCGGGCCCGCCCTCGAAGTCCGGAGCCTGGCGGTGAGCACCGCCCCCCAGGGCCCGCCCTGTGACGCGGCGGCCGATGTGGTGGCCGTCGTCGGCACGAACGGGCGCCCGGGCACCCTCACCTACCGGTGGGCGCGCAGCGACGGCACGTACTCCGAGCAGCTGACCGAGCGGGTGCCGCGCGGGCAGCGGGAGGCGCGGCTGCACCTGCTGTGGACCTTCCAGGGCCAGGGCACCTACCCGGCGAAGGCCGAGCTCCAGCTGCTGTCGCCCGAGCGGCGCACCGCGGCCGTGGAGTTCACGTACCGCTGCCGCCCGTAGCCGGGGTGCCCGGGGCGGGCAGGCGGATGACGGCGCGGCCGCCGTCGGATTCGGCCTTTCGGCCGAGGTGGTCGTGGCCGTCCGGCCGAAGCCCCGGGCACCGGCCGCCTGGTTGACTCGGGGGTGTTGGCAAGGGCGTGCAGGACGCCCTTTCGGCACCCATGCGCGTCACGTTCCAGCCGGCGAACACCCCAACCGGAACGTGGCCGTCCCGCACGGATGCCAAGTCCACGCGGGAGGCCCGCGGCCGCTTTGGGGAGTGGTCGCGGGCCGTTTCGTACGCGTTCTTCCATGTTTGGCCGCCCCCCGCCGCAACCGGGGGACGGAGTTCAGAAGCGGGCGTGGGCCGTGATGTCGGCCTCGAACTCGCCCGTCATGGCCGGCGTCACCGTCGGCCGGCACTGCGCCACCGCGGCCAGGTAGTCCTCCGTGGTCGCGCCCAGCTGCGCGGCCGCCGCACCGCGCGCGCCCACCGCCTCCAGGTCCCGTTCGAAGGACACCTGCGCCGCGATCCGTGCCGCGTGCTCGATGTCGGCCGGCGTGAACAGCTCGGTCGCCGCCACCAGTGCCGCTACGTCGACGTCCGCGCGCCCGGCCGTGTAGCGCGACCAGATCGCGGCGCGGGCCCCGGCGTCCGGGGTGCCGATCGGGATCAGGTAGTCGAAGCGTCCGGGCCGCAGGAAGGCCGGGTCGAGGGAGCGGATGGAGTTCGTGGCGCACACCAGCAGCCGCTCGTCGCCCTCCCGGAAGCCGGGTATCAGCTTGAGCAGTTCGTTGGTGACCCCGTGCATCCCGCCGGGCTGGGCGGGCTCGCTGCGCACGGGGGCGATCTCCTCGACCTCGTCGATGAAGACGAGCACCCGCTCCAGTTCGGAGATCCGCGCGAAGGCGTCGCGCAGCGCGGTGGCCAGGTTGCCCCCGTCGGCGAGCCGGGAGGGCAGGAGTTCCACGAACGGCCAGCCGAGCCGGGAGGCGATGGCGCGGGCGAAGGTGGTCTTGCCGGTGCCGGGCGGGCCGAAGAGGGTGATGGCGCGCGGCGGCCGGACCCCGTGGGCGGCGGCCCGCTCGGGCTCGGCGAGCGGCAGGACGACGCGCCGCTCGATGAGGTCCTTCTCGGTCTCCATCCCGGCGACCTTGGTCCACAGGTCGTTGGGCAGGAAGCGGCCGCCGAGGTCGGCGAGGAGCCCGGCCGCTGGTCCGTGGAGGGGTTCGGTCTTCTCGAAGTAGGCGACCGCGGGCTGCCGGGTGTATCCGGCGTTCAGCAGGCCCTCGCCGAGGAGGTCCTCCTCCGGGAGCACGTACGCGATGCGGCCGACGCGGGCGGCGATCAGGCGCCGCTCCAGTTCGACGAGCAGGGCGCTGGCGAGGCCCCGGCCGCGCCACCCCGAGGCGATGGCGATGCGCATGACCCAGGCCCGCTCGCCGGTGACGCAGGCGAGGGCCGCGCCGATCGGGACGCCCTGGTGGACGGCGACCACGCAGGGCTGCCGGTCGGTGAGGGCGCTGATGCACTCGGCGAGCGAGAACACGGACTCCTGGCCCAGTTCGGCCGTGGTGTCGATCAGGTGGACCACCGCGGCGAGATCGCTCTCGCGGTAGTCGTGGATGAGCCAGTTCACCGGGTACCGCCCCTCGTTCGTGCTCCTGCGGCGAGGCTAGGGGCGACAGGGCCGGGCGATCACGCTCCGCCGTGCACAACAGGCGGCAGGGAAACCGTCCGTGTCGTCCATAGACTGGTACTTTCCGCCCGAACGCCCGGCCGGGGATCCCCGCACCTTCATGCGTTGCCACACATCCGCGGCCCGAGGCGGGCACTGGTCCGAGTTTCACCGCGGGTTCACGGGATTCACAGGGGATTCATACGGAGTCCCAGCCTCCGGACAAAGGTTCGGCGGGCAGGGTGGGGGCATGATCCACCGAACGCTCCACCGACCGGCCCGGCGCACCCGTGCGCGGCGGGCGTCGCGGGTCCTCCTGGCCCTGGCCGCCATGGCCGCGCTCATCAGCGTGGACGTGCCCGACGCGGTGGCCGGCGCGCCGCTCGGCGTCACCGCGCGGGCCCTGCCCGACGCCACCGCGGACCGGGTGGGCGCCCTGTTCGCGGGGGGCCTCGACGGCGGGCACTTCTGCACCGCCGCCGTGGTGCACAGCGCCGGCCGCGATGTGATCGCCACCGCCGCGCACTGCCTGGAGGACCCGGACTCCACCGTGTTCGCGCCGGGCTACCGGGACGGCGGGGCCCCGTACGGGCTGTGGCGGATCACCGGCGTGCACGTCGCCGCGGGCTGGACGGACGGCGCGGACCCGGACGCGGACATCGCCTTCGCGACGGTGGCCCCGCTGGACGAGGGGCGGGGCCGGTACGTCGAGGACGTGGTGGGCGGCTTCCCGGTCGCGGCCGATCAGCCGGACGACGCCGTGGTGACGGTCATCGGCTACCCGCGCACCCTGGAGACCCCGCTGCGGTGCGCGAACACCACCACCCTCTTCTCCGGGTCCCAGCGCCGGATCGACTGCCCGGACCTCAGCGGCGGCACCAGCGGCAGCCCGTGGCTGGTGGACGGCGCGCTGGCCGGGGTGCTCGGCGGGTACGAGGGCGGCGGGACCGTGCCGGAGGTCTCGTACAGCGCGGTGATGGGCGACCGGGCCGTGGAGCTCTACCGGGAAGCGGCCGACGCCGGCTGAGACGGCTCCTCGCGGACACCGGGCAGACGCTCGGCGTCGGGCGCGGACGGCTGGGCGGGAAGCCGGTCCACCGAGGGCCGGGAGGGGCCCGGGGTGCCCGACCGGATGTCCTGCACTCCGCGGCGCAGGCTGTCGCGCAGCCTGCGGCCCAGCGGACGTTCCACGAGCCGGTGGATGAGCCAGGCGACGGCCATCATGGCGGCGGTCACGCCGAAGACGAGGGGCACGGGCGCCAGCTCGGAGCGGAAGTGATGGATGATCGTCAGCCCGGCCATCATGTGGATCAGGTAGAGCGGGTAGGTGAGCGCCCCCGCGTGCGGCAGCCAGCGCCAGCGGACGCGGTCGAAGGCGCCGAGCGCTATGCCCGCCATGACGGCGAAGCCGAGCAGGATGATCAGGTGGGCGGGCCAGTCGCGCGTCTGCTCCGTGGCGGCCTTGCCCAGGCTGGCGATCATGCGGGGCCGCACGTAGTGCTGCGCGAGGAGGAACTGCGCCCCGACCACGGCCCACAGCACGGCGTTCGGCCGGAAGCGGCGCATCAGGTAGAACGCGATCCCCGCGATGAAGTACGGGGAGGCGGACGGGACGGCGAAGAAGGACAGCACCCCGTTGTCGACGGTGGGGGCGACGACGCCGGCGAGGGTCCAGATCCCGCAGAAGAGGACGCAGTTGCGGTAGGTCAGACCGCGCATCACGACGACCGCGAACAGGACGTAGAACTTGAGCTCGACGAAGAGGGTCCAGTACGCGTCGTCGATGTGCGGGACCCCGAGGCCGCCCTGGAGCATCGACAGGTTCACCATGACGTCCGTGATCCGCTCGACCCCCCTCACCTCGGGCCAGTTCAGGAGCACGAGGGAGGTGAAGGCCACGGCCGCCCAGTAGGCGGGGAAGAGCCGGGAGAACCGGGACACCGCGAAGTCGCCGACGGTGCGGCCCCAGGCGCTCATACAGATGACGAACCCGCTGACGAGGAAGAAGATCTCGACGCCCAGCCAGCCGTAGACGGCGAACGGGCGGGCGACCGGGAAGACACCCTCGGTCGGCTCGCCCCAGGCGCTCGCGAGGACCACGTAGTGGTAGAAGAGCACGGCGAAAGCGGCCAGTACCCGGACGCCGTCGAGGACCGCGAGGCGCCCGGCGGGCGCCGCGGCGCGCGCTCCGGCGCTCGTACGGCCGCTCACTATCGGCTCCGCGGCCGCACTTCGCACACTCATTCCTCGACCGCCCCCTGGTCCACTCCGCTGTCCGAACAATTCGATCAGGCGAGCGAAACTCTAGCGCGGTCACAGCCGGCTCACAGGAGCGGGCAGTGTGACGGACGCCGCGCCTCCGGTGTGCGGGCGCCCTACTCCGTGATCTCGGCGGGGGTCTCGGCGGCGGCCGCGCCGGCGGCGGGCCCGGCTGCGACGGTCTCGGCGAAGTCCTCGGCGGGCATCTCGAACCAGGTGGGCTCGTCGCGCAGGGCCTGGTGGATCCGGAGCAGGGCGAACGGCTCCAGCGGCGGCAGCGCATCCACCTCGAACCAGGCCACCTCCAGGGACTCGGGGTCGTTGACCCGGGCCTCGCCGCCCGTCGCGCGGCAGCGGAAGGTGATGTCCTGGAACTGGCAGACGTCGCCGTTGGGGTAGGTCATCGGCTCGAGCATCTGTACGAGGACCACCCGCTCGGGGACGCAGCGCACCGCCGTCTCCTCGTAGACCTCGCGCACGGCCGTCTCGGCGGGCTGCTCACCCGGCTCGGGGATCCCGCCCACCACGGACCACCGCCCGGTGTCGGAGCGCCGGCCGAGCAGTACGCGGCCCCGGTCGTCGAGGACGATGGCCGTGACTCCGGGCAGCAGGAGCAGCCTGTGTCCGGCGGTGGCACGGATTTCGCGGATGAAATCGGGTGTGGTCATCCCCCGACCCTACGAGGCTCCGGACACCCCTCGGGGGTCAGGCCGACCGGCGTGCGCGGATCCGGCGGGCCAGGGCCAGGCCGAGGCCGCCCGCGGCGAGCAGCACCAGCGCGTACTCCGGCAGCGGGCCCAGCCGGGTGGCCGGGGTCTCGGTGGAGCGCAGCGGGATCTCGGCGACCAGCGCGTCGGCGGTGAACATCTTCGTCTGCTGGACGATCTTCCCGTCGGGGCGGATGACCGCGCTGACTCCGCTGGTGACGGGGACGACGACGGTGCGGCTGTGTTCGACGGCGCGGATCCGGTCCATGGCGAGCTGCTGGTAGGTCATCTGGGTCCGGCCGAAGGTGGCGTTGTTGCTGGGTACGGCGATCACCTGGGCGCCGCCCCGGACGGTGGAGCGGACCGCGTCGTCGAAGGCGGCCTCGAAGCAGGTGACCATGCCGACGCCGGTACCGGCCATGTCGAAGACGCCGGGGTCCTTGCCGGGGCCGAAGTCGCGGCGCACCCGGTCCACGTCGGAGCTGAAGATCCGGACGAAGGAGCGCATCGGGATGCGTTCGCCGAAGGGCTGGATCTTGCGCTTGTCGTAGGTCTCGGTGGGGCCCTTGACCGGGTCCCACAGGATCATCGTGTTGCGCAGCGGCCCGGTCTCCGGGGACACGACGGCTCCGATGGCGACGGGCACGCCGATGGCCTTGACCGCGCGTTCGATGGCGTCGTACGCGTCGGGCTGGGAGTACGGGTCGAGGTCGGAGGAGTTCTCGGGCCAGACGACGAAGTCCGGCTTGGGGACGCGGCCCGCCTTGACGTCCTCGGCCAGCTCGACGGTGCGGTTGACGTGGTTGTCCAGGACCCGGCGGCGCTGGGCGTTGAAATCGAGGCCCAGGCGCGGCACGTTGCCCTGGATGACGGCGACGACGGCCGTGCCGTCCTCCGCGGAGTCGGAGACCAGCGGGCGGGCGGCGAGCCCGGCGCCGATGGGGGCGAGGAGGCTGAGCGCGGCGAGGGCGGCCGTGAAGAAGCCGGGGTTCTCGCGGGCCGCGCGCAGCACCGCGTACAGGCCGAATCCGCACAGGGCGACGGCGAAGGAGAGCAGCGGGGTGCCGCCGAGGGCGGCGAGCGGGGTGAAGACCCCGTCGGCCTGTCCGAAGGCGAGCTTGCCCCAGGGGAAGCCGCCGAAGGGGACCCGGGCGCGCAGGGCCTCCCCGGCCACCCAGACGGCCGCGGCGAACACCGGCCAAGCCGGGAGCCGGCTGACGAGGGCGACGCCGAGGCCGGTGAGCCCGATGAAGAGGGCTTCGACGGCGGCGAGGGCCAGCCACGGCACCGGACCGACCTCTTCGCCGGTCCAGATGAGGAGGGGCAGTAGGAAACCGAGCCCGGTGAGGAGGCCGAGCCCGAAGCCGGCCCGCGCGCGGCGGCCGTGGAGGCAGCCGGCGAGCAGGGCGAGGGCGGGGGGTGCCAGCCACCACAGGGGGCGGGGCGGGAAGCTGAGGTAGAGCAGCACACCGGCGAGCAGCGCGAGCGGGACGCGCACGAGCCACAGGGTGGTCCGCGGTCCCATCCGGGAAAGGAAGCCGCCTTGGGTTCCGGGGGCGCCCGCGGCCGGCTCGGCGGGCTTCGCGGGCTCGTTCCCGGCCGTGCGGGTGACACTGCTGCTCATCTGGCGGAGTGTACGTCCCCTTGGACAAAGGGCTGGTAAGGACCTATCGCGCGAGGGCCCGAAGGTGGGCGCGGATGACCCGGACGGCGTTCTCGGCGTCGTCGACGGTGACCGTGAACAGCTTCCCGTCGCCGAGTCTCAGTTCCATGCCCTCGCCGCGCCGGACGATGACCGCGGTGCCCTTCTCGGGGCGCCAGCGGTAGCCCCAGCCGCCCCACTGCTGCGGGGTGATCCGGGGGAGGAACTCGGCCGAGGCCACCTCCGTGAGCCGGATCCTGCGGCGGGGCAGCCCGACGTGGCCGCAGCGTACTTCCAGGGCCTCGGCGTCGATGGTGACGGCCACGTGCACGAAGGCGAGGGTGCCGAAGAGGATCAGCAGCCCGGCCGCGAGACAGCCGATCACGGACATGAGCAGGGGCACGTAGCCGGAGGTCCAGGCGTTGTCGACGGCGAGTTCGACGCCGAGCGCCAGGCAGGCCGCACCGGCCGCCGCCAGCAGCCACTGCACGCGGTTGGAGGCCCGGCCCGTCCAGAGCGGACCCGGGGGGTGAACCGTCATGTTGTGCAGCGTACTCACCTTCCGCACGGACGCCACCGCCTCTCGCCCACTCGCCGCAACGCGCGTCTGCCCGCGCTTGACCTCGACCAAACTTGAGGTCCTACGGTCCTCTCCATGACCACTCAGCAGGCAGTTGAGAACGTTGGCGGCACCGTCCCCGAGCACTACCGCACGGCGGTGGTGCCGCACATCATGGTGGCTGACGCGGCCGCCGCGATCGCCTTCTACGTGCGGGCCTTCGGGGCCGTCGAGGAGTTCCGCCTCGACCACCCCGACGGGGGCGGTGTGCTGCACGCCGAGATACGGATCGGCGAGGCGGTGCTGATGCTGGGCGACATCTCCGAGGGGCCCTTCACCGCGCCTTCCGCCCTGGGCGGCACCTCGGTCGCGCTGCACGTGTTCGTGCCGGACGTGGACGCGCTCGCCCGGACGGCGGTGGCGGCCGGCGCGGAGCTCGTACAGGAGCCGGCGGACCAGTTCCACGGCGACCGGACCGCCATCCTGCGGGATCCGTCCGGACACCTGTGGGTGTTCCTGACCCACCTGGAGGAGGTGTCCCGGGAGGAGCTGGCGCGACGCCTCGGATAGGTGTCAGCCCGGCAGCAGGCCGACGAGCGCGTCGCGCAGGGCCGGGCGGCGGGCGGTCATGAAGCGGTGCAGGCTGCGCGAGCCGAAGGCCACGCGCTGCGCGCTGCGGCGGCGCTCGGCCTCGTACGCCCGCAGCGCCCCCGGCAGCCCGGCCACGCCGTGTTCCGCCACCGCGCGGGTCAGGGCCTCGGCGTCGAGCAGTGCGGTGCAGGCGCCCTGCCCGAGGTTGGGCGTCATGGCGTGGGCGGCGTCGCCGACGAGGGCGACCCGGCCGGCGTCCGTGAAGGCGGGGAGTGCGGGGTAGAGGTGGCGCATCTCGTACCGGATCCACGTCGCGGGGTCGGTCTCGCCGAGGATGCGCGGAATGGGATCGTGCCAGCCGGCGAAGGCGCCGCGCAGTTCCTCGGCGGTGGTGGCCTCGGGGACGGTGGCGTACCAGTTGGTCCGGCCGGGCTCGACGGGGGTCATGCCGAAGAAGCGGCCCGCGCCCCAGGTCTCGCCGTACACGCCCGTCTCGAATCCGGCGGTGCCGATCCAGGCGACCGTGCCGACGTGGTGCGGGCGGCTGCGGGGGCCGAAGTGGGCGGTGCGGACGGCGCTGTTGATCCCGTCGGCGCCCACGAGGAGGTCGACGCCGGGCGGCACGGCGGCCGTGTCGGCGAGGGGCTGCCCGTACTCGATCTTCGTGCCGCCGAGCCGGTCGAGCTCGGCGAGCAGGGCGTCGATCAGGTAGGGGCGGGAGATGAGGAGCTCGGGCCGGCCCGCCTTGCGCTCGATCCGTTCGAGCGGGAGGGCGGCGAGCACCGTGCCGTCGGGCCGCCGGATCCGCCCCTCCCGGTACGGGACGGCGCGCGCCCGCAGCGCGTCTCCGAGGCCGAGCCGGTCGAGGGCGGACTGGGCGGTGGGATGGATCCCGAAGGCGGTTCCGTAGCGTTCGAGCGCGGTCCGCCGTTCCAAGACGGTGACCTCCCAGCCCGCCCGGCGCAGCCCGATGGCGGAGGCGAGTCCGCCGACTCCGGCACCGATGACGAGGGCCGTACCGCTGTTGCCGCCCATGACCTCACCCCTTCAACCCCGACCTACGCGACCTAGCCGATCACCACATCCGTGGTACTACACCTGTGGTACCACGGATGTGGTTAAGCTGGCAAGGTGAATCAGGACCGAAGGGACCGGCTGCGGGACGCGGCCGTCGCCGTACTGGCGGAGGCGGGCGGGCGCGGGCTCACGCACCGGGCCGTCGACGCGGCCGCCGACGTGCCGACGGGCACGGCCAAGAACTACTACCCGACCCGCGACGCGCTGCTGCGGGCCGTCGCCGAACGCTGCCTGGAGCAGTACCTGGCGCTGGCCGCCGGACCTCCGCCGGGCGACGCGGAACAGCTGGCGGCCCTCATCTCCGGGCTGCTGCGGAACGTGGCGGGCCCCGGGCGGCCGCGCGTGCTCGCATACCTGGAGCTCCAGACCGAGGCCACGCGGCGGCCGTGGCTGGCGGCGCTGCTGGACCCGATCGGCGCCGCGGACTTCGCGGCCCACGCCCACCTGCTCCGCGCGGCAGGGCTCCCGGCCGGGCCGGAAACGGCCCGCGCCCTGACCCTCGCCCTGCACGGCGCGATCCCCCACCTGCTGGCGGGCGCGCCGGACACCCTGGCGGCCTCCGGCCTCGACGACCTGGACCGCTTCACCCGCGAACTGCTGGCCGCGGTATGCGCCGGGGAGGCACCGTGACCACCCGGCTCGACCGGGCGGTGGGCGCGGTCCTCGGCTCGGCGGTCGGAGACGCGCTCGGCGCGCCGTACGAGTTCGGCCCGCCCGGAGCCCTGACCGCGCGCGGCGAGGAGATGTGCGCGGGCGGCGGCTGGGATCCCGGCGAGGCCACGGACGACACCCAGATGGCGGTCCTGGTCGGCGAGTCGCTGCTGGAGCGGGGCGGCCTGGACCTCCCGGACCTCTTCGCCCGGTTCCAGCGCTGGGCGGCGGGCGAGCCCAAGGACATCGGACTGCAGACCGAGGACGTGCTGACCAGCGGGGAGCCGTGGGACCTGGCGGCGGCGCTGCACTTCCAGGTCAACACCCGCGCGGCGGGCAACGGCTCCCTGATGCGGGCGGCCACCTCGGCGGTCCGCTTCGCGGCCGCAGGGCGCGCGGAGACCATGGCCGCCGCCCGCCGCATCGCGGCGCTGACGCACGGCGACCGGGCCGCCTGGGAGGGGACGGCCGTGCTGCACGAGCTCGTACGGGTGGCCCTGGACGGGGGTGATCCGGTGGCGGCGCTCCCGGCGACGCTCGCCGAGGTCCACCCGGCCCACCGCGAGCGGTACGGGCGCGTGCTCGCCCCCGACTGGCACCCCGGTCTGGCCACCGAGTTCAACGGGGCGGTGTGGCCCTGCCTGGGCTCGGCGGTGTGGGCGCTGCGGACCACCACCGGCTTCGCGCAGGCGGTACGGGCCGCCGTGGACCTGGGCGGGGACACCGACACGGTGGCGGCGGTGACGGGGGCCCTGGCCGGGGCGGTGTACGGCCAGGGCGCGATACCGGAGCGCTGGACGGCCCCGCTCCACGTGCCGCTGCCGGGCTTCGGAGGCCGGGTCCTCTATGCGGCGGACCTGCGCGGGCTGGCTGAGCGGCTCGCCGGGTACCCGCCGGCGGCGGCCGGTTCGCGCTGAAGCTCCAGGCGGCGGCCCTGGAAGGCCGCGCGCAGCCGCCGGTCGTGCGTGACCAGCACCAGGGTCCCGGCGAACCGTGCCACCGCGGCCTCCAGTTCCTCCACCACGGCAGGGGCCAGGTGGTTCGTCGGCTCGTCGAGCAGCAGCAGGTCGAGCGGCCGCTCCAGCAGCCGGGCCAGTTCGAGCTTGCGGCGCTGCCCCGCCGAGAGGGCCCGCACCGGGCGGGTGAGGTCGTGCGGGGCGAGCAGTCCGTGTGCGGCGGCCCGGTCGGCGTACTCCGCACCGAACACCTCGACCGCGGAACGGGGTTCGTGCGCCCAAGGGTCGTCCTGCCGGAGCAGCCCGACCTGTGGGGGCGTGCGTACGAGGCCGTCCCCTGAGCGCAGTTCACCGGCCAGGAGGTGCAACAGGGTGGACTTCCCTGCCCCGTTGGGCCCCGTGACCAGCAGCCGCTCCCCCGGCGCGAGGCTGAGGGAGACCGGTCCGAGCCGTCCCGGCACGGCCGCGCCGGCCAGTTCCACCGCCCCGGCGGCGCCCGCGGCGAACCGGCCGGTGAAGCTGAGCGGCCGGGCCGGCGGCGCGACCGGGTTCTCGGCCAGCCGGTGCAGCCGTTCGCGGGCGGCTCGGATCCGGCTCGCGGCGCCGTGGCCGCGCGACCGGGCGCGGAAGGCGCCGGCTCCGCTGAACCCGCGGGGCAGCTTGCGCGGGATCGCTGCGAACCGCCCGATGTTGGTGTCGGCGAGCCGCTCGGCGCTCTTGACCTCCTCGCGCCACTCCTCGTACTCCCGCTGCCTGCGGGCCCGTTCGGCGGCGCGGGCGGTCAGGAACCCGGCGTAGCCGTCTCCGTAGCGGCATACCGTCCGGCGGTCCTGGTCCACCTCCAGGACGGCGGTCGTGACGCGGTCGAGGAAGAGGCGGTCGTGGGTGACGGCGACGACGGTTCCGCGGTGGCCGCGCAGATGCTCCTCCAGCCAGCCGACCGCCTCGTCGTCGAGGTCGTTGGTCGGTTCGTCGAGCAGCAGGAGTTCCGGCTCCGCGGCGAGGGCGGCGGCGAGGGCGAGCCGGGAGCGCTGACCGCCGGACAGGGTGCCGAGCCGCCGGTCCGGGTCCAGCGCGGTGCGTTCGCCCAGCCGGCGCAGGGTGGTCGCGACACGCCGCTCCGCGTCACGGCCGCCGCGCGCCTCGTGGGCGGCGAGGAGCTCCGCGTAGGCGGCGAGTTCCTCGGGACCCGCCTCGTGCAGCAGCGACTCCGCGGCGCGGATCCGGCGCTCCAGGGCGCGCAGGTCGGCGAGCGCGAGGTCGACGGCGTCGCCGACGCGGGCGGAGGGCGGGAGGTCGAGGGTCTGCGCGAGGTGGCCGATGCCGCCGGGCGCCGCGACGGCTACCTCCCCGTGGTCGGGCCTCTCCCGTCCGGCGAGGAGGCGGAGCAGGGTGGATTTGCCGGAGCCGTTGTCGCCGACGACACCGACCCGCTCGCCGGGCCGGACCGTCAGGCTGACGCGATCCAGGACGACGCGGGTGACGTAGCTCTTGGTGACCTCGGTCAGGACGATCTGGGTGGAGGCGAGTGGAGCGCGCAAGGGCGGCCCTTTCGATCGACGACTGGAGTGCGAGACGATACGAACCGTCTCGTCATGCACTCAACGGTAAACGACGTCGGGGCATCATGCAAGACGCTCCGTCTCGCCGGTGTGATGGGCGGCCTGCGGCCGGGGGCTATCCGACGGGTGCGACGTCGCCCGCGAGCAGTCGCCCTTCGGCGTACCCGAGCGCGGCGGCGGGAAGGGCCCCCTCGCGGCCGCTGCGCAGCACGGTCAGTCCGCCCGTACGGGGCAGAGCCGGCTCGGGCCGGGCGCCGATGCGGCGCAGCGCCTGTACGGCTACGGGCTCGGCGGAACCGTGGAAGACGAGCTCCGCTCCCTGGGTCCGCTCGGCGAGCGCGGCCCGGATCGGGGCCTCGACCAGCTCGTAGTGCGTGCAGCCGAGCACCACGTCGGTGACATCGGGCGGAGTCAGCGCGGCGGCCGCGGCGACGGCAGCCGTCACGGCGGCTTCATCGGCCGCCTCCACGGCGTCGGCGAGCCCGGGGCAGGGCACCTCGGTGACCGGGACCCCGGAGGCGAAGTCGCGGATCAGCCCGCGCTGGTACGGGCTGCCGGTGGTGGCGGGGGTGGCCCAGATCGCCACCCGGCCGCCGCCCGCCGCGGCGGGCTTGATCGCCGGTACGGTCCCGATGACCGGGATGCCCGGCTCCAGCTCCGCCCGCAGGGTGTCCAGGGCGTGCACGGAGGCGGTGTTGCAGGCCACGATCAGCGCGTCCGGGCGGAGCGCGGCGGCGGCCCGGGCGACGGCGAGCGCCCGCTCGGTGAGGTCGGCCGGGGTACGCGGCCCCCAGGGCATCCCGTCGGGGTCGGAGGACAGCACGAGCTCCGCGTCGGGCCGCATCCGGCGCACAGCCGCGGCGGCCGCGAGCAGGCCGATTCCGGAGTCCATGAGGGCGATCTTCACCCGGCCACCTTAGTCGACGCCCCGCCGGCGCCCTGCGGGGCCGCGTCGTTGCGGGGCCGCGTCGTTGCGGGGCCGCCTCGCTGCGGGGCCGCCTCGCTGCGGGGCCGCCTCCCTGCGGGGCCGCCTCGCTGCGGGGCCGCCTCCCTGCGGGGCCGCCTCGCTGCGGGGCCGCCTCCCTGCTGGGCTTCAGTGCGGCCAGGTCGGTTGGGGTCGGTCCGCGGTGCCGCGCCGGGGTGTCTCCTCGTCCTCGCGCCTGCGGGCACCTCGCGGCCGCCAAGGGTGGTTGCGCGCTCGTCCTGCGGGGACACCCCGGCACGTCCCCACTCCCCTCGGCCGCAGCACCCGTCGGCACACCACGGCCGGGGCGGGGACACGGCGGAGTGTCCCCGCAGGACGAGCGCGCAACCACCCTCACGCGACGAAGCAGCGCCCTCACGGACACCGCCCCGCAGGGAGGACGCGCCCCGGCCAGGTCCGGCGGTAGCCCTCGCGCAGGGGGCCGCCGGCCAGGTCGAGGATCTCCGACACCGCGTCGATCATCGGCGCGGGGTCCCCCGACTCGCACAGGTGCAGATGCCCGGCCAGCAACGCGCCCCCGCGTCGCGCGTCGGCCGCCCGCAGGCGCCTCGGCAGCCACTTCCCCCCGCCGCTCCACGCGTGGTGGTGGTCGAGGAGCAGTTCGGCGGCGGCTGCGAGCACGACCCCGGCCACCGCGAGCCGCTCGACGTGATCGCCCGCGTCCGCGAGGTCGTCCAGCGCGTCCGTCAGCCCGTACCTCTTCGTCTCGACCGTCGCCGCATCCAGCGCCGGCGGGCCCTGCCGGAGGTCCGCCTCGGCCAGTGCACGGGCCCGGCCGGCCTCGCCGTCCACGTCGGCGAGGACGAGCCCGGTGGCGTACATGCTCTGCAGGACCCCGCGCCGCGCGGCGACGTCCGCGGCGAAGAGTTCCGACAGACCGGTACGGGTGTGGACGAAGAGCTCCACCACACGGCCGTCGACGCGGAGCGTCTCCCGGTAGGTCTCGCCGCCGTCCCCGACGAGCACGGCGATGTCCAGGTCGCTGGTGGCGGTGGCCCGCCCGGCCGCCGTCGATCCGGCGAGGATGACGGCGAGCGCGTCCGGGAAGAGCTCGGCGGCGATACGCCGCGCCTGGTCGATGGGGTCGGTGTTCACCCGGGTCAGCGTGGCAGAGCGGGCAGATCGCGGGCCACCGGATTCCCCGCAGCCGACCACCGACCGCCCGCCGCCCCGCGGGAAAGCGCCGCCCCGTGAGGCAGCGGCGAGGCGACGGCGACACTCCGGGCGGGGCGCGGCAGACTGCCGACATGGGCCTCACCACCGCCGCCTGCGCGGCCTACGCCTCCCTCGCCGCATGGCTCTGGCTCACCCTCGCCCAGGGCATGTTCTGGCGCACCGACGTCCGACTCCCCCACCGCACCGCCCCGGCCCGCTGGCCGTCCGTGGTGATCGTCGTGCCCGCCCGGGACGAGGCCGAGGTGCTGCCGCGCAGCCTGCCGTCGCTGCTGGCCCAGGACTATCCGGGCGAGGCCGAGGTGGTCCTGGTGGACGACGGCAGTACGGACGGCACCGCCGCCCTCGCGCTCCGCCTGGCCCGCGAGCAGCCCGGGCTCCCGCTGACCGTCGTCTCCCCCGGCGAGCCCGACCCCGGCTGGACGGGCAAGCTCTGGGCGCTGCGCCACGGCATCGCGCACGCCCGCACCGCGCGCGCCGTCGAGCCCGACTACCTGCTGCTCACCGACGCCGACATCGCCCACGAGCCCGACAGCCTGCGGGAGCTGGTCGCCGCGGCGACCTCCGCCGGCCTCGACCTGGTCTCCCAGATGGCCCGGCTGCGCGTGGTCAGCTTCTGGGAGCGGCTCGTCGTACCGGCCTTCGTGTACTTCTTCGCGCAGCTCTACCCGTTCCGCCGGATCAACCGCCCGGCCGCCCGCACCGCCGCGGCCGCCGGCGGCTGCGTCCTGCTGCGCACCGGGGCGGCCGTGAAGGCGGGGGTGCCCGATTCCATCCGGCAGGCCGTCATCGACGACGTGTCCCTCGCCCGCGCCGTGCAGCGGTCCGGCGGGCGGATCTGGCTCGGGCTCGCGGAGCGGATGGACAGCGTGCGCCCGTACCCGGTGCTCGGGGACCTGTGGCGGATGGTCTCGCGCAGCGCGTACGCGCAACTGCGCCACCAGCCCCTCCTGCTGGCGGGCACCGTCGCCGGGCTGGTGCTCGTCTACCTCGTGCCCCCGGCCGCCCTGCTGGCGGGCCTCGCGACGGGCCGTCCGGCCGTCGCCTGGGCCGGCGGTCTGGCCTGGCTGCTGATGGCCGGCACGTACCTGCCCATGCTGCGCTACTACCGCCAGCCGGCCGCGCTCGCGCCGCTGCTCCCGTTCACCGCGTTCCTGTACCTGCTGATGACCGTCGACTCGGCCGTCCAGCACTACCGGGGACGCGGCGCGGCCTGGAAGGGCCGTACCTATGCCCGCCCCAGCGACGCCTGAAACCGGGACCGGTCGACGAACTGCGGGCAAAACCAACGTCATCCGAGGTCACCGGGTTGTGACACTGCGTCAGCGACAAATCCGTGCACCACACAACCGGCGGGAACGAGTGGGAACAAGATGGTGCGGACGTGGCGAATCGTGCACGTGAACTCCAAGTGAAAGGTGTGGCTCTGACCTGCGAATATGCAGGTCAGAGCGGTGTTGGTGACACCTCGCTATGGACCCGGTGAAGTCGTGGGCTTAACTTAGGTCCCATGACCTCCCCCCGCTCCACTTATGGCGGCGGTTACTACTCCGCGCCCTCCTTCCCGGACACCCCCATCTACGACTCCCTCGTCGCCGAACGCGGCACTCCGCAGATCGCCCCGATCCGCGTCCCGGCCGCCTACGAGTCCCCCAGTGCCGGGTATTCGAGCGGTGGGTACCTCCCGGCCCTCGCCTCGGCGCTTCCGGCCCTGCCGGCGGCGCTCCCCCCGGCGGCGTCCCAGCAGCAGCCGGGGTACGGGTATCCGTACCAGCAGCAGGCCGCTCCGCAGCCGATGCCGCTGCAGCACGCGCCCGCGCCGTTCATCCCGCAGCAGCAGCCGGTCGGCGCCCGCGCCGGATACGTGCCGCAGCCCCAGCCGCAGCAGCCCCGCCCGGTGGCCGCGGCCACCGGCTACGAGGCCATGCGTCCGGCCGCGCCGCGCCCGATGCAGGTTCCCGTGCAGGTGCCGGCACCGGTCCAGGGCGCCTCGTACGAGGACCCGTACGGCCGCCCGTACCAGGGGCGCGGCTACTGACCGATTCCGTGACAGTTGCTTGGACGGCGGACGGGGCTGGCAGTATGCCCCTATGTCGAACTTGTATGTCCAGGCGCTCCATGTCCATCCCGTCAAGTCGGTAGCGGGCACCGCTCCCGACGAGGCGATCGTGGAGCCCTGGGGTCTGTCCGGGGACCGGCGGTGGGCGCTGGTCGACGCGGAGGGCATGGTCATCACCCAACGCCAGCAGCCGCGGCTGGCGTTGGCTTCGGCCCGTCCGCTGGACGGCGGCCGGATCGCGGTGTCCGCCCCGGGCATGGCCGAGCTGGTGGTGGAGGTGCCCGGACCGGGGCCGTTGGAGCCGGTCGTGCTGTTCGGGCAGAAGATCGAGACGGTGCCCGCGGCGGACGCCGCGGGCGACTGGTTCGGCGCGTACCTCGGCGTGCCGGTGCGGCTCGTGCACATGGACGAGCCGGCCGTACGACGGCCCGTGGACCCGGACTACGCGCTGCCCGGCGAGACGGTGAGCCTGGCCGACGGCTACCCGCTGCTGCTCGCCACCCTCGCGTCGCTGGACGCGCTCAACTCGCTGATCGCCCGGGGGGACCATCCCGAGGAGGGTCCGCTGCCCATGAACCGGTTCCGCCCCAATGTGGTGGTCGCCGGGGCGGAGGCATGGGCGGAGGACGGCTGGCGGCGCGTGGCGATCGGCGACGCGGAGTTCCGCGGGGTCCGCGAATGCGGGCGGTGCATCGTGACCACGACCGACCAGATGACTGCCGAGCGGGGCAAGGAGCCCCTGAAGACCCTGGCCAGGCACCGGCGGATCGGCAAGTCCCTGGCCTTCGGCCGCCTGCTGGTGCCGGTGCGGCTGGGTACGGTGCGCGTCGGCGACGAGGTCCGCGTCCTCGAATGACGCGGGATGACGCGGGATGACCCGCGTGGGCCCGCCGGAATGACACCTTCGGGGGGCTCTGGGTCCCGGCTGGAACCAACGGACACGACCACGCCGTTGGATCAGTCGAGACAGGTGGACGGCCGGGGACGGGGACGGCACCGGATCGGGTGACACATGTCTCGCGCGTCCCGGAATGCGCGTTACCGGGGCGTGCGGGAGGCTTGGACGCGCAGGCAGCCGGAGCTCGCGGAGGCAGGGGGAGCCAAACCGTGTGGACAGCAATGGGAGTGTGGCGCTGGCGGCGCAATCCGCTGCGCCGACCGACCGATCTCTTCGAGGCATGGGTGGCGTTCGCCGCGGTGGTGTGCGTCCTGGTGGTGGCTCCGGCGCTCGGCTGGCTCACGGGGCTCCAGGTGGACGGCACCTTGCAGCGGGCCGCGCGCGAGCAGCGGCAGGAGCGGCACCTCGTACCGGCGGTGGTGGTCCGGGAGGCCCCCGCGCCGGCCTCGGCCGACTCCGCCGACCCGTCGGCGCAGCGGACGGCCCCGCGCCGGACGCAGATCGTGGCCTCGTGGACGGCGCCCGACGGCAGCAGCCACCAGGGCACCGTGCCGGCCGCGGAGGAACCGCCGCGGCCGGGCGACCGGTTCCGGATATGGACCGACGAGCGCGGCCGCCTGGTCGGGCAGCCGCTCGACCCGTCGTCGACCGCCCTGCACGCGGGGGCAGCGGGCCTGGCCATCGCGATCGGCGTGGCCGCGCTCGTGGAAACGGTCCGGCGGCTGGTCGTACGCAGGCTCATGCATCGGCGGTACATACTCCTGGACCGCGCCTGGGCGGCCGCCGGGCCCGACTGGGGCAGGGCGGGCGCGGGCAGTTGACCTGGCCACTCACGGGCGCCGCGCGCGCTACGGTGGGGCGGCCAGACCAGATCGGTCGCATCGGCACGGCGAGTACGAGGGCGGGGGCACGACAGCACCATGGCTCAGGGCACGGTCCAGGTGACGCACGGCGGGTCTTCGCGGTGGCGGCGCCGCTCCGGTGAGTATCCGACGCTGACCGCCGCGCTCGCCGTCGCGGGCGACGGGGACGTGCTGTCGATCTCCCCCGGCACCTACCGGGAGAACCTGGTGCTGGACCACGCGGTCACCCTGCGCGGGCCCGAGGGCGGGCTGGGGTCGGTGCGGATCGCCCCGCCCGACGGGGTCGCCCTGACCGTGCGCGCCTCGGCCGTGGTGCAGGACCTGCACCTGGAGGGCCAGGACCGGGCGGCGCCCGCGCTGCTGGTCGAGGACGGCTCTCCCGAGCTCACGGACCTGCGGCTCAGCACGCGTTCGGCGGCCGGCATCGAGGTGCGCGGCGCCGGGGCGCGGCCCCTGGTACGGCGGTGCACGGTGGAGAATCCGACCGGTGTCGGGATCGCCGTACTGGACGGCGGCGGCGGGGTGTTCGAGGAGTGCGAGGTGGTGGCCGCCGGGCAGACCGGCGTCTCGGTGCGCGCAGGCGGCCGGCCCCGGCTCGAGCGCTGCCGGATCCACCACGCCACGGGCGCGGGCATCGCCGTCACCGGCGAGGGTTCGGGCCTGGAGGCGCTGGGCTGCGAGGTGTACGAGATCAAGGGCGCCGGCGTGCAGATCGCCGCGCGGGCGGCGGCCCGGCTGACGGACTGCGCGGTGCACCGCACCTCGGCCGACGGGGTCACCCTCGACACCGACGCGGTGCTCACCCTGGCGGGCTGCGACATCCACGACATCCCGGAGAACGCGGTCGACCTGCGGTCCCGTTCGGTGCTCACCCTGAGCCGCACGACGGTGCGCCGGTTCGGCCGCAACGGCCTGTCGGTGTGGGACCCGGGGACCAGGGTCGACGCCGAGTCCTGCGAGATCCACGACAGCACGGGCGACTATCCGGCGGTGTGGATCAGCGACGGGGCCACCGCCTCCCTCGCCTCCTGTCGGGTGCACGACGTGCCGGACGCCCTGTTCGTGCTGGACCGGGGCTCGCGGGTGGACGTCGTCGACAGCGATCTCTCGCAAGTGCGCAACACCGCCGTCTCGGTGAGCGACGGGGCCACCGCCCAGCTCGACGACTGCCGGATCCGCGAGGCCGGGACGGGCGCCTGGTTCCGCGACCACGGCAGCGGCGGCACCCTCGCCAACTGCACCGTCGACTCGGTGCAGACCGGTGTGATCGTCACCAAGGGCGCCGACCCGGCCCTGGAGCGGTGCACGGTGACCTCCCCCGCCGAGGCCGGGTTCTACGTGTCGGCGGGCGGTCGCGGAACCTTCACGGCCTGCCGGGTGGAAGGCAGTTCCGGTTTCGGCTTCCACGTCATCGACGGCTGCCGCACCACGCTGACCCGCTGCCACACCGAGCGCTGCGCGCGCGGGGGTTACGAGTTCGCGGAGGACGGGCCGGCCGCCGAGGACTGCACCAGCGACCAGTCGGGGACCCGGCCGGCGGCCCAGTCGGCTTCCGGCGCGGCCTTCGCCGGGGAGCGCGCGGGGATCCGTACGGTCACGGCGGCGCGGGGAGACGTCCCGGCGGCGGCCGAGGTGCCCGTGCCGCGCCCGGCGGGCGGGGCCGACGGCGGTGCGGCGGGGGCCGCGCGGGGCTCGGGCGAGGTGCTCGGGCAACTCGACGCGCTGGTGGGCCTGGACAGCGTCAAGCGAGAGGTCCGCGCGCTCACCGACATGATCGAGGTGGGCCGGCGGCGGCAGCAGGCGGGTCTGAAGGCGGCCTCGGTGCGCCGGCACCTGGTCTTCACCGGCTCTCCCGGCACCGGCAAGACCACGGTCGCCCGCCTCTACGGGGAGATTCTCGCCTCCCTCGGGGTGCTGGAGCGCGGTCACCTCGTCGAGGTGTCCCGGGTGGACCTGGTCGGCGAGCACATCGGGTCCACCGCGATCCGTACGCAGGAGGCGTTCGACCGGGCGCGCGGCGGCGTGCTGTTCATCGACGAGGCCTACGCGCTGGCCCCGGAGGACTCGGGCCGGGACTTCGGGCGCGAGGCGATCGACACGCTGGTCAAGCTGATGGAGGACCACCGGGACGCGGTGGTGGTGATCGTCGCCGGGTACACGGCGGAGATGGAGCGCTTCCTGACGGTCAACCCGGGCGTCGCCTCCCGTTTCTCACGGACCATCACCTTCGGCGACTACGGGCCCGAGGAGCTGCTGCGGATCGTGGAGCAGCAGGCGGAGGAGCACGAGTACCGGCTCGGCGGGGGCACGTCCGAGGCGCTGCTGACGTACTTCACGGAGCTGCCCAAGGGTCCGGCGTTTGGCAACGGCCGCACCGCGCGCCAGACCTTCGAGTCGATGGTAGAGCGGCACGCGGGGCGGGTGGCGCAGCTGTCGGAGCCGAGTACGGACGAGCTCACCCTGCTGTTCCCGGCGGATCTGCCTGCGCTGCCCGCGCCTTGCTGATGGCGGGCCTCTGGGCCGGTACTTCGGATCGTGCGGCCGCGTCCAACCGGGCGAGCAGTGCGTCGCGTTCGGCGGCGAAGGCCGGGTCGGCCTGGTAGTCGGAGTGGCCGAGGATCGGCGCGGGCAGCGGGTGCCGGTCGCTGCGGCCGTAGGCGACGGGGTCGGCGAGCGGGCCGCGGTCCACCTCCTGGCCGGCTCCGGGGAGCGCCGGGCCGCCGATGGGGTCGGTGGCCCGCCAGAGGTTGCGCCAGCAGTCGAGCTCGCCGTGCAGCGCGGTGAGCGGACCCGGACCGAAGTAGGCGGGGAACCAGCGGCCGTAGAGGCGGGCGAGCGGGGATCCGTAGGTGAGCAGGGCGACCCGGCTGCGGGTGGCGGGCGGCAGTTGCCAGACGGCGGCCGCGGCGAGGACGCTGCCCTGGGAATGGCCGGAGATGACGAGGCGGCCGCCGGTGCGGCCGGTCCATCCGGTCATCCGCCAGGTCAGGTCGGGGACGGCGCGCTCGGCGTAGCAGGGCGGGGCGAAGGGGTGGGCGGCGCGCGGCCAGAAGGTGCCGACGTCCCACAGGATGCCGATGGTGCGGCGGGCGGCGGGGTCCCGGTAGGCGCGCCGGCCCCAGGTCACGAAGAGGACGAAGCCGAAGCCGATGAGCCAGGACCCGGCGTCCTGCGCGGTGCGGGCGGCGGCTTCCAGCAGCGGCCCGCTCCCCCGGGCCGCCTCGCCCGGCACCCGCCCGCCGATCCAGGCGCCGGCCAGCGCTCCGGCGCCGAGCAGCAGGGTGATCCCGGAGACGGCCGCCACGAACCAGGGGGCCGAGTCGGTGAGCGCGGCGGCTGCCCGTGCCCCCGCGATCCGGCGGCTGCGGGGCCCGTCCGGGGTCTCCCCCGGGTACTCGGCGGCGATGCCGGCGGCGATCCTGCGCCGGGCGCGGGCTCCGCGCACTCCGAACCAGGCGGCGAGCAGGGCCGGCACGAGGAGCAGCGGGGGCAGGACGGCGGCCTGCCAGGACAGCAGCACGGGCGGCCCGGGCAGCGGCGCGCCGGCCGTCCCGGGCGTGGCCGGGCCGTCCAGCCAGTCGGCGACGCGCTGGGCGACCCCGCCGGACATCACGCCGCCGAGGGCGCAGCCCAGCATGGCGACGGCGGGCCCGCCGAGTCCGCCCAGGGCGGCGGCCGGGTCGGGGGCCCGGCGGTGCAGGTGGCGGGCGACGGCGGCGAGGGCGAGCACGCAGCCGCCCTGGGCCAGCATGAGCACGCCGAAGGCGAAGTCGCCGGGGAGCCGCCCGGTGGAGGTCCAGGCGGGGCGCGCCCAGCAGGCGTGCACGAGGACGGCGACCAGCAGCGCGAGGGCCGCGCCGGGCAGCAGGGTCACGGCGGCCCGGTCGAGGTGGTGGTCGGCCCGGGCCTCGGTGCGGCCGCGCCGGCACACGACCCAGGCGACGGCGAGGGCTCCGGCGGCGAGCAGGGCCTGGGTGGCCCAGCCGAGGGCTTCGAGGACGGGGGTTCCGGACCGCCGGTCCTGCCGGGCGGTGGGCACGGAGACGGCCACCGCCACGGTGAGCAGGCCCGCCGCGGTGTGCGCGGCGCGCAGCCGGGCCACGAGGCGGCGTCCGTACCAGAATCCGGGGCGGCCGAGCGCGGGCTCGGTGTCCGAGGCGGTGTCCGGGTCGGCGGCTCCGGCGGGCGGCGGCTGGGACTCGTAGGCGCTCCAGGTGCGGTTCGACAAGTACCAGAGCAGCCCGGTCAGCGCGGCCGGGACCAGCGCCCCGAGCGCGAGGCGGCGGCCGGGCTGGGCCCACCAGCCGCCGCCGGGCGCGAGAAAGCGGAGCCAGGAGCGGGACCCGGAGCCGGCGCAGCCGCCGGAGCCCGCGCACTGCCAGGCGAACAGGTCGAGGGCGACCTCGCAGGCGGCCGCGATCAGCAGCACCGTCAGGCTGAGCGCGAGGAGACGTACGAGGACCCCGTACGCGCGGACGGCGCACGGCGCGGTGCCCGTCGTACCGGCGGGGCGGGCCCAGTGGGCGAGGTTGGCCACCATGAAGGGCAGGAGCAGCAGCCACAGCGCGCGGGCGCCGTTGCCGGAGGTGAGCCGGGACCAGCAGTAGGCCTCGGGGACGGGCCGCCCGGCGTACCGCTCGGGGTGCGCCTCGGCGTCGGCGTCCTCGGTACGGCGGAACACGGCGGCGGTGGAGTCGCCGGTGACGCGCACGGTGCGCGGGTCGCCGAGCAGCTCGGCCGGAGCGGCACCGGCGACTCCGTGGACGAGTAACTCCAGTGCGAGGACGGGTGCGCCCGCCGGATCCGCCCCCTCGTCCCCGCCGGCCGGCGGCAGCGGGAACGGCATGGGCGGCGCGGGCGTGTCCGGCACGGCGGCCTCCGCTCTCGGGGGGGGAACTCCAGCATCCCGCCCGGCGGGGCGGCTTGCCAGCACCGCGTCCACATCGGTGTCCGGACCGTGCGGACTTCTGTGCGGGGGGCGGCTATGGTGTCGCCGCGCACGACCGCACTCGAACCCAGGGGGTACCGCCATGGCTCGCCGACTCCGCCCGGTGGGGCTGGACTTCATCGAGGACGCGCAGATCCGGCTGGTCTTCGCCGCGGAAGTCGCGGCGGCGCCCGAGGACGTGTACCAGGCGCTCGCCGAGGAGGTGGAGGGCTGGCCCCGCTGGTTCAAGGCCGTGAGCCTGGCCCGCCCGACGCACGGCGGCGCGGGCCGCGAGATCAAGCTGCTGGGCGGGGTCCGCTTCGAGGAGACGGTCATGGCGGCGGATCCCGAGCAGCGGTACGCCTACCGGGTCGACACGACCAACGTCCCCGGTGTCCGGGCCCTGTTGGAGGAGTGGCGGCTGACACCGGCCGGTTCCGGCACCCATGTCCGCTGGACCTTCGCGGCGGACGGCCCGACCCCCTTCCGCTTCGCCCTCACCGCCGCCCGCCCGGCCCTGGGCCACTCCTTCCGCCAGGCGGTCCGGGCGCTGGACGCCCGCCTGGCCGCCCGGCGCGCGGCCGATCAGTAGCCGGGATCGGGGTCCAGGTCCCGCACCTGGCCGGTCACCCGGTGCACACGGGCCAGGTCTCCGTAGCCGCCCGCGTCCCACATCCGCGTACGGAACTCCTGAAGGGTCATCGCCGGACCGCCGGCGAAGTGGACGGTCGCACACCGGGCGCAGCACCAGCCCCGGGACCAGACCTCCTCGGCCGCCTCCCTCCCGGCCGCGATCCGCGCCCGGAACGCGCGCTGGATCCGCACGGCCGAGCCGATGAGCAGTGCTGCCGCCAGCAGGGCGAGCGCGGAGATCCAGCCGAGGAACAGGAGTTCGGCCTCAGGCTCTGACGGGGCGGCCCAAGTGGCGCCGCCCCACAGCTGGAGCGACCCGTGGTCCTCCGGCTCGGGCGCGTCCGCGAACCACTTGCCGCCCAGGGCGCCACCGATGAACGTACCGATCGACACCAGCACCAGCAGCACGCCCAGGGCGGTCCGCCCCGCGGTCACCGGAGGCGGCGGGGTCGAGGCCAGCGCATCGGCCAGGCGCGGGACGACCTCGCTGGTGTCCGTACGCTGCTCGGCGCCACCGGTGCCGGCCTCGTGGAACCGGCGGTGCCCGCTCAGGCACACGGCCGGGACGGCCCGCACCTGGTCGGACCGGTGACAACTCGGGCACTCCAGCCCGCCCGTGATCGCCCCGCGCTCGACCCCGCCCCCACCCTGGGGCTCGATCTCTCCGCCGCCCCGGCGACCGGCCGCACGCCCCGGCGTGCGGCCGGTCTGGGCCCGCGTCCGCGCGTCCCGCTCCGGCCTGTTGTACCCGATCCCCGCCATGACTCCCCCGATCCCCGCCGTGCTGCCGAGTCGGCCGAGTCGGCCGAGTCGGCCGAGCGTAGCCAGTCAACTCGCCTGGGAGCAGGGCGATTTCGTCACCGCCCCGTCACAGTGCCGTCACGGGACCCGGGGCCGATGTCAGCCCTGGCCCTTGTTCGCGTTCTTGAAGGCCTCGGTCATGTCGGCCGTCTCCGAGGCCGGCGGCACGGAGATCTCCTTGGCGGCCCCGAAGGACAGGAAGTCGATCGAGACGGTCGAGGGGCCGACGGCCTGGGTCAGGCGGGCCGGCATGCCCTTGTCGTCCACCCAGACGTCCGTGACGAGCTCGCTGCTGCCGCCTCCGAGCGCCTCGTACATCGCCCCGGAGTTCTTGTCCAGCTTGTCCATCGGAATGGTGGCCTTGTAGTGGACGGTCGGCTTGCCGTTCACGTCCTCCTTGCCGATCTTGTCGACGCCCTTCGCCCACTTGAGCATCTTGAGGCCGGCGGTCGGGTCGTTGTTGGGGCCGTTCATCGCGGCCGCGCCCTGATCGCCGAGGATCGCGGAGGCTTCCACCTTCAGCCAGGACTTGCCCTTGAACTCACCGGACTCCGCCGGGTCGACCTGGTAGTAGTACGCGCCCTGGACCATCCGGTAGGTGACCGTGCCGTCCTTGACCAGGTCCTCCATCTCGAGGTCCTTGGCCGGTACTTCGGCCTCCATCGCAAGGCCGTTGCCCCACGAGTAGACGCCCGTCATGACCGTCGGCTTGCCGCCCGTGTCGGGCGAGGTCACCGACATCTTGACCTCGGCGGAGCCCGCCTGCGAGGCCGCGTCGGAGGCCTTCGTGAGGGATGCCACCATCGCCTCGGCCGTGTCGGCGGCCTGCTTGGTCGCCACCGAACAACCCACGGTCCCCGCGGACATGACCATGATCACCGCGGCACCGGCCACGGCCTTTGCTGCCTTCATTCGCCCACCCCTGAGTCTTGCTGCGGTCTTCTGATTCGCCGGAGCAATCTACAGGGGCGGGCTCGCACACTCCTTCGCCTTTTCGGCCCCCCGGACACGTTTCAAGCCATACGAGCGCGTCCGAGCCGCCCTCAGGAGGCCGGCTCGCGCCAGACCCCGGTCGTCAGCAGCGTCTCGATCGTCTTCGCGTACGGGGCCAGGTCGAGCCCCTGGTCCGCGAGCCACTGGTCGGAGTAGTACTTGTCCAGGTAGCGGTCGCCCGAGTCGCAGAGCAGCGTGACGACGCTGCCGGTGCGGCCTTCCTCCACCATCTCGGAGACGATCTTCAGGGCGCTCCACAGGCCGGTTCCGGTGGAGCCGCCCGCCTTGCGGCCGATCGCCCGCTCCAGCGCGCGGCACGCGGCGACGCTCGCCGCGTCCGGGACCTTCATCATCCGGTCGAGGGCGCCGGGTACGAAGCTCGGCTCCATGCGGGGCCGGCCGATGCCCTCGATGCGCGAGCCGCAGTCGCTCGTCGCGTTCGGGTCGCCGAGCGTCCAGCCGTCGAAGAAGCAGGAGTTCTCCGGGTCCGGGACGCAGATGCGGGTGTCGTGCTGCATGTAGTGCACGTAGCGCGCGATGGTCGCGGAGGTGCCGCCGGTGCCGGCGGTCGCGACGATCCAGGCCGGTTCGGGGAACCGTTCCAGGCGCAGCTGCTGGTAAATCGATTCTGCGATGTTGTTGTTGCCGCGCCAGTCCGTGGCCCGCTCCGCGTACGTGAACTGGTCCATGTAGTGGCCGCCCGTACGGGCGGCGAGCTCCGCCGACTCCTCGTACATCTTCATCGAGTCGTCCACGAAGTGGCATTCACCGCCGTGGAATTCGATGAGGCGGCACTTCTCCGGGCTGGTGGTCCGCGGCATGACCGCGATGAACGGGACGCCGATCAGCTTCGCGAAGTACGCCTCGGAGACGGCCGTGGAGCCCGAGGACGCCTCGATGACCGGGCGCCCCGGCCGGATCCAGCCGTTGCAGAGGGCGTACAGGAACAGCGAGCGCGCGAGGCGGTGCTTGAGCGAGCCCGTGGGGTGCGTGGACTCGTCCTTGAGGTAGAGGTCGATGCCCCACGCCTCGGGGAGCGGGAAGCGCAGCAGGTGCGTGTCGGCCGAACGGTTCGCGTCGGCCTGCACCTTGCGAACGGCTTCCTTCAGCCACGCGCGGTACTCCGCGTCGCTGCGGTCCACGTCGACGGTCGTGACGGTAGTGCCGCTCGTGCCGCTCGTGGCGGTCGTGGCGTGCGTGGCGGCCGCGCCGGTTGTGCCGGTGGTGCTCATGCGCCGTGCTCCTTCGTGCGTGTACTTTCGCCCCCTGCTTTCGCAATGTACCCCCCTCACCTGCGCAAACAGTCGCTTTGGGTTTCTGTTCGGATCGCTTTCGGACGCGTTCGGTTGCACTGTGGCGCACCGTGGGTGACCCTGGTGGAGCATTACCGAGGGTGCAGCACCCGTAACACTCATGTCGGGGAGTCGCAGCCGTGATCAGTCATTCCCGCAGGCACTGCGTCGTCGAACTGCAGGCCTTGCCGTCGCGGATCGGCCAAATCCGCAGGATCGTCTCCGCGCAACTGCGCCACTGGCAGCTCGATCCGCTCATAGACCGGGCTGCGCTCGGCGTGACGGAGCTGCTGAGCAACGTCCACCGCCATGCGCAGCCGGACAAGACCTGCACGGTGGAGATCGAACTCCGCCTCGGGCGCCTCACGGTCTCGGTCATCGACAGCGATCCGCGGCTCCCCGTGCCGCAGACGCCCGGGGCGCTGGAGACCTGCGGGCGAGGGCTCGCCCTCGTGGCGGCGGTCAGCGAGGCCTGGGGGGCGCGCCACCGCTCCGACGGCCCCGGCAAGGCGGTCTGGTTCTCCCTGCGGGCGGCCCCCGCACCGCAGGCTCCGCCGCAGCCGGTACGGATCTCCTCCAAGCCGGTACGAGAGCCCGCGCGAGCGGTGTCCGTCGCCGTGGACCCGGAGGCGGTCCCGGCACCGCTGCCGGTAGCAGCCGCGGTCGGCACCAGGCCCGGGTAACGCACGGCCGCGGCACCCCCGCCCGCGGCGCCTGTCGGAGGGCCGGAGCCCGCAACGCCGCAGCCCGTAAGCGCCGAGCGGCCGCGGTGGCCACCAGCGGCACTGCGCCGAGGGGCAGACCCGCGCCGCCCGGCACACACCCACCCGGGTCCCGCAGCCGGACACCCCCTAGGCCAGGGCGAGGGCCCCCAGCGGGTCGTCGAGCACCGGCTGCCACGCCAGTTCGGCCGCGCCGACGAGGCTGTTGTGGTCGAGGGTGCACGGCAGGATCGGGACTCCCCCGCTGCGGCCCCACAGGCTGCGGTCCGCGACGACCGCGCGCAGCCGCTCGGGGTCGGCGTGGAGCAGTTCCCGGTGCAGGCCGCCGAGGATGATGCGGTCCGGGTTGAGGATGTTGACCAGGCCCGCGAGGCCGAGCCCGAGCCGGTCGATCAGCTCCTCGGTGGCCGCCCGCACCCCCGGCTCCCCGGGCTCGTCGCGCAGCAGGTCGCGGGCCTGCTGGAGCAGCGACACCTCCGGGCCGGGCGTGCGCCCCGCCGCGGTGAGGAAGGCCAGCGGGTCGGCCTCCACGTCCAGGCAGCCGCGGCCGCCGCAGTGGCAGGCCCGCCCCTCGGGGTTCACCGTGAGGTGTCCGACCTCCAGGGCCAGGCCCGAACTCCCGCTGTGCAGGCGTCCGTCCAGCACGAGCGCACCGCCGACCCCGCGGTGCCCGGTGGCCACGCACAGCAGGTGCTGCGCGCTGCGCCCCGCGCCGTGCCGGTGCTCGGCCAGCGCCGCGAGGTTGACGTCGTTGCCGGTGAGGGCCGGGCCGTCGATGCCGGCGGCCTTCACGCACTGCTCGAAGATGGCCCGTACGGGAGAACCGGGCGGCCAGGCCAGGTGCAGCGGGTTCAGCGCCGTGCCCTCGGGCTCGGCGACCGCGGATGGCACGGCGAGTCCGGCGCCGACGCAGCGGCGGCCGCTCTCCTCGAGCAGCCGCGCGCCCGCGTCGACCACCGCGCCGAGCACCTGCGCCGGGTCGGCGGAGACGGTGAGCTTGCCGGGGGCGGTGGCCACGATCCGGCCGCCGAGGCCGACCAGCGCGGCGCGGAAGCCGTCGGGGTGCACCTGGGCGGCGAGCGCGACGGGGCCGTTCTCCTCGACCGAGAGCCGGTGCGAGGGGCGGCCTTGGGTGCCGCCCGCGCCGCCGGGCCGGGAGTCGACGCGGATCAGTCCGAGCGCCTCCAGTTCGGCGGCGACGGCCCCGGCGGTGGCCCGGGTGACTCCGAGCTCGGCGGTCAGGACGGCGCGCGTCGGGGCGCGGCCGGTGTGGACCAGTTCCAGCGCCGGGCCCAGCGCCCCGCGGCCGCGCTCCAGCCTGGTCCGCGCGGACGCGGACACCGTGGTCACATCCCCCACCCGCGGCGGGGCCCCGTTGCCGTTCATGGCATCGATCCTCGCATGATCGGAGGGCGCCGGACGCCGCCGCTACGCCCCGTCCCCGCCGAGGCCGCCGACGCGGAGGGTGATGTTCAGCCGGCCGGTGAGGCCGAGCCCTTGCGGGGCCGTGCCCGGCAGGACCTTCGGCACGCCGTGATAGGCCAGACGGCTCGAATCCCCGAAGACGAACAGGTCCCCGCTGCGCAGCTCGACGTCCCGGTACGGACGGCCGCGGGAGGCGGTGTTGCCGAAGCGGAAGACGCAGCTGTCGCCGAGGCTCAGCGAGACCACCGGAGCCCCGGACTTCTCCTCGGCGTCGCGGTGCATGCCCATGCGGGAGTCGCCCGTGTAGAAGTTCACCAGCGCGATGTCGTAGGCCTCCGCGGGCTCCGGTGCCCTGCCGTAGGCGGCGGCCACCGCTTCCCCGCCCAGATCGGCGAGCCATCGCGGCATGGGCTTGACGGGGGCGCCGTCCCCGTCGACTGCGGTGCGCGCGTACCCGTACGGGTACCAGTGCAGTCCGAGGCACACCTGCCGGGCGGTCATCACCCCGCCGCCGGGGGTGCGGACGGTGCGCAGGCCGGCCGGCGGGCGGGCCCATTCCCGGCAGGCGTCCAGCAGCTCGCGCTGGCGCTGCGCCGTGAGCCAGTCCGGCACGTGCACGGCGCCGGGGGCGATCACGACCCGCTCGCGCGCGAAGAGTTCCCCGTCCATGGCTCCATTGTCGGCTTCGTTTGCGAGACTCCCGGTATGGAGATCACCGAATATGTGAAGACGGTCGCGCAGGAGGGCGAGCTGCTCGCCGACATGGCCGAACGGGCCGGTACGGACGCCCTGGTGCCCACCTGTCCGGGGTGGCGCGTGGCAGATCTGCTGCGGCACACGGGGTCCGTGCACCGCTGGGCCGCCGGGTACGTCGGGGAGGCGCTGGTGGAGCCGGTCGGGTTCCCGGAGGCGCCCGAGCTGGCCGGCGGCGAACTGCTGGCCTGGTTCCGTGAAGGCCACGCCGAGTTGGTGCGCACCCTGACCGAGGCCCCGGCGGACGTCCAGTGCTGGACCTTCCTCCCGACGGCCCCGCCGTCGCCGCTGGCGTTCTGGGCGCGGCGTCAGGCCCATGAGACCTCGGTGCACCGGCTGGACGCGGAGTCGGCGCTCGGCGTGCCGTTCTCGCCCGTGGACGCGCGGTTCGCGGAGGACGGGGTCGACGAGCTGCTGACCGGCTTCCACGCCCGCCCGCGCAGCCGGGTCCGTACTCCGGAGCCCAAGGTGCTGCGGATCCGGGCGGCGGACACCGGCGCGTCCTGGACGGTCCACCTGTCGCCCGAGCCGGCCCGCACGGTCGTGGGTACGACGCTGGACCCGGCCGACTGCGAGCTGACGGGCCAGGCGTCCTGGCTCTACGCGGCCCTGTGGAACCGCCTCCCCCTGGCGGGCCCGGGCGTGACGGGCGACCTGTCGCTGGCCCGCCTGTGGACGGAGACGGCCGGGATCTGACCCGGACCCGGGGGGCGGTGCGTGACGTACGCGCCCTTGTGACGGGCAGTGGGCGCTGTGACACTGCCCGTATGGGGCGGAGGACGCAGGCGGACCGGGACGCGATCACGATCGAGATCGGCTACGCCTTCGTCAGCGCCTCCTTCGCCGCGGCCCTCGCCTTCGGCGCGGTGTACGGGCCCGCGCTCGTGTTCCCGCTGTCCCGGGGGGCGGACCGCGCGCTGGCGGTGGCGGGCGGGTGCCTGGCCGCGGCGGTGTTCGTGCTGCGGGTCACCCACGTCCTGCGGGGATTTGCCCGGCGGCCGGAGAACGACGGCGACTGAGGCGACTGGAGCGGGTAGGGTCGGCACCTCGTAACGATCACGGGGGTAGTAGTCGATGTTCGGTTCCACGGTGCGGCGCACGGCCGTGCTCGCGGTGGTCCTGGCCGGGTTCGCGGTCGCGTGCGGCGGTGACCCGGCCCCGTCCGCCGCCACACCGCCGGCCGCCGCGGCCCCGGCGGCCTCGGCATCGGCCTCCGCCATCCCGGGCGCGGCGACTCCGGGCGCGGCGAGCCCGAGTGCGGCGGCTCCGAGCTCCTCGGCCCGCGCGTCGGGCTCCCCTTCGGACAACGAGCCGGTCTCGCTGGTCCGGGACGCCTTCGCGGGGCTGCAGGCGACACTGAACGACTCCTGCACGCCCGGCAACTGCGCGTACTTCCTCGGGCGGGTCTACGACGAACTCCACCGCCTGGACCGGGCGATGAAGGCCGACCCGAAGGGCCCCGGCCACTTCCCCGAGCCGATCTCCCTGATCGCGAAGCTCGACAAGGAGCTCGGCGGCGACCGGAGCTTCGAGAACCTCAAGAAGCACCAGACCCTGCTGATCGGCACCCGCGACAAGATCAACACCTGGATGCAGGGCCACCCCGACGACTACCGCTGAACCCGGTCACTCCCCGAGCGTGGCGGCGTACGCGGTCTGCGCGCGATACGGCCAGGCCGGCGCCGCGTTCCAGGGGTTGGGCATGGTAGGGCTCGTCGCGTACGCGTAGCCCGCGCCGCGGCTGAAGGCCGTCCGGAGGGTGCCGCGCATCGCGTCGGCGTCGGGGACCGCGTGGACGAGGTGCCAGAACGCCGTCCCGGTGGGGTCGAGTTCGGCGCCGGAGCGGTAGCCGCCGACGGGGTCGAAGACGTTCCCGCCCAACCAGCCGCCGCTCGCGTAGGCGGCGTGGGTGTCCTCATAGGTGACGAAGACGTCCGCGGTCCGGCGGCCCGGCTCCAGGAAGCAGTCGGCGATGGCGGTTCCCGGGTTGTCGACGACCAGGTCGGGGACGCCGGGGTCGACGGCGTCCATGACGGCCTGCACGTAGCGGCGCAGCTCCAGGTAGTGGTCGCGGGTGGCGTTGCCGGGGCCGCAGTCGCGGCTGACCACGTCGAAGAAGATGCCGTCGACGTGGAGGCGGCCGTCGCCGTCGGCGGGCCGGAGGTAGTTGTCCACGGAGGCCTTGACGGCGGCGATGTCGCGGTTGCCGTGGTCGGTGTGGACGTAGCCGAGCACCTTGGTCTTCTCGCCGGTCGCGGTGGTGCCGCGGCGCAGGGCGTCCGCGCGGGCCTGCCAGGGGGCGTCGAAGGGGGAGTCGCCGTTGCCCGGGTTGAGGACGACCACCGAGGGGGCCGGGCGGGTGGCGGCCAGGTCGGTGAGCACCGGGTCGTCCGCCCAGACGTAGGCGGGGACGGCGATCTCCAGGCCCCGTACGCCGGATATCCGGGGCGCGGCGACCGGTTCCGCGGCGAGCGCGGCCGGGGTGTCGGCCGGGGCGGTCGGGGGCGCGTCGCGCGCCGAGGCGGTGACGGCCGGCGCCGGCGCGGCGAGTAAGGCGGTGACGAGGATGGCGTACAGGGCCTTCACGGCGCGGGGCATGAACGTTCCTCCGGCGGCGGCAAGGGGTGGGCGGCCCGAGGAACACTAGCCGGGCGGCCCCTCGTCCATGCGGGAACCGCCCGCATTCATACGAGGAACAGACAAGCGAACAAGCCGCCGCGCCACCGCCGGGTCGGCGGTGGCGCGGCGGCGGCCGTGCCGCCCGGGCCGTGGGAGCGGTTTCGCCGCAAGCTGCCGGTCATGATCGCGATGGCCTGGCTCGGTTCGCGGCATTGACGAGCGCCCCCGCCGCGTTCGCGGCAACGGACGGTTCGGGTCCACGACCCGGACCGCCACGATGCGGCGGAAGCGAGCCGCGCGCGAACCGAGGCACTGCACGGCTCAGGGCCGCGGACCTGTTCGAGGTCGCGTACGTCCAGACCCACCCGGCCCTGCGCCCGCGCCCGCGCCCGCGCCCAACGGCCTGATCATGGAGCCCTGGCAGTACGGCCTCGCCTTCGGACTGCCGCGTATCAGCGGCCACATCGGATCACGGCCGGCCCCCGGCTCGTCACGCGGTACGGACGCCCCGGCGCGGCCGTGCCCGTCATCGTCGTCGAGTTCGGGCTGATCACCTGCACGGGCGTGTGCAACCCGGGGTTCGCCACCTGCCGGCTCGGGCAGACCGCTGCGGACCGAGTCGCCCGGACCCTGTCCGCGTGGCGGTCACCGGCAAGGCCGCATGGCCGCGCCGACCGCCCCGTGGGGCTGCCGGCCCGCCTGGCCGGCCCCGCAGCGCGATCGTGCTCGCCGAGCCCGTCACACGGCGGGCAGTCCGACCCCGTGGGCCAATTGGCCCGCGGCGTGGGTGAAGAAGGCCGCCCGGTCCTCGACGACCCGGTTGAACTGGCCGAACAGCTCGAAGGAGACGAGCCCGGCGAGCTGCGCCCAGGCGGCGACCAGGGCGGCGGTGACCTCGGGGGGCAGTCCTTCGGCGAAGTCGGCGGTCATCCGCTCGGCCTCGGCGCGCAGCGCGGGCGGCAGTGGCGGCAGTGCGAGGCCGCGGCCCTCGTAGGCGGCGCGGACGATACCGATGAGGGTGTTGCCGAGGCGGGAGGCGGGACCGACGGTGTCGACGGGGGCGCTGTAGCCGGGCACGGGCGAGCCGTAGACGAGGGCGTACTCGTGCGGGTGCGCCAGCGCCCAGGCCCGGACGGCCTCGCAGACCGCGATCCAGCGGGCGCGGGGCGCGGCCCCGGCGGCGAGGGCGTCGGCGTCGGCCTGTTCGGCGGCGGCGCCGAGGCTGTCGTACGCGTCGATGATGAGCGCGGTCAGCAGCTCGTCACGGCTGGGGAAGTAGCGGTAGAGGGCCGAGGAGACCATGCCCAGCTCGCGGGCGACCGCGCGCAGGGACAGTTTCGCGGCGCCCTCGTCGGCGAGCCGGCGCCGGGCCTCGTCCTTGATGGCGGCGGTGACCTCGATGCGGGCCCGTTCCCTTGCCCCTCGCACGGTGTTCATGCGGGCCAGTCTGCCATGCGAGTGGAGCACTGCCCAAGATTCGGAGCGGCGATCCATTCAGAGAGCACTGCTCTTGCTTTGGAGCAGAGATCCGTGCACACTGTTCTCAAGCGAGAGCAGTGCTCTCCCACACATACGAGAAGACCCGTCCCGGAGGTCACCATGAGCGCGCCCACCTCGTACTACATGCAGGCCACCCCCCTCGCCACCCGCTTCAACGCCCTCGTCGGCAAGCTGGCCCGCCTCGGCATCAGCCTCGCCGGCACCGCCGAGCTGTCGGTCCGCGGCCGCAAGTCCGGCGAGATGCAGCGCATCCCGGTCAACCCCCACACGTACGAGGACGCGCAGTACCTGGTCTCGGCCCGCGGCCACTCCCAGTGGGTCCGCAACATGCGCGTCGCGGGCGGCGGCGAGCTGCGCGTCGGCCGCAAGGTGCGCACCTTCACCGCGACCGAGATCAGCGACCCGGTGGAGAAGGCCGCGATCCTTCGGGCCTACCTGGAGAAGTGGGGCTGGGAGGTCAACCAGTACTTCCAGGGCGTGACGGCGAAGTCCTCCGAGGCCGAGCTCCAGGCGGCTGCCGCGGACCACCCCGTCTTCCGCATCGCGGTCTCGAAGTGAGCCCGGCCGGGGCCACGGGGGCCGCCGCGCCCGCTACTCCGCCGGCTCCGTCGCGGTGAGGCCGTGGAGGGTGTCCAGCGCGGCGAGCTGCTCCCGGGACAGGCGCAGCGAGCCCGCCGCCACGTTGGCTTCCAGGTGGTCCGGGTTTCCCGTTCCGGGGATGGCCAGCACGTGCGGCCCGCGGTGCAGCGTCCACGCCAGCCGGACCTGGGCCGGGCTCGCCGCGTGCTCCCGCGCCACGGCGAGCACCTCGTCCGGTTCGGCGCCGCCCGTGCCGGCCGCGGCGCCCGCGCCGGCCGTACGCCCCGTGCCCGCGATCGCGTAGAACGGCACGAAGGCCACGCCCTGTTCGCCGCAGGAGCGTACGAACGCGTCGTGCTCGGGCCGCATTCCGATGCCGTACTGGTTCTGCACGCAGACCACCGGCGCGATGCCCTGCGCCTCGGCCAGGTGGTGCGGGTGGATATTGGAGAGGCCCAGGTGCCGGATGAGCCCGGCTTCGCGCAGCTCGGCCAGGGCGCCGAAGCGCTCGGCGATCGAGTCGGTGCCGACGATGCGCAGGTTCACCACGTCGAGGTGGTCGCGCCCGAGCTGGCGGAGGTTCTCCTCCACCTGGGCGCGCAGCTGTTCGGGGGTGGCGTGCGGCAGCCAGTGGCCCGAGGGATCGCGACCGGGGCCGACCTTCGTGGTGATGACGAGGCCGTCCGGGTAGGGGGCCAGGGCCCGGTTGATCAGTTCGTTGGCGGAGCGCAGCGGTGAGAAGTAGAACGCGGCGGTGTCGATGTGGTTCACCCCGAGTTCGACGGCTCGGCGCAGCACGCCGATCGCCTGCTCGCGGTCACGTGGTACGGCGTCGGCGATGAGCGCCTCGCCGGTCTGCGGCAGGCGCATCGTGCCGAAGCCGATCCGGTTGATCTTCAGGTCTCCGAGCGTCCAACTGCCGGAAGCCGCAGCGGTGATCGTGTCCGAGGTCATGACGGGGATGGTGTCCGCCCCCTAGGCTGGCCGCAATTGATTCGTACATGTGTGAATCCTCGGGGTGGCCGTGCTGGCGGAGCTGGCGTTTTCGACGAGTGATCTGGCGCAACTGCGGTTCGCCGTCTCGCCGATGTGGGAGGTCGGGCCGAGCTTCCGACTGCTGGCCTCGGGCGCCGCGCGCCCCGCGCGCCCCGTGCACCCCGTGCACCGGCCCTGGATCGAGCAGGTGCGGCCGCGGGTCGCGGACGCCGGGCTGGACCGGGGCTGGCTGGCCGAGCTGATCCCGCCCTCGGGTTACGTGCCCGACTTCCTCAACCCCGCGCCCGCGGGCCCGGCGCCCACGCTGGCGCGGGAGCTGGCCGGGATCCTGGCCGCTCCCGACGACCGGGTGCGCCGGGACCTCGACCGCCTGGGCCACGAGCAGGGCGGCCTGGGGCCCCGTTCGCGGAGTCTGTACGCGGAGCCGAAGACCCGGCGGGAGCGGCTCGTGGAGGAGATCGAAACCTACTGGGAGCTGGCGCTCGCCCCTTACTGGGCGCGGATCCGGGGCGTCCTCGACGCCGATGTCTTCCTGCGGGCCCGCCAGGTCGCCGAGCAGGGTCCGGGCCGCCTGTTCAACGCGCTGCACCCGTCGCTGAGCTGGGACGACGACGCGCTGCTGCTGGGAAACCGGCAGCGGGCGCTGTCCCGGAAGGCCGCCGGTGCGGGGCTGGTGCTGATCCCCTCGGTGTTCACCGGGCCGGTCCCGTTCACGCGGGTCTCGCCGCCGGAGCCGCCGCAGCTGGCCTACCCGGCACGCGGTACCGGCGCGCTCTGGCAACCCCGGAGCGCGCCGAGGGCCGAGGCGCTCGCCGCGGTCCTGGGCCGTTCCCGCACCCGGCTGCTGACCGAGCTGGACACGCCCGCCTCCACCACGGTGCTGGCCCGGCGCACGGGGCTCTCCCCCTCCGGGGTGTCCCAGTACCTGACGGCGCTGCGCGACGCCGGACTGGTCAGCGCCCATCGCGCCGGCCGGTCCGTGCTGTACGCGCGCACCTCCGTCGCGGAAGCCCTCCTCGCCGGCGTCCCCGCGTAGCCGCTCCGCGGGGGCGCCCATGCCTCGGGGTGCGCCGGGGCCGGTTCCGCCGGGGCCGGGCGTGCGCCGGGGCCGGTTCCGCCAGGGCCGGGCGTGCGCCGGGGCGCCTCCTCGGACGTCGAACGTTTCCAGGGGCCGGAGGGCCGAGGGTGCTTGTGTTCGACGCCCTGCGGGGGCACCCCCGCACACACCCGACCCCGTCGGAAGCCGCGGGTGCCGGAAGGCCAAGGGGGGCGGTCGACACCCTGCGGGGGCGCCCCGGCTCGCACCCGGCCCGTCGGAACCCGCGTGCGGAAGCCCGTGGGGATCGCCCCCGCCCTGCCGGCCCGGCGGCCCCGGCCGGCCGGAGTTATCCCCGGCCGGCCGCGCGCGCCGCCGCCTGGCGGGCGTCCAGCGCGTGCAGGGCCCGGCGCGCGAGCGAGTGGGTCCGCACCAGGTCCGCGAGGGTCGTCGAGCCGCGCGTGATCCGCGCGAAGGCCCGCCACGCCGGTCGGAAGCCCGTGATCGCCGCGTGCAGCAGCCCCGGCTTGGACTCGAACAGCGTCAGCATCCGCTGCCCGACGCCCATCTCCACGCCGAGCCCGGCCTTCACCGCGAAGGCGTAGTTCAGGGCCTGCCGACGCGCGTCCACCGCGTCCTGCGCCTCGGAGATCTTCACGGCCCACTCCCCCGCCAGCCGCCCCGAGCGCAGCGCGAAGGAGATGCCCTCCCTGGTCCAGGGCTCCAGCAGGCCGGCCGCGTCCCCCGCCACCAGGACCCGGCCGCGCGAGAGCGGCGAGCCGCTCTTGCGACAGCGGGTGAGGTGCCCGGAGGAGACGGCCGGCTCGAAGCCGGCGAGCCCGAGGCGCGCGATGAAGTCGTCGAGGTAGCGCTTGGTCGCGGCGCCCTCGCCCTTGGCCGAGATGACCCCGACCGTGAGGGTGTCGCCCTTCGGGAAGACCCAGCCGTAACTGCCGGGCAGCGGGCCCCAGTCGATCAGCACCCGCCCCTTCCAGTCCTCGGCGACGGTCTCCGGGACGGGGATCTCCGCCTCGAGGCCGAGGTCCACCTGCTCCATCTCCACACCGACGTGCGCGCCGATCCGGCTCGCGCTGCCGTCCGCGCCGACGACCGCGCGGGCCAGGACGGTCTCCCCGTCGGCCAGCACCACGGCGACCGTGCGCCGGTCGGGCACCGCGGTGCCGTGCTGCTCCACCCGGGCCACGGCGGTACCCGTACGGACCGACGCCCCGGCCTTCTCCGCCTCGGCGACCAGTTGGGCGTCGAACTCCGGCCGGTTGATGAGCCCGAACAGCATCTGCTTCGAGCGCCGGGTCCGGGCCAGCCGCCCGTCCAGCGAGAAGGTCACCGCGTGGATGCGGTCCTTGAAGGGCAGGACGAAGCCCGGGGGCAGGGCGTCGCGCGACGGGCCGATGATGCCGCCGCCGCAGGTCTTGTAGCGGGGCAGTTCGGCCTTCTCCAGCAGCAGGACGCTGCGTCCCGCCTTCGCCGCCGCGTACGCCGCCGACGATCCGGCCGGTCCGGCCCCGACCACGACCACGTCCCACACTTCGCCGGTCTCCCCGGCCACCTCGTCGCCCATCCCCTGCGCGGACCGCTCCGCGTTTGCGCCCGTGCCTGCGTCGCGTACGTCGTCGTCGCTGCTCACGATGTGTTGCCGCTCCTGATCACCCGTTGCTCCGATGCCGGGCAAATCCTAGCGAGACACCCCGTCACTTCGTTGTGCGAGGATCAGGGCTGTCCTTCGCCGGACCCGGCATCCGTACACCCCTGCGGATGCGAGGGGCCCACACAGAGCACAACGTCGCACCCAAAAGGAGCGTGCCCATGACCCGGAATCCGATCGCCGAGACCATCGCCTCGCTGATGCCCCGCGCCAAGCAGGAGCTGACCGAGCTGGTGGCCTTCCAGTCGGTGGCGGACTGGGCGCAGTTCCCCAGGAGCGAGAGCGAGGGCGCCGCGAACTGGGTGGCGGACGCGCTGCGCGCCGAGGGCTTCCAGGACGTGGCCCTGCTCGACACCCCCGACGGCACCCAGTCCGTCTACGGCTTCCTGCCCGGCCCCGAGGGCGCGCCGACCGTTCTGCTCTACGCGCACTACGACGTGCAGCCGCCGCTGGACGACGCCGCGTGGATCTCCCCCGCCTTCGAGCTGACGGAGCGCGACGGCCGCTGGTACGGGCGCGGCGCGGCCGACTGCAAGGGCGGGTTCGTCATGCACCTCCTCGCCCTGCGCGCGCTGAAGGCCAACGATGGTGTGCCGGTGAGCGTGAAGGTGATCGTCGAGGGCTCGGAGGAGCAGGGCACCGGCGGGCTGCAGCAGTACGCCGAGGCGCACCCGGAGCTGCTGACCGCCGACACCATCGTCATCGGCGACGCGGGCAACTTCCGCCTCGGCCTGCCGACGGTGACGGCCACCCTGCGCGGGATGTGCCTGCTGAAGGTGAAGATCGACACGCTGGGCGGGAACCTGCACTCCGGCATGTTCGGCGGTGTCGCGCCGGACGCGCTGGCCGCGCTGATCCGCGTACTGGACTCGCTGCGCGCGGCGGACGGTTCGACGACGGTGGACGGTCTGGCCTCGGACGCGGTATGGGAGGGCCTGCAGTACCCGGAGGCGGACTTCCGTGCCGACGCGAAGGTGCTGGACGGGGTCGAGCTGATCGGCGAGGGCACGATCGCGGACCGGCTGTGGGCGCGCCCCGCCGTGACGGTGCTCGGCATCGACTGCCCGCCGGTGGTCGGCGCGACGCCGTCGGTGCACGCGAGCGCGGGCGCGCTGATCAGCCTGCGGGTGCCGCCGGGCGTGGACACCGCGGAGGCCGTCAAGCTGCTGGAGGCGCACATGCTGGCGCACACCCCGTGGAAGGCGAAGCTGGAGCTGGAGGTCGTGGGGCAGGGCCAGCCGTTCCAGGCGGACACGGACAGCCCGGCGTACGCCTCGATGGCGGCGGCCCTGCAGGAGGCCTACCCCGGGCAGGAGATGCAGATCGCGGGCATGGGCGGCTCGATCCCGCTGTGCAACACGCTGACGCAGCTGTACCCGGACGCGGAGATGCTGCTGATCGGGCTCAGCGAGCCGGAGGCGCAGATCCACGCGGTGAACGAGAGCGTGTCGCCGCAGGAGCTGGAGCGCCTGTCGGTGGCGGAGGCGCTGTTCCTCGTCAACTACGCGGAGTCCAAGCGCGGCTGACGCCGCCGTGGGGTCGCGTGTACGCCCAGGGCGCAGTGCGCTCTGGGCGTACCGCGCTCCCGGCGAAGTCGTGCGCTCCGGGCGCCCGGCCGTGCGTACGTTCGGCGCATGGATCTCGTCGAAGTACTGCCCAACCGGCTCCACATGCTGCGCTTCCCCATCGGCCAGGCCTATCTCTGGCAGGACGGCGAGGCACTCACCCTGATCGACTCGGGCAACGCCGGTTCCGCCGCCGAGATCGAGGGGGCGATACGTTCCCTCGGGCTGGATCCCGGGCGGCTGGAGCGGATCGTCCTCACGCACTGCCACGGCGACCACACCGGCGCGGCCGGTGAACTCGCCGCCCGCTGGGGCGCGCGCGTCCTGGCCCACCGGCTGGACGCGCCCGTGATCCGGGGCGAGCGGCCCGTACCCGAACCGGTCCTGCTGGACTGGGAGGTCCCGCTCTACGAGCACGCCCTGACGGTGGTGCCCGAGGCCCCGCCCACCCCCGTCGACGTGGAGTTGGAGGACGGGGACGCGCTGGGCTTCGGGGACGGGGCGTACGTGGTCCACGCGCCGGGGCACACGGACGGCAGCATCGGCGTGCACCTGCCGCGCCACGGGGTGCTGTTCACGGGCGACTGCGTCGCCGCCGTCGGCCCGCTGATGCTGGGCGTGTTCAACGTGGACCGCGCCCGGGCCGTCGACTCCTTCCACCGCTTGGCCGCGCTCGCCCCCTCCGTGGCCTGCTTCGGACACGGCGACCCGCTGACCGCGGACACGGCGGCGGCCCTCGCCGAGGCCGCCGCCGGAACCACCGCCTGACGGGGCCCGGTCAGCCGACCGGCGTCCCCGCCTCCAGGTACAGCGGGTGGCCGCGCTCCCGGGCGCGCAGGGCCCAGCGGAGGCGTTCGTAGCGGTGCTGCGGGAGCAGGCCGGCGGCCTCGGACTCGGTGACGAAGCGCCAGGCGCGCAGCTCGGGGCCGGGCAGCCGGAGCCGCTCGGCGGCGTCCGGTGTCAGCCGTCCCCCGTCGAAGATCAGCCGCAGTCCCCCGTACCCGGGGGGCTGCGGGGCCTCCCAGTCGACGACGAGCAGGCCCGGCGGGTGGTCCAGTACGAGGCCCAGTTCCTCGGCGACCTCCCGTACGCCCGCCCGGGCCGGGGCTTCGCCGGCTTCGACGACCCCGCCGGGGAACTCCCAGCCCGCCTTGTACGTCGGATCGACCAGCAGCACCCGGTCCTGCTCGTCGAAGAGCAGCACCCCGGCGGCCACGGTCTCCCGCGTGGGCTCCGGGGTCTGCACGATGTCGCAGACCGGGGCGGCCTCGGTGCGGACGGCCTCGGCGATCCGCTCCGCGGTCTCGCGCACGGTCAGGGCGCCGTTGTCGATGACGTGCGCGTCGGCGGTGAGCCAGCCGAGCGCCTGCTGGTAGACGGGGATGTGGTCGTACGCCCACTGCCGCACCCGGAGGTCCACTTCCTCGGGCTCCCCCGGCTCCTCCCGGGTTGCGATGCGCTGCCGAAGGATCGTTTCCGCCGGGGCCAGCAGCACATGGCGCACCGGAATCCGGCGCGCCGCCAGCCCGCCGAAGATCTCGTCCCGGTACTCCTGGCGCAGCAGGGTCATCGGCACGACGAGCACCCCGCCCAGTTCGGCGAGCATCGCCGCGGCCGTGTCCACGACCAACCGGCGCCAGCTCGGCAGGTCCTGGTAGTCCGTGACCTCCTCCAGCCTCTTGCGCGGCAGCAGCACGCGCAGCGCGTCCCCGATGAACTCCGGGTCGAACAGGGTGCTGTCAGGCAGGATTCCGGCCAGTTCGCGGGCCGTGCTGGTCTTCCCGGCGCTGAAAGTGCCGTTGATCCAGACAATCACGTCTACACCTCTCCCCATGGCTCGTCCGGAGCCCCCAGTGGCTTGCCCGCACCACCCTGCCACGGAAACCCGTTAATCAGCCGACTGCTTATCCTCGAGGTCAGAGCGCCGCCCGATACCTCCGGAGGATTCCCCGCCGTGGCCCACAACCCCCGCCCGTCCGAGCCCCGCTACGGAAACCGGCCGACCATGAAGGACGTGGCGGCCCGGGCGGGAGTGGGGTTGAAGACGGTGTCACGGGTGGTCAACGGCGAGCCGGGGGTCACTCCCGAGACGGAGAAGCGCGTCCAGGAGGCCATCGAGGCCATGGGCTTCCGCCGCAACGACAGCGCGCGCGTGCTGCGCAAGGGCCGGACCGCCACCATCGGCCTGGTCCTCGAAGACCTCGCCGACCCGTTCTACGGCCCGCTGAACCGCGCGGTGGAGGAGGTGGCGCGGGCGCACGGGGCGCTGCTCATCAACGGTTCCAGCGCCGAGGACCCGGAGCGGGAGCGGGAGTTGGCCCTCGCGCTGTGCGCGCGCCGGGTGGACGGGCTGATCGTGATCCCCGCCGGGGACGACCACCGCTACCTGGAACCGGAGATGCGGGCCGGCGTGGCCACGGTGTTCGTGGACCGTCCGGCCGGCCGCATCGACGCGGACGTCGTCCTCTCGGACAGCTTCGGCGGAGCCCGCGACGGGGTCGCCCACCTGATCGCGGGCGGCCACCGCCGGATCGGTTTCATCGGGGACCACCCGCACATCCACACGGCGACTGAGCGTCTGCGCGGCTACCGGGCGGCGATGGCCCCGGCGGGCCTCCCGGTGGCCGATTCCTGGGTGTCCCTCGGATCCACGCACCCGGAACGGGTCGCGGCGGCGGCCCGCGCGATGCTCGCGGGCCCGGAACCGGTGACCGCCTTCTTCGCGGGCAACAACCGGGTGACGGTCACGCTGGTCCGGGTCCTCGCCTCCCTGGACCGCCCGGTGGCGCTGGTCGGCTTCGACGACTTCGAGCTGGCCGACCTGCTGCGCCCGGGCATCACGGTGGTCGCCCAGGACGCGGCGGCGCTGGGCCGCGTCGCCACGGACCGCCTCTTCCAACGCCTCGCGGGCGCCGCCCTCCCCCCGGCCCGCATCGAACTCCCGACGCGCCTGGTCGTACGCGGCTCGGGCGAGCTCCCGCCGGCCGGCCGGGGGTGAGAACGCCGCGAGGCCCGGCCGGGGCAGTCCCGGCCGGGCCTCGCGCATGCCTGGATCAGGCGGTCGCCGTCAGGGTCGCCGAGCGGCGCGGGATGGCGAAGGCGTCCAGTTCGGCGCGGGTCAGGCCGGTGAGGGCGGTGACCTCTTCGGCGCCGACGGCGCCGCAGTCGAGGCCGCGGACCAGGTAGCCGGCCAGGGCCTTGGCGGTGGCGGGCTCGTCCATCACGTCGCCCTCGATCTTGGCGACGTACGCCTTCAGACGCGCGGCGGCGGCTTCGAGGCCCTCGCGGTAGAAGGTGAAGACGGCCGCGTAGCGGGTCGGGAGGTGGCCCGGGTGCATGTCCCAGCCCTGGTAGTAGGCGCGGGCCAGGGCGCGGCGGGTGAGGCCGTAGTGCAGCTTCCAGGCCTCGTGGACCTTCTCGGTGGTGCCGATGGGCAGCACGTTGGTGGAGCCGTCGGAGACGCGCACGCCGGTGCCGGCCGCCGCGACCTGCATGATCGCCTTGGCGTGGTCGGCGGCGGGGTGGTCGCTGGCCTGGTAGGCCGCGGACACGCCGACGCAGGCGCTGTAGTCGAAGGTGCCGTAGTGCAGACCGGTGGCGCGGCCCTTGGAGGCCTCGATCATGCGGGCCACGGTGGCGGTGCCGTCGGAGGCCAGGATGGACTGGCTGGTCTCGATCTGGATCTCGAAGCCGAGGCGGCCCGTGCGCAGGCCGCGGGTGGACTCGAAGGCCTCCAGCAGCTCGACGAAGGCGGAGACCTGCTCGGCGTAGGTGACCTTGGGCAGGGTCAGGACCAGGTTGTCCGGGAGGCCGCCGTGGGCGAGCAGGCCGGACAGGAAGACGTCGGTGGTGCGGATGCCGCGGTCGCGGACGTTGGACTCCATGCACTTCATGCGGATGCCCATGTACGGCGCGTTGGTGCCGTTGGAGTACGCCTCGGAGATCAGGCGGGCGGCGCGGGCCGCGGCCTGGTCCTCCTCCTCGTCGGAGCGGACGCCGAAGCCGTCCTCGAAGTCGACGCGGAGGTCCTCGATGGGCTCGGAGGCCAGCTTGGCGCGGACGCGGTCGTAGACCGGCACGGCCAGCTCGTCGGGGATGCCGAGCACCTTGGCGAAGGTGGCGGCGTCCGGGGCGTGCTCGTCCATGGCGGCGAGGGCCTGGTCGCCCCAGGAGCGGATGGTGTCCGCTGCGAAGACGTCACCCGGTACGTAGACCGTGTGGATGGGCTGACGGGTGCCGGGGTCGCCCGGGTAGTGGCGCGCGAGCTCCGCGTCCACCGGCGCGAGGGAGGCGCTGATGCCCTCGCTGACCGCGCCTGCGAGGCTCGTCGCCACCTTCTCCTGCTGACCCATCCTGCACTCTCCTCTTTTCCGCTTCACGGAAGCTTAGATCCGCATAGCAGAATTTAGCCACGGGGTCCCTCTCCGTCAATGGTCCCTCGGCCGTCCTGGACAAACGACTCGGGGCCGTGCGGTGAGAATCACCACACGGCCCCGGAGAAGCCAAGCTGCGAAGAGAAGCGCAGGTCAGGCGATTAGCCCTTGCGCGCCTTGATCTCCTCGGTCAGCTGCGGGACGACCGCGAAGAGGTCGCCGACCACGCCGTAGTCGACCAGGTCGAAGATCGGGGCCTCGGCGTCCTTGTTGATGGCGACGATCGTCTTCGAGGTCTGCATGCCGGCCCGGTGCTGGATCGCGCCCGAGATGCCGGAGGCGATGTACAGCTGCGGGGAGACCGACTTGCCGGTCTGGCCGACCTGGTTGGAGTGCGGGTACCAGCCGGCGTCGACGGCGGCGCGCGAGGCGCCGACGGCCGCACCGAGGGAGTCCGCGAGCTCCTCGATGATGTGGAAGTTCTCGGCACCGTTGACGCCGCGGCCGCCGGAGACCACGATCGCGGCCTCGGTCAGCTCGGGGCGGCCGGTCGACTCGCGCGGGGTGCGGGAGACGACCTTGGTGCCGGTGGCCAGGGCGCCGAAGGTGACGGCGAGCGCCTCGACGGCGCCGGCGGCCGGAGCGGCCTCGACCGGGGCCGAGTTCGGCTTCACGGTGATGACCGGGGTGCCCTTGGAGACACGGGACTTGGTGGTGAACGACGCGGCGAAGGCGGCCTGCGTCGCGACCGGGCCCTCGTCACCCGCCTCCAGGTCGATGGCGTCGGTGATGATGCCGGAGCCGATGCGCACGGCCAGGCGGGCGGCGATCTCCTTGCCCTCGGCGGAGGACGGGACGAGCACGGCGGCCGGGGAAACGGCCTCGTACGCGGCCTGGAGCGCGTCCACCTTCGGCACCACGAGGTACTCGGTGAACTCGGGGGCGTCGGCGGTCAGGACCTTGACCGCGCCGTGCTCGCCGAGCACGGCGGCGGTGTCGGCGGCACCGGCGCCCAGGGCGACGGCGACGGGCTCGCCGATGCGGCGGGCCAGCGTCAGCAGCTCGAGGGTGGGCTTGCGGACGGCGCCGTCGACGTGGTCGACGTAGACGAGAACTTCAGCCATGGGACTGCTCTCCTGCTATTGCGAAGTGTCTGGGGGCTAGTAAGGGGGCTGAAGTTCTCAGATGAACTTCTGGCCGGCCAGGAACTCGGCCAGCGCCTTGCCGCCCTCGCCCTCGTCCTTGACGATCGTGCCGGCGGTGCGCGCCGGACGCTGCGCCGCGGCGTCGACGGCGGTCCAGGAGCCCTCGAGACCGACCTCGTCGGCCTCGATCTCCAGGTCCTCCAGGTCCCAGGATTCCACCGGCTTCTTCTTGGCGGCCATGATGCCCTTGAAGGACGGGTAGCGGGCCTCGCCCGACTGGTCCGTCACCGAGACGAGCGCGGGGAGGGAGGCCTCCAGCTGCTCGCTCGCGGTGTCGCCGTCACGGCGGCCGGTCACGGTGCCGTCCTCGACCTTGACCTCGGAGAGCAGGGTGACCTGCGGGACGCCCAGGCGCTCGGCCAGGATCGCCGGCAGCACGCCCATGGTGCCGTCGGTCGACGCCATGCCCGTGATGACCAGGTCGTATCCGGCCTTCTCGACGGCCTTGGCGAGCACCAGCGAGGTGGCCATGACGTCGGAGCCGTGCAGGTCGTCGTCCTCGACGTGGATGGCCTTGTCGGCGCCCATCGAAAGCGCCTTGCGCAGCGCGTCCTTGGCGTCCTCGGGGCCCACCGTCAGGACGGTGATCTCGGCGTCGTCGGCCTCATCGGCGATCTGCAGCGCCTGCTCGACGGCGTACTCGTCGAGCTCCGACAGCAGGCCGTCGACGTCGTCGCGGTCGACGGTCAGGTCATCGGCGAAGTGCCGGTCGCCGGTGGCGTCGGGCACGTACTTCACACAGACAACGATCCTCAGGCTCACGCCGGCTCTCCTACCGCATCGTCTTTTTCTGATACCGCCTTGTGCAGGCAGCATAGGCGCCTTGTCGGGCGGGTCCCGGTCGGGGCGGCCCGCGCTCCGATGGGAATGTTACTCGTCAGTACACCGTGGGTCCGGCCAAGTCGCAAGGCCGATGAACTGTGATCTGTCCAACGCCGCCCAACCCGCCCCAACAGGGACGATTCAGTCGCGCAGCGCGTTGAAGCGTCCCTCGTGGTACAGCAGCGGCCGCCCGTGCCCCGTCGGATCGCCGGCCGGGTCCCCCGCGACCGCCTCCGCGATGATCACACGGTGCTCGCCGGCGGGCACGCGCGCCACCACCCGGCAGACCAGCCAGGCCAGTACGCCGTCCAGCACCGGGACCCCGTGCGGGCCGGGGCTCCAGTCGGTGGCCGGACCGAAGCGGTCCGCTCCGCTGCGGGCGAACAGGCCCGCCAGCTCCCGCTGGTGCTCGCCGAGTATGTGGACGCCGAGGTACTCGCTGTCGCGCACCGCGGGCCAGCTGGAGGACCCGGTGCCGGTCGTGAAGGACAGCAGCGGCGGGTCCGCGGACACGGAGTTGAGCGAGGTCGCGGTGAAGCCGACCGGGCGCGCGCCGTCCGCCGCGGTGATCACGGCGACGCCGGCGGCGTGCCGGCGGAAGACGGAGCGCAGCAGATCGGGCGAGCCGGGGCGGGCGGTGTCCAGGCGGGGGGACGGAACCGTCGGGGCGGTCATGGGTCTTCCTTCTGCCGCGGCGGGCGCGGGCAGGTTCGGGGATCAGAGGTCGGGGCGTTCAGTGATCCCAACAGAGCGCGCTCGCGTGGCGGACGAGGTCTACGTGGACCCGGCCGAAGAGCAGGAGTTCATACCGCATGCCGCCAGCCTGGCGATCTCCCGTGTACACAGTCAAGCGGGACGGGACAGATGTCAGGCGCGTCACGCTGCGTGCGGGCGCGCGCACCGGCGCGTCCGGGCCCGGCGCGGGCCGGGCACCGACCGGCCGCCGACCGGGCACCGCGTCACACGGCGGCCCCGAGGGCGGCGATCACGTCCACCTTGCGCGGCATCCCGGCCGCCCGGCGCACGACGCGGCCCGCCGCGTCCAGCACGAGCACGGTCGGGGTCTTCTCGATGCCCAGGGCCCGTACGAGGTCCAGCCGCCCCTCGGCGTCGATCTCGATGTGCGCGACCCCGTCGACCATCGACGCGACCTCGGCGAGGATCCGCCGGGTGGCCCGGCAGGGCTGGCAGAAGGCGCTGGAGAACTGCACCAGGCTGGCCCGCTCCCCCGGGGCCGCACCCAGTTCCGCCGCGCCCAGCCTCGTCGGCCCGTCCGCTCGCCCGAGCACCCGCACTCCCGCCTCCGCCCGCCCTCGTCTGTCTTCGACCGTCTTCGTCCGCGTACATCATCGCCGTACGCTCGTATGAGAATCAGAGCGCGGCTCGGACCTGCGCGATTCCCGGCGTGACGAGAATCTCCCCGGGCACGGCCGTCTGGACTGGCCAGCAGCCCGCGTATGGGGCACGATCCCCATGGCCGCGTACCTACGCTGCCGTAACTTCCGGCCGGGAGCACCTCCCGCCTCCCCAGGCAGAAAGCGGGGTCTCCGCACCATGGCTGAGCTCGTCTACCCCCCGGTGATCGGCGCCGCGCACACGCTGTTCCGGGCGCTCGACATCCGTATCGACATGAAGGGCACCGAGAACATCCCCCGCCAGGGCGGGGCCGTCCTGGTGTCGAACCACATCGGATACCTCGACTTCATCTTCGCCGGGCTGACCGCGCGGCCGCAGAAGCGGCTCGTGCGCTTCATGGCGAAGGAGTCGGTCTTCCGGCACCGGGTGTCGGGCCCGCTGATGCGCGCCATGAAGCACATCCCGGTGGACCGCAAGCAGGGTGAGACGGCGTACCAGCACGCCCTCGACTCGCTGCGGTCCGGCGAGATCATCGGGGTCTTCCCGGAGGCGACGATCTCCCAGTCGTTCACCCTCAAGAGCTTCAAGTCGGGTGCGGCGCGGATGGCGCAGGAGGCCGGGGTCCCGCTGATCCCGGTGGCGCTGTGGGGCACCCAGCGGCTGTGGACCAAGGGGCGGCCGAAGGACCTCAAGCGCAGCCACATCCCGGTGACGATGCGGGTGGGCGAGCCGATCGAGGCGCCGACCGACCAGTACGCCGGCGCGATCACGCGCCGCCTGCGCGAGCGGGTGCAGGAGCTGCTGGAATCGGCGCAGAAGGCCTACCCGGCCAAGCCGAAGGACGCCTCCGACTCCTGGTGGCTCCCGGCGCACCTGGGCGGCACCGCGCCGACGGCGGCAGAGGTCCGCGAGGCGGGCTGACCGGCCCCGGACCCGGACTCGGCGAAGCGACGGCCCTGCGGTGCGGGGCCGTCGCTTCGCCGTGCCCGGCACCGAGCCGGGTCGGACTCCGCGTCGTCCGGGTCCGGGCCCGGGCCCGGGCGGGGAGCCGTCAGCCCTCGCGCTTCCTGCGGCGGTGCGCCGCGACCCTGGCGCGGGTGGCGCACGTAGTGGAGCAGTAACGGCGGGCGCTGCCCGGGCCGGTCGCCAGGAAGAACCGCCCGCAGCCCGCGCCGGCGCAGGCCCCCCAGGCGATCCGCCCGTACTCGGTGAGCAGTTGCGCGAGGCAGAGCGCGCCGGACGCCAGGAACCAGTCGCCCCACCCGGCCCCTTCGCCCCGGTCGACGTGCAGGTGCCAGGGATGGCCGTCGTGCCGGGTGAGCCGGGGGCGGGTGGCGCTCTCCTCGAACAGCGCGTTGAGCGCCTCCGCGGCCCGGTCCTCGTCGCTCTCGGCGAGCACCTGCCCCATCCGCCGGGCGGCTGCGCGCAGTTCGGCCGCGCTCGCCTCGGGGAAGGCCGCCTCGGTGAGGTCGGCCGGGCGTTCTCCGTGTCCGGCGAGCAGCTCCGCGAGGTCGGCGCGCGGCAGGTCGGGGGTGGCGCGGACCGCCTCGGCCAGGTCGATCAGCCGCCGCGCAGCCGAGAAGCCCCCTCCGGTCCCTGCGGATTCCACCATGCCTGGATCCTTTCCCCTTACACTCGTATGACGTAACGTCTTGTCCACCTATCACGTTACACAACGCGGGGGAGTCCGGAATGGGCGGGTTCGGGCGTTACCTGGCGGCGGCGCTGGCCGCGCGGTTCGCCAACGAGGGCATGGGCATGGCCGTGGTGCTGCTCGCCCTGGAGCGCACCGGGAGCGCGGCGCACGGGGCGTTCGTCCTGACGGCCTGGCTGGTCCCGAACGTGCTCGCGGCCCCGCTCGCGGGCGCCGCCGCCGCCCGGACGCGCAGGCCGCGGCTGTTCCACGTCGGTGCGCTCGCCGGGTTCACGGCCGCCGTGGCCGCCCTGTCCGTGCTGCTGGGCCGGGCGCCCGCGGTGCTGGTCTTCGCGGTGGCGGTGCTCGGCGGCACCTGCGGGCCGATGGTCACGGGCGGGCTGTCGAGCCTGGTCACCGGGCTGGTCCCGGCGGGGCCCGGGCGCGACCGGGCGTACGGCTGGGACGCCTCCAGTTACAACGCCGCCGCGGTGACCGCCCCGGCCGTGGTCAGCCTGGTGGCGGCCGTGGTGGCGGCCGGGCCGGCCATGGGGGTCCTGGCGGCATCCGGGGCGCTGGCGGCAGCGCTGGCGGCGACCCTCCCGTACGAGGAGCCGGGCGCGGGCGGACCACGGCGCGGGGCCCTGGCCGGGGCGGGCGCGGGTCTCGCCGCGCTGTGGCGGGTGCGCGAGCTGCGGGCGGTCACCTCGGCCACGACCCTGGCCTTCGTCGGCATCGGCTCGCTCACCACCACCTCGGTCCTGCTCGCCGCCGGGCTCGGCAGCCCGGGCGCCGGGGGCGTGCTGATGACGGCCTTCGCACTGGGGGCCCTGGCGGGTTCGCTCACGCTGGGCCGGATGACGTCGGTGGAGCCTGGCCGGCTGGTGCGGTGGGCGCTGGCCGGGACCGGGGCGGCCCTGACGGCGGCCGCGTTCACGCCGTCCGTCGCGGTCACGGCGGTGCTGTTCGCGGTGGCCGGGGTGTGCGACGGGCCGCTGCTCACCGCCACGCTCCGGATCCGCTCGGAGCACTCCCCAGACGGGGTGCGGACGCAGGTGTTCACCCTGGGGGCGGGGTTGAAGATGACGGCCGCGTCGGCCGGCGCGGCCCTGGTGGGGCTCGCGGCCGAGGCGCCCGCGGGGCTGCTGCTGACCGGGATCGCCGGACTCCAGTTCGCCGCCGCGCTGCTGCACGTACTGACGGTGGGGCGACGGCCCGCCGCCGCGAAGGCGGCTACAGGGCCGTCGGCAGGTTTTGCCACAGCTCCGGCCGGTCGGCGGAGTCCTGGAGGGCCTTGAGGGCGGCCGGGTGCGGGGCGGCGTACAGCTCGGGGTAGTCGATCTCGCCGAGTTCCGGGCGTACGGGGAAGGCCAGCTGCTCGGCCTCCAGGCTGAACTGGGCGTCCACGCCGGGTATGTTGCCCCGCGGGTCCACCCGGGCCCAGTGCTCACTGCCGGGCAGCCGCAGGGCGACGAGCCCGTGGATCGCGGGGTTGCTCCCGTCGTCGTCGGCGAGGCGCTGGTAGCAGAGTCCCGCCGGGATGCCCTGGGCGCGCAGCAGGGCGACGAGGGCGTGGGACTTGGCGTAGCAGATGCCGTTGCGCGTGGCGAGGACGTCGGAGGCGCGCCAGGACACCCGCAGGTCACCGGAATCGGCCGAGTGCGGGATGGTGTCACGGACGAACTCGAAGGCAGTTTTGGCGTATGAGTATGCGTCGCCAGTGGCGAACCAGAGTGCGTCGGCGGTTTCCTGCACCAACGGATGCCAGTGGTCGATGGCCGCATCCGATGCCAAATAGGCGTGGACGTCGGGGTTGAGTTGGATCAGCTGCATGCCCGGAGCATAGACAAGCCCCAGCCGTAGATCAATAGATTTACGGCTGGGGGCATATCTATGCACACACCGGCGTCAGCGTGCCATCTCTTCCTTCAGGGCTTGCAGGAAGGCGTCGACGTCCTCTTCCTGCGTGTCGTAGCTGCACATCCAGCGGACATCGCCGGCGCTCTCGTCCCAGAAGTAGAAACGGAAACGCTTCTGCAGTCGCCGCGACACCTCGTGCGGCAGCCGAGCGAACACCCCGTTCGCCTGCACCGGATAGAGGATCTCCACCCCGTCGGTCTCACGGACGCCCGCCGCCAGCCGCTGCGCCATCGCGTTGGCGTGCCGGGCGTTGCGCAGCCACAGGTCCTTCGCGAGGAGGGCTTCCAACTGCACCGAGACGAAGCGCATCTTGGACGCCAGCTGCATCGACATCTTGCGGATGTGCTTCATCTGCCGGACCGAATCCGGGTTCAGCACCACCACGGCCTCGCCGAACATCATGCCGTTCTTCGTGCCGCCGTACGAGAGCACGTCCACGCCCACCGCGTTGGTGAAGGCGCGCATCGGCACGTCGAGCGAGGCCGCGGCGTTGGCTATCCGGGCGCCGTCGAGGTGCACCTTCATGCCCTTGGCATGCGCGTGCTCGCAGATCGCGCGGATCTCGTCGACGGTGTAGACCGTGCCGAGCTCCGTGTTCTGGGTGATCGACACGACCTGCGGCATGGCGCGGTGCTCGTCCTCCCAGCCCCAGGCCTGCCGGTCGATCAGCTCGGGGGTGAGCTTCCCGTCCGGGGTCGGGACGGTGAGGAGCTTGAGACCCGCCATCCGCTCGGGCGCGCCGCCCTCGTCGACGTTGATGTGCGCCGTCTCGGCGCAGATCACGGCGCCCCAGCGGTCCGTCATCGCCTGGAGTGCGGTGACGTTCGCGCCGGTGCCGTTGAAGACCGGGAAGGCCTCCGCGTACGGGCCGAAGTGGCTGCGGAAGATCTTCTGCAGGTGCTCGGTGTACTCGTCGTCGCCGTAGGAGACCTGGTGGCCGCCGTTGGCGAGCGCGACGGCGGCCAGGACCTCCGGGTGCACCCCCGCGTAGTTGTCGCTCGCGAAGCCGCGTACCGCGGGATCGTGGTGGCGCCGGGCGTCGGTCTTCCCGGGATCGGTTCTCACGGTTGCGGAGTGAGCCACAGACGCTGTCCGTTCACATCGATTGCGGGCCGCTCCCAGACGCCGGCGATGGCCTCGGCCAGCTCCTTCACGTCGGTGAAGCCCGCGAACTTCGCATTGGGACGCTCGGCGCGCATCGCGTCGTGCACCAGTGCCTTGATCACCAGGATCGCAGCCGCGGCCCCCGGACCCTCGTCTCCCCCGGCCTTGCGGAAGGAGTCCGCCATGGCCAGGGTCCACGCCTCGGCCGCCGCCTTGCCCGCGTTGTACGCGGCGTTGTTGGCGACCGGCTTGTGCGCGCCGGACTGGCTGACCAGGACGAAGCGGCCGCGTTCGCTGCGCAGCAGCCCGTCGTGGAAGGCGAGCGAAGTGTGCTGGACGGTGCGGATGAGGAGCTTCTCCAGGAAGTCCCAGTCCGCGAGGTCGACGTCGGTGAAGGTCTTGCTGCCGCGCCAGCCGCCGACGAGGTGGACCAGGCCGTCGACCCGGCCGAATTCCTTCTCGGTCTGCTCGGCCCAGGCCTTGGTGGCCTCCAGGTCGAGCAGGTCGACGGTGTCACCGGTGATCGTGGCGCCGCCGTGGGCGTAGCGCGCCGCGTCCACGGCCTCCGCGAGGCGCGCCGGATCGGCGTCGGAGGCGACGACGATCGCACCCGCCTCGGCGAGGCGGAGCAGGGTGGCGCGGCCGGCGGGCCCGCCGGCCCCGGCCACCGCCACCACCGCTCCGTTCAGCTTTCCGTTGCCGTTCCCGGAGCCGTTCATCTGTGCAGCCTCCTGTGGGCGAGTGCTCACGCGGCGACTCGCTCGACCTGATCGGCATTCAGGGCGGTGATGCCCTTCGTGGAGGCGATCACTCCCTTGAGCTTCTTGGCGAGCGCCTCAAAGAACATGCTGAGCGGAAACTCGTCCGGAAGCACGTCGTCCACGAGCTTGCGCGGCGGCTGCGTCATGTCGAGGGCGTCGGGACCCTTGGCCCACTTGGAGCCCGGGTGCGGGGCGAGGTACGTCGAGACGAGCTCGTAGGCCTTGAACCAGTGCACGAGCTTCGGGCGGTCGATGCCGGCCCGGTAGAGCTCCTCGATCTCGGCGCACAGCTGGTTGGTGACCTGCGGGGCGCGCATCCAGTCGATCTTCAGCTTGTTGTCCGTCCAGCGCACGACGTCGTGCTTGTGGAGGTACGCGAACAGCAGCTGGCCGCCGAGACCGTCGTAGTTGCGGGTGCGGTCACCGGAGACGGGGAAGCGGAACATCCGGTCGAAGAGGACGGCGTACTGCACGTCACGGCCGTGCTCGTTGCCCTCGGACTCCAGCTTCACGGCCTCCTTGAAGGCGGTGAGGTCGCAGCGCAGCTCCTCCAGGCCGTACATCCAGAACGGCTGGCGCTGCTTGATCATGAAGGGGTCGAACGGCAGGTCGCCGTGGCTGTGGGTGCGGTCGTGGACCATGTCCCACAGGACGAACGCCTTCTCGCAGCGCTCCTGGTCGGTGACCATGGCGGCGATGTCGGCGGGCAGCTCGACGCCGAGGATGTCGACGGCGGCCGAGGTGACCTTGCGGAAGCGCGCGGCCTCGCGGTCGCAGAAGATGCCGCCCCAGGTGAAGCGCTCGGGGGCCTCGCGCACGGCGATGGTCTCCGGGAAGAGGACGGCGGAGTGGGTGTCGTAGCCCGCGGTGAAGTCCTCGAAGGTGATGCCGAGGAAGAGCGGGTTGTCGTACCGGGTGCGCTCCAGCTCGGAGAGCCACTCGGGCCACACCATCTTGAGCGCGACGGCCTCCAGGTTGCGGTCCGGGTTGCCGTTCTGCGTGTACATGGGGAAGACGACGAGGTGCTGGAGTCCGTCGGCGCGCTCGGCGGCCGGGTGGAAGGCCAGCAGCGAGTCGAGGAAGTCGGGCACCTCGAAGCCGCCCGCGGCCCACTTGCGCAGGTCGCTGACGAGCGCCTCGTGGTAGGCGGTGGCATGCGGAAGCAGCGGGGAGAGCTCCTCGACGGCGCGGATCACGCGGCCGACGGCGGCCTCGGCCGTGTGCTGGGCGGGAGCGCCCTCGGCCTCGAAGTCGATCGAACCGTCCTTGGACTGCCAGGGCCGGATCTCCTCCACGGCGGCCTTGAGCTCGGGCCACGCCGGGTGGTCGACCACCCGCGCCCCGGCGGTTATTGCGGCGCCGCCGATGCCCGGCACAAGAGTTTCCGTCATGTCACTTCCTCCACAGGAGAACCTCACGTCAAGGCAGCGTATGCATATGAGGCTCTCCCGTTCAAGAGGTGATGCGGGAAATTATCCTGCGTCACCCCCTGCTTCGCCGGAAGTCTTCCCGTTCGAAAGGGTGGAACGGATAGCTCCGCCCAGTCGCTCCAGCGCCTCGCGGGCCTCTGGCAGTACGCCTGCCAGTGCGAGGAAGCCGTGGAACAGCCCGGGCCGGTCGTCGAGGACCGATGTGACCCCGCTCTCGTTCAGCCGGCGGTGGTACGCCGCCCCGTCGTCCCGCAGCGGATCGCACCCCGCGACGACCACGTGCGCCGGCGGCAGCCCCGCCAGGTCCGCCGGGTCCGCGCCGAGCGGGGAGGCCAGCGGATGGTCCGCGGGGCCGTCCGGCCCGAGGTACTGCGCCCAGAACCACCGCATGTGCGCGGCGGTCAGGAAGCACCCCTCGGCGTCGGACCGGTACGAGGCGCTGTCCTGGGCCGCGTCCAGGGCGGGATAGACCAGCACCTGGAGCGCGACGGCCGGTCCCCCGCACTGGCGGGCGAGCAACAGCGAAGCGGCGGCGAGGTTGCCGCCCGAGCTGTCCCCGGCGACCACCAGGGCCTCCGGGGCCCCTCCCAGCTCGTCGAGGTGGGCGCCGGCCCAGCACAGGGCCGCGTGGGCGTCCTCCAGGGCGGCCGGGAAGCGGTGCTCGGGGGCCCTGCGGTAGTCGACGGAGACCACGGCGGCGCCGGCCGCCCGGGAGATGTTGCGGGCGGTGGTGTCGTGGGTGTCGAGGTCGCCGAGCACCCATCCCCCGCCGTGGCAGAACACCACGGTCGGGCGGGGCCCGGCCCACTGCTCCGGGTCGGGCAGGTAGATCCGTACGGGGACCGGCGGGGCTCCCGCCGGGCCCGGGAGGGTCCGGTCCTCCACGGCGCCGACCCGGGGGCGCGCGGCGGCCGGGCGCGGCCCGGCAGCGAGGATCCGGCGCGCCTCGTCGGCGTCGGTGACGCGCCCGCCGATGTCGGGGAAGGCGGCGGTGAGGGCGTCGAGGTAGGGCCGGGCGGCGGGATCGAGGCGGGCCCCCGGATCGGGGCAGGCCGCCGGATCGAGGCGGGCGGGCGGGTCCGAGGCGTCTGTCATCACGCCCCCCGGAAGTGCGGGATGACCTTCTCGCCCCACTGGCGCAGGGTCTCCAGGCAGGCCTCCTGCTCCACCGTGCCCATCTGGATCAGGCACATGATCTCGTCGGCCCCCGCCGCCCTGAGCCGTTCCACGTAGGCGATGGCGTCGTCGGCGCTCCCGTAGGCGTGGTCGGCGTTGAAGGTGGCGGTGGAGGTGGGCCGTACGGGGATGTCGAGCTCGTGCAGCCGGGCCACCACCTGCTCGGCGGCCTTGCGCATCTCCGCGGCCTCGTCGGCGCCCGCGACCACGGCCTCGTCCGGAATGCCGGCCCCGCCGTACCAGTGGCCGATGGACTGCGCGAAGAACCGCTGCCCGCGGATGCCGATCCGCCGCGCCTCCTCCCGGTCGTCGAGCACGATGGTCGGGCAGAGCACCGAGAAGTGGTCGTTGACGACGGTGGAGACGAACCGGCTGCCGTCCCGCCCTGCGATCGCCGCGTCGTAGACGGACCGCATCCCGGCGATCGACCCGGGTCCGGCGAAGCCCATCACCAGGGCGCCGATCCCCAGCTCGGCGGCCTGGACGAGGGTCTCGCCCCGGCTGCACGCGAGGAACAGCGGCGGGTGCGGCGTCTGCTTCGGCCTCGGCAGGATCGGGTGCGGGTCGATGTCGATCAGCTCGCCGTGGTACTCGAGCTCCTCTTCCTGCCAGGCCTTGCCGATGATCCGCAGCGCCTCCTCGACCTCCGCCGTGGTGCGGTCCCGGTCCACCCCGCACAGCGAGGTCTCCTGCTCGGTGCCCCCGCGCCCGGCGCCGAGGTCGAGCCGCCCGCCCGAGAGCAGGTCGAGCATGGCGGCCCGCTCGGCCACCCGTACCGGATGGTTGAAGTTGAAGGGCATGCACACGACGCCGTGCCCGATGCGTATGGTGTTCGTCCTGGCCGCGACCCAGGTCAGGAAGATCTCGGGAGCACTCATGTGGGCGTACCACTTCAAGGAGTGGTGCTCCACGGCCCAGATCCGGTCGAAGCCCATGCGCTCGGCGAGCACGGCCTGCTCGACGCAGTCGCGGATGACCTGGTGCTCCCGTTCCACCGTCGGGTCCGCAAGCTGAGCCTCGAAGATTACGGAGAATTTCACTGTGCCTCCAGGGTTGCGTCCGGTGCCTGGCCTCACTTCAATTCGGAATATGACTAGTAGTCAGGAGCCGAAGAAGCAAGAGCTGCCGCCGACCGCGTGGGCCGTGCTCGGTCTCCTCTCCTTTCCGGGCGAACGGACCGGCTACGAGCTGAAGAAGTGGGCGGACTCCTCCCTGCGCTTCTTCTACTGGTCGCCGGCGATCAGCCAGATCTACGCGGAACTGCGCCGCCTGGAGGAACTGGGGTACGCCTCCTCCGCGCGCTCGGGGCCCGAGGAGGCACGGGCCAAGCGGCGCTACGCCATCACCGACGCGGGCCGCGAGGCCCTCGCCGGGTGGGCGGCCGACACCGCCGAGGCCGGCCCTCCGGTGCTCAAGCACGGCCTGCTGCTGCGGGTCTGGCTCGGTCACCTGGCCGAGCCGGACCGCCTGCGCGCGATGGTCGGCGAGCACATCGAACGCACGCGGGCCGAACTGGCCGCCGTGCGCGAGGCCATGGAACACGCGGCCGACGTACCGGAATGGGCGTTCCCGACCCTCGCGCTGCGCTGGAGCGAGCGGCAGCACCTGAGCGAACTGGACCTGGCCGAGGCCCTGCTCGCCGACCTGGCGGAACTCGACGCGCCGGGGCGTCAAGCCGACGGGGACGCGCCCACGCCCGGGTGACGCGATGGCGCCGGCTCCGGCCGCGCGGGACCGTACGACCCCTGCGGCAAGCGGCCGGTGCGCCCTTTTCGGGGCGCTGCAAGGGCGGTCCCTTCGCACCCGGGGCGCACTAGCATGCGTCCTCATCGCGCGCGGCCGGTCGGGACACCGGGACCGCGCGGGGAGCCGCCGTCGACGGAAGCGAGAGAACCTTGACTTTCCTCACCATCGGTCACCGCGGGGTCATGGGTGTCGAACCGGAGAACACCCTGCGGTCCTATCTCCGAGCGGAACGTTCAGGCATGGACGTCATCGCCCTCGACCTGCGACTGAGCAAGGACGGCACCCTCGTCGCCCTGCACGACCCGGAGGTGGGCCGGACCACCGACGGCTCGGGTGCCGTCGCCGACCTGACCCTGGCCGAACTGCGCGAGCTCGATGCCGGGCAGGGTGAGCGCGTGCCGGTCTTCGAGGAGGTCCTGGACGCCGTCCGGTCCCCGCTCCAGGTGTCCGTACGGGACCGCGCCGCCGTCGGGGTGCTCGCGGAGCTGCTGCTGCGGCGCGATCTGACCGGCCGGGTCGAGGTGGCCTCGCCGGACGCGGCGCTGCTGGCCGAGACGGCCCGGCTGGTACCGGGAGTGCGGACCGCCCTGCGGGCCGACTCCCCCGGCGGGGAGGTCATCGCGCGGGCGCTGGACGCCGGTGCCGCGACGCTCTCGGTGGACGTGCGGCGCCTCACCCTGGAGGCCGTCGAGGAGGCGCACGCGGCCGGGCTGCGGATCGTCGGCGAGGAGGTCGACACCCTGGACCTGCTGCGCCTCGCGCGTGCCCTCGGGCTGGACGGCGCGGTCACCGGCTTCCCGGAGGTCCGCAGCACGGGCCGCTTCACCGCCTGACCAGGCCCCTGACGGGGTCTCCTACAGCGGCTTGACCAGCAGCTCGAAGGCCAGGTCGTCGCGGAGCGGCACCCCGAAGCGCTCGTCACCGTAGGGGAAGGGGCTCAGCTCGCCGGTGCGCCGGTAGCCGCGCCGCACGTAGTAGGCGATGAGCTCCTCCCGTACGTTCACCACCGTCATCCGCATCTCGCGGGCGCCCCACGTCTCGCGGGCCCGGCGTTCGGCCTCGGCCAGGATCTCCTTGCCGAGGCCCCCGCCCTGGAGCCCGGGGCGGACGGCGAACATGCCGAAGTAGGCGTGGTCGCCCCGGTGTTCGAGCTGGCAGCAGGCGATGAGCTCGTCCTCGCGCTCGACGACGAGCAGGGTCCCGTCGGGGCCGTTGATGATCGCGCGGACGCCTTCCGGGTCCGTGCGCTGCCCCTCCAGGTAGTCCGCCTCCGTGGTCCAGCCGCCGCGGCTGGAGTCGCCCCGGTACGCCGACTCGACGAGCGCCACCAGCTCGGTCACGTCCCCCTCCACGGCACTGCGGAAGCTGAGGGCTGCGGGCTTGGCGGTCGACATCGGCGGCTCCGTTCTGGGCGGTGGCATATGACATGCCGGGTACGGCAAGGAGAGCCTAACCCGGCACCGCGTGAGCACCGCGTGAGAAGGGCATCTCTTCCCCTGACCGTCTCTTCCGTGACACCGACGAGCGCCGACCGGCGCCGCCATAACGGGGGGTTGTGCCGTGCACGGTTCCGCCATGTCCCTCTCCGCGTCCGTCTCCGCCTGGCTGCTGGTGCTGCTGTGCGCGGTGAGCGGTGCCTACTGCCTCGGGCGGGTGCGGAGATCGGGCGGCGCCGCGGCCGGGGAGGCCGTGATGGGCTTCGGCATGGCGCTCATGGCCGTGCCGCTCGGGCACGGCGGCGGCTGGCAGGCCCCCGTGCTGGGGCTGGTGTTCTGCGGGACGGCCCTGCACGCCGTGTGGCTGCTGCGGGGCGGGGCGCACCACGCGCACCACCTGGTGGGCTCGCTGGCGATGGTCTACATGGCGCTGACGGCCGCGTACGGGTCGGGGCACGGCGGCGGCCTCCCGCTGCTGACCGGGGCGCTGCTCCTCTACTACGCCGGCTACGTGGTGCTCGGCGGGGCGCGCCTGATCACGGCGGGGACGGCGGTCGCGCATTCCGCGGGGTCCGCGGGCCCGGCCGGCTCGGCGGAGTTGACCCGGGCCTGCCGACTGGCCATGGGAATGGGGATGTTGGCGATGCTGCTCGCGATGTGAGGCGCGCCGGGACGTGTCCTGCGTCACCAATCCCCCGAGGCCGTACCCGCAGGTAGCCGGGGCTCATAGGCTGACGTCCATGATGGTCCCCGCCGCTCTGCTCCTGCTCGGCGCCCTGACCGCGGTGCTCGCTCCCCGTCTGCTGGCACGGGCCCGTTGGCCCGAGCGCGAACCGGTCGTGGCGCTGTGGGTGTGGCAGTGCGTGGTCGGCGCGGTGCTCCTGTGCTTCGGGCTGTCGATGCTGCTGAGCGCGGCGGCGGCCTGGCAGGCGGTCCGCGGGTGGGTCTTCGCCTCCGCGCCGCACGGGGTGGTCGACGCCTACGCCCTCGGTCCGTCCGGCGGCCCCTGGGCGGCCGGTACGGCGCTCGCGCTGGCGGGCGGCGCGCTGTGGACGGGTGCGATGCTGACGCGCGAGGTGCTGAGGGCGCGGGCCCGGCGGCGCGCGCAGGGCAGCGAACTGCTGGTGCGGGCCCCGCTGCTGCCCGGGGAGGACCCCGGGAGCGCGCGGCTCGTCGTACTGGAAGGCCCTCGGCCGGACGCGTGGTGGCTGCCGGGGGCGGCGCCGCGGCTGGTGGTGACCACGGCGGCGCTGGGGCGGCTGAAGGGGAGCCAGCTGGACGCCGTGCTCGCCCACGAGCAGAGCCACACGGCGGCCCGGCACGACTGGCTGCTGCACTCCTCGCGGGCGCTGGCCGGGGGTTTCCCGCAGGTGCCGGTGTTCGCGGCCTTCGAGGCGGAGATGCACCTCCTCGTCGAGCTGGCCGCCGACGACGCGGCCTCCCGGCGGTACGGTCGGCTCACGGTGGCCCTCGCGCTGGTCGGACTCAACGAGGACCGGGGGGCGTTCGGGCCCGGCGCGACCCCCGACGCCCACGTCGGGCAGCGGGTGCGCCGGCTGCTGGCGGCGGAGCCCCGCCTGCCGGCGGGCCGTCGGCTCCGGCTCACGGCGATGGCCGCGCTGCTGCCGGCGATCCCGCTGCTGGTGGCTTTCGTACCGGGGCTGAGCGCCGTGGCCTGAGGTGGGCCCTGACGCTCCCGGTACGCGTGCCGGTGCGAGGATCATCCGCATGCGGAACGATCACTTGCGGTGGGCGGGCGTCGGCTGTGCGCTGCTCGGGGGCGTCCTGACGGTGCTGGTGGTGGTCCCGTGGCAGCCGCTGCCGGCCTACGACGAGCGGGTGGCCCGCGATCTGCACGCCCATGCGGTCGCCCACCCCGGTGCGGTCCGGCTGACGGGGGTGCTGACGGACTTCGTGTGGGACCCCTGGACCATGCGGGCGCTGGCCGCCGCCGCCTGTGCGGTGCTGTGGCGGCGCGGCGACCGGGAGCGCGCGGTGCGGGTGGCGCTGGCCGTGGTCGCGGCGTCGGTGGTGCAGCAGGGGGTGAAGGCACTGGTGGGCCGGGAGCGTCCGGTGTGGCCGGACCCGGTGGACTCGGCGCAGTACGCGGCCTACCCGTCCGGCCACGCCATGACGGCGACGGTGGTGTGCGGGCTGCTGCTGTGGCTGCTCCCCCGGACCACCTCGCCGTCGAGGGCGGGGGCCGCCTGGGCGCTGGCCGCGGTGTCGGTGCTCGGGGTCGGGTTCACCCGGATCTACCTGGGGGTGCACTGGCTGTCGGACGTGGTCGGGGGCTGGCTGCTGGGCGTGGCCCTGCTGGCCCTGGCGACGTCGGTTCCGGTGCGCCGGCACGGGTCCGGCGCCGCCGGACCGTGAAGATTCGGGTGTGCCTGCTCTGGGCGATCCCCCGTGTCACCCAGAGCAGGCGACCCCGCGCGCTGAGTATATTGGCTCTGAGCCAGTCAACGCAGGAGTAAGCATGTCCCCGCGTAGCCCATCGGTCAATGAAGAATTGCGCAGACGTTCCCGGGAGCGGCTGCTCCAGGCCACCGTCGAGCTCGTCGCCGAGCGGGGGTACGAGGCCACGACCCTCGGCGACATCGCCGACCGGGCGGGCGCGGCGCGCGGCCTGGTCTCGTACTACTTCCCGGGCAAAAGGCAGTTGCTGCAGTCCGCCGTGCACCGGCTGATGCACCTGACCCTGCACGCGGCGCTGGAGCGCGAGCCGCGCACGGACGACGGGCGGGAGCGGCTCGCGCGGGCGATCGACGCGATCCTCGGGCTGGCCCGGGACGAGCCGCTGCTGATGCGGACGCACATGGCGGGCATCCTGACGGCCGAGGGCTTCGTGCAGTGCCCGGAACAGCAGCGGCTGGCGGAGCTGCTGCGGGACACGGTCGCCCGGTACGGCTCGCCGGACGTGGACGCGGACTACCCGCTGCTGCGGGCGCTGCTGATGGGCGCCGTGGTGGCGGTGCTGCTGCCGGGCGCGCCGATGCCGCTGGCGCGGCTGCGGGCGGAGCTTTTCCAGCGGTACGGGCTGGACTGGGAGCTCGGCGTTCCGCCGGACGGGGTGCCGCCCGGCGGAACGATTCGCTAGTACTTCGGACCCACGGTCCCCGTCAGTGGTATTCGGGCTGGCTCTGCACGTTGAGCCGCTCCATCCACACCCACTTGGCGCTCTCGGTGCGCCAGTCGTCGAGCCTCAGCACGTCGAGGCCCTTGGCGATGTCGTTCGAGTAGATGTGCCCGTTGTAGTAGTACGCCGACCAGGATCCGCCGAGGCCCAGCTTGTCCGTGGTCAGCGGTCCGCGCTCGAAGTACGCGATCTCCTTGGGCTGGGCGGAGTCGGTGAACTCCCACACGGAGATGCCGCCCTGGTACCAGGCCTGCACCATGATGTCGCGGCCGCCGCCCACCGGGATCAGGGAGCCGTTGTGGGCCACGCAGTTCTCCGTGTCGGCTTGGTGGCGCGGGATCTTGTAGTAGCTGCGGAAGGCGAGTTTGCGCTGGTCCCCGCTGCCGGTGATGTCGTAGATCCCGTCGGCGCCCCGGTTGGGTCCGGTGGCCGCGTTGCAGGTGGCGCCGCTGCCACCGCCGAGTTCGTCGGTGAACACCACCTTGTTCGCCCGCTCGTTGAAGGTGGCCGAGTGCCAGAACGCGAAGTTCACGTTGTCCTGCACCCGGTCGATGACGCGCGGCTGCTCGGGCTTGCTGATGTCGAAGAGGATGCCGTCGCCCATGCAGGCGCCGGCGGCCAGGTTCTTCGAGGGCAGCACCGTGATGTCGTGGCAGCCGGTGGTCTTGGAGACGCCCGGGTTGGTGGGTGCGCCCGGGTTGCCGCCGTCGGGGAAGAGGATCGGGAAGGCGACGACCGCGGCCTGCGTCGGCGCCTTCTTCGGGACCTTCACGACCGAGATGCCGTCGTGCGGCGGCTTGCAGTCGGGGAAGGCGTCGTTCGGGGAGTACGAGGCCACGTAGAGGTAGATGTCGCGGCCGCCCGGCACCAGGGTGTGGGTGTGGGAACCGCAGGCCGTCTCCACGGACTTGATGTACTTGGGGTTCTTCTTGTCCTTGATGTCGAAGATCTTGATGCCCTCCCACGAGGACTTCTCCGTCGCGGGCTGCGAGACGCTGTTGCAGGAGTCGTCGCTACGGGAGGAGTCGGTGGAGAGGAAGAGCAGGTCTCCGAGGACGGAGATGTCGTTCTGGCCGCCGGGGCAGAGCACCTGGGTGACGGTCTTCGGCGCCTTCGGGTTGGCGATGTCGTAGATGGTGAAGCCGCTGTAGCTGCCCGCGTAGGCGTACCGGCCCTGGAACGCGATGTCCGAGTTGATCACGGCGGGGTCGGCCGAGGGGATGTTGGCCAGGGGCTTGATGTTGGCGCTGTGGACGATCTCGTCCTGGCCGGGGATCTCGCCCGGGGCGAGCTCCCGGCCGGCGGTGAGGCCCGCAGCGCTCTGCCGGCTGCCGAAGCCGGGCGCTAAGTCGCCCGGGTCCGGGGTGGCGGCGGCCGGTGCGGCCATCAGCAGCGTGGTGAGCAGTCCGGCCGCCGCGACGGCCGCCCCCACCCTCCCGTTCCGCAGTCTCCTGTTGTGGTGCGAGGTCACTGTGCCCTCCCATGGGAGTCCGATCGATTCCGTTCGGGGTGGGAACGGAACCAGGACCCCGGCAGTATCTTCCTTTCCATGGACATGGCAATAGCCCCCTGCGGCCGCACGGCCTTACCGGCACGGCTTCGCCGCTTCATCGCCGCGGCCGCGCTCGCCACCGGCCTCCTGCTCCCCCTCACCGGGTGCGACGCGGACGGCGGGAAGGACCGGGCGGACGACGGAGCGGCCGTCGTGATCGCACCCGGCAGACCGGGCGAGGAGGCACGCACCCTCACTCCCGAGCAGGCCGCGAAGGAGAAGCCCGACGACACTCCGAACGCCGCCGACCACGCCTACGTGCAGGGCATGGTCGAACACCACAGGCAGGCCCTGACGATGAGCGCGTTGGCCCCGCAGCGGGCCTCGGCGGACGGGGTCAAGCGGCTGGCGGAGCGGATCACGGCCGCCCAGCAGCCCGAGATCGGGGCGATGGAGAAGTGGATGGCCCTGCATCCGGCGCCGCCCGCGGGCTCCGGCGGGCACTCCCACGACCACTCCGCGATGCCGGGGATGGCGACGGAGCAGCAGCTGAAGGAGCTGGCCGAGGCCACCGGGCCCGCGTTCGACCGGCTCTTCCTGAAGCTGATGACCGCCCACCACGAGGGCGCCCTGAAGATGGCGGGCGAGGCGCTGGCCGGCGGCAACAACGTGGCGGTCGAGGAGATGGCCACCGAGGTGGTGGCCACGCAGAGCGCCGAGATCCACCGGATGCGCGCGATGGGCTGACGGCGGAGGGGGCCGGTGTCATGCTGGGACCACCTGCGGGAGGAGCTCCGCCGTGCTTCGTGTCGCCGTCGTCGGATCGGGCCCCAGCGGGGTCTACGCGGCCCAGACGCTGGTCCAGCAGCGTGAGGTGCCCGGGGTGCTGGTCGACGTACTGGACCGGCTGCCCGCGCCCTACGGGCTCGTACGGTACGGGGTCGCGCCGGACCACGAGAAGATCAAGTCTCTGCAGGGCAGCCTGCGCACCGTGCTGGAGGACGAGCGGATCCGCTTCCTCGGCAACGTCGAGGTGGGCGGGCCCGGACTGCCCGCGCAGCGGCTGCTGGAGCTCTACCACGCGGTGGTCTACTGCGTGGGCGCCGCCCGCGACCGGCTGCTCGGGATCCCGGGCGAGGAACTGGCCGGGGTGCACTCGGCCACCGCGTTCGTGGCCTGGTACAGCGGACACCCGGACGCCGTCGACGAGAGCTTCGACCTGCCCGGGGTGGACTCGGCGGTGGTGGTCGGCGCGGGCAACGTCGCGGTGGACGTGACGCGGATCCTGGCCCGGGGCCGGGCCGAGCTGGAGCCGACCGACATGCCGCAGCCGGCGCTGGGCGCGCTCGCGCTCAGCGGGGTGCGCCGGGTGGCGATGGTGGCCCGACGGGGGCCTTCGCAGGGCAAGTTCACCACCAAGGAGCTGCGGGAGCTGGGCACGCTGCCGGGCGTGGACGCCGTGGTCGACCCGGCCGAGCTGGCCGTCGACCCCGCGTACACGGATCCGGCCGCGGCCGCCGCCCTGCCCGCGGTGGCCCGGCGGAACCTGGAGGCGCTGCGCGGCTGGGCCGGGGCCGGCCCCGGCGAGGGCCCGCGCCGGATCGCGCTGCGGTTCTACCTGCGCCCGGTGGAGATCCTCGGCGGACCCGACGGCCGGGTCACCGGGATGCGCTTCGAGCGGACCGCGCCGGACGGCCGGGGCGGAGTGACCGGGACGGGCGTGTACGAGGACATCGAGGCGCAGCTGGTGCTGCGCTCGGTGGGGTACAGGGGCGTCCCGCTGGACGGGCTGCCCTTCGACGCGGCCAAGGGCACGGTCCCGCACGCGGCGGGGCGGGTGCTGCGCGCGGGCCGGGCCTCGGTCGGCGAGTACGTGGCGGGCTGGATCAAGCGCGGCCCGACGGGCGTGATCGGCACCAACCGGCCCTGCGCCAAGGAGTCCGCGTCCTCGCTGCTCCAGGACGCGGGCGCGCTGGCCCGGCGGGAGCTCCCCGGGGACCCGCTGGACGCCCTCCGGGCGGCCGGCCTGCACCCGGTGGAATGGCCGGGCTGGCTGGCCATCGAGACGGCCGAGGCCGAGCTGGGCCGCTCCCTGGGCCGCGGCTCGGTGAAGATCCCGGACTGGGCCGGGCTGTTGGGGGCCGCGGGGCTCCCGTAGGGTGGCTGACTCCACTGGGGTCGAGGGGGTTCACGATGGGGAAGGCTGCACGCCGGGCCACGTGCGCGGCGTTGGCGGCGGTCGCGTGCGCCGCTCTGCTCGCGGGCTGCACGCAGGAGGACCGGGCGGCCGCCACGCCCGGCCCGACGGCGACGACCACGGTCGCCCCACCGGAGGCCGCCGCGCTGGCGGACCGCTACCGGGCCGCCGGCGGGGACGCGGACGTGTACGGCATCGAGTCGGTGTTCATACGGGAGAGCCATCCGCCGTACGTCGTGGTCCGCACGCACAACCCGGACACGGACGACGCCCTGTTCAAGAAGCAGGCGGCCTCGATCGCTTCCTTCCTGACCAAAGAGGGAGAGCTGCCGTCGGGCACCCCTTACCTGATGGACGTGTACGGCCCGGACGGCCGCCTGCTCCACCGGTGGGACACCACGCCCTAGCCGACCCGCTCCGCCTCGGCCGCCGCCGCCGTCAGGATGGCGTCGAGCAGGCCGGGGAAGATCGACTCCAGATCGTCCCGGCGCAGGGCGTTGAGCTTCGTGGTGCCGCGGTAGGTCTGGCGTACGACACCGCTTTCGCGCAGGACGCGGAAGTGGTGCGTGGTCGTCGACTTGGTGACCGGCAGGTCGAAGTACGAGCACGCCAGATCCGCAGGCGAGGCGTCGAGATCGCGGACGATGGACAGCCGGACCGGGTCGGAGAGCGCGTGCAGCACGCCCTCCAGGCGGATCTCGGCCGCCTCGGGGTGGGCGAGGGTGCGGGCCGCTTCCCGTTCCGTCATGTCCCTGCTCCGCTCACTCGGTGGCTCCGACCGTCATCGTACGAGAACCGTCGTAGGAGCCGTACCGCCCGTGGTCACCAGGAGCGGTGGTACTGCTGGGGCGTGCGCACGTCCCCGCCCAGCTCGGCGGCCGCGCGGCGGGCCCAGTACGGGTCGCGGAGCAGCTCCCGGCCCAGCAGGACCGCGTCGGCCTCGCCGTTGGCCAGGATCTTCTCCGCCTGCTCCGGTTCGGTGATCAGACCGACGGCGGCCACGGGCAGGGAGGTCTCCGCCTTGACCCGGGCCGCGAAGGGCACCTGGTAGCCCGGCCCCACGGGGATGGTCACCCCGGGGGCGAGGCCGCCGGTGGAGACGTCGAGGAGGTCCACGCCGTGCTCGTGGAGCAGGGCGGCCAGCCGGACCGTCTCGTCGGCGGTCCAGCCGTCCTCCTCCAGCCAGTCGGTGGCGGAGATCCGGAAGAACAGCGGGAGCTCCTCGGGCCACACCTCCCGTACGGCGTCGACGACTTCGAGGGCGAAGCGGGTGCGGTTCTCGAAGGAGCCGCCGTAGGCGTCGGTGCGCTTGTTGCTGTGCGGGGAGAGGAACTCGCCGATGAGGTAGCCGTGGGCGCCGTGGATCTCGACGACCTCGTAGCCCGCGGCCAGCGCGCGCTCGGTGGCCGCCACGAACTGGCCCTTGATTTCGGCGATCTCATCGAGCGTCAGCTCGTGCGGCACCGGGTGGCTCTCGGCGAACGGGACGGCGCTCGGGGCGAGCGGCTGCCAGCCGTGCTCCTCCGGTCCGACCGGGGCGCCGCCCTTCCAGGTGCGGTCGGTGGACGCCTTGCGGCCGGCGTGCGCGATCTGGATGCCGGGGACGGCGCCCTGGGCCTTGACGAAGGAGGTGATCCGGCGCAGCGCCTCGACCTGCGTGTCGTTCCAGATGCCGAGGTCATAGGGGGAGATCCGGCCCTCCGGGGAGACCGCGGTGGCCTCCTGGATGATCAGGCCGGTGCCGCCCGTGGCGCGGGCCGCGTAGTGCGCGAAGTGCCAGTCGTTCGCCACGCCGGCGTTCGGTCCGAAGGCCTCGGCGCTGTACTGGCACATGGGGGCCATCCACACGCGGTTGGGGATGGTGACCGAGCGGAGGGTGTGGGGCGCGAACAGGGCGGCGAAAGCAGCGGGGGCGGCAGGGGCGGCGGAGGCAGCACTCATCAGGGATCTCCAGATGTCACCGGGCGCGCCGGGGATCGGCGGCTAAGTACGAGAGTCACCGTACTACGAAATCTCTCGTACTACGAGACCTGCCGTACAAGCTCGTCGAGCTCGGCGCGCAGCGCCCCGGTCAGGGCCGCCAGGTCCGGGACGGCGGCCGCATCGGCGACCAGGCCGTAGTGGACCGTGCCCTGGTAGGTGGAGACGGCGACGGCCAGGGACTGGCCGCAGGCCAGCGGTGCAAGGGGGTAGACCGCGCGGACCCGGCTGCCGCCGAGGGTGAAGGCGATCCCGGGCAGCGGGACGCTGGTGACCAGGATGTCGAAGAGCAGTCGCGCGGCCTGGGCGACGAGCGGCCCGCCGAGCCGGTGGCCCAGAGGGTGGACGTGGTCGGCGAGCAGGGCGACGGCCCCGGCGCCGCGCGCGGGGCCCGCGTCCTTGTTGCGGTCCATGCCGGCGCGTACGGAGTCCAGGCGGCGCAGCGCGTCGGCCTCGGCGAGCGGGAGCCGCAGCAGGTAGCCGGAGAGCCGGTTCCCGGCGCCGGTGCCGGGCCTGCCCCGGCGGGACACGGGGATCAGGGCGCGCGGGCCCGGCCCGCGGGGCGCGGGGTCTCCGCGCTCGGCGAGCCAGCGCCGCAGCGCGCCGGCGACCAGGGCGATCAGCACGTCGTTGACGGTGCCGCCCGCGCCCTTGCGGACCAGGTTGACCTCGTCCAGGTCGAGCGCGAGGCCCGCGACGGCACGGCCGCCGCTGGCGCCGCCCGCGCCCGGGTAGTCGGCGACGAGGGCCGCGGGAACGCCGAGCGGGAGTCCGCCGCGGGCCACGGCGGCGCCGATCTCCAGGGCCTGGCCGACGTCCTGGACCCGGGCCGCCAGGGCGCCGGGGAGCCGGCGCAGGGCGGAGCCGGCCCGCTGCTCGGGGACCGGGCGCGCGGGGGTCCGCAGGGGCGATGCCTGGTCGAACCCGTCGAACAGGGCTGCCGCGAGGGCCAGGGCGCCCATGCCGTCGGCGAGGGCGTGGTGGAACTTGAACAGGACCGCGAAGGACTGCGGATCCGGGCCCGCCAGCACGTGCGCCTCCCAGGGCGGCAGTTCCCGGTCCAGCGGGCGCGCCATGAGCGGCCCGGCGGCGGCGTGCGGGTCCGCGGCGTCCGTCCGTACGAGGAACACGTGGCGCGCGGGATCGAAGCCGGGGTCCGGCGACCAGGCGGCCGCGCCGACGGGCAGCAGCACGTCGCGGATCCGGCGGCGCAGGCCCGGCACGGCGGCGCAGCGGTCGGCGAGCAGCGCGGCGGCGCGTTCCGCGGCGGACACGGCTCCGGGCCCCGCGGGCCCCGCCGCCTCGAAGACGGCGAGGGCGCCGAGGTGCATGGGGTGGGCGGCGGATTCGATCCGCCAGAAGGCGAGGTCGAGCGGGGAGAGGTGCTCGGTGGCCACGTACGTCCTCTCGCGTGCGGCGGTGATGGCCTGAAGTCAATCCATTCCGAACACCTACATGCAAGTAGCAATCATTTCCTATCGGTAAATGATCAGTGTCAATCAGCTACGCGGGGGCCCGCCGGACCGCCGGGCCGCTGTCAGTGGGCGGGTGCAGACTGGCCGGAAAGAACCGGAAAGAAGTGGTCCGAGTCCGGAGGTGCCGGCCATGGCCGAGGTACTGCTGCTCGTGGGAACCCGCAAGGGACTGTTCATCGGCCGTCGCCGCGACGGCGGGCCGTGGGAGTTCGACGCGCCCCATTTCAACGCCGAGGCCGTCTACTCGGTGGCCGTCGACCGGCGGGGTGCGGCACCCCGGCTGCTCGTCGGCGCGGACAGTTCGCACTGGGGGCCGTCCGTCTTCAGCTCCGACGACCTCGGGAAGACCTGGCGGGAGCCCGCGGCGCCCGCCGTGAAGTTCCCCAAGGACACCGGCGCCTCGCTGGAGCGGGTCTGGCAGCTCCAGCCGGCGGGCCCCGAGGCCCCGGACGTGGTGTACGCGGGGACGGAGCCCGCCGCACTGTTCCGCTCCACGGACCGGGGCGAATCCTTCGAGCTGGTACGCGCGTTGTGGGAGCACCCGAGCCGCTCGCAGTGGCAGCCGGGCGGTGGCGGCGAGGGTCTGCACACGGTGATCACCGACCCGCGCGACGCGGAGGCGCTGACCGTGGCCGTGTCGACCGCCGGGGTGTTCCGCACCAAGGACGGCGGGACCAGCTGGTCGCCCTCCAACGAGGGCGTCTCGGCGGTGTTCCTGCCGGACCAGCACCCCGAGTTCGGCCAGTGCGTGCACAAGATCGCCCCGGACGCCGGGGACCGGGACCGGCTGTACCTGCAGAACCACTGGGGGGTCTACCGCAGCGACGACGCGGGTGCCCGGTGGACGGACATCGGCGGCGGGCTGCCGTCGGACTTCGGCTTCGCGGTGGCCGCCCACCCGCACCGGGCGGACACCGCGTTCGTCTTCCCCCTCAACGCCGACTCCGACCGGGTGCCGGCCGAGCACCGGTGCCGCGTCTTCCGCACCCGGGACGCGGGCGACACGTGGGAGCCGCTGTCGAAGGGGCTCCCGGCCGGGGACCACTACGGGACGGTACTGCGGGACGCCCTGTGCACGGACGACGCGGACCCGGCGGGGGTCTACTTCGGCAACCGCAACGGCGAGCTGTATGCCAGCCACGACGACGGCGAGAGCTGGGAGTTGCTGGCCGGGCACCTGCCGGACGTGCTGTGCGTACGGGCGGCAGCGCTGCACTGACGGGCGCCCCGGTCGGAGCCCGGGCCGGGCCCCGACCGGCCGGGGCTCCGACCGGCCCGTCAGCCCGTCAGCCGTCCGGCCTGGCGCACGGCCTGCGCCAGCTGCCGCACGTCGGGGTCCTCGGTCCGGCCGGCCAGCCGTTCCGCGTGCCCCGCGAGGGTGCCCAGCGGGACGGCGCCCGGCACCCGCTCCCAGCCGCCGCCCCGTTCGCGCAGCGCCGAGGCGAAGTAGGCCGCCACCGCGGTGATCTGCAGCCGCGGCGGCGCCTCGCTCCACAGGTCCCCCGCCAGCGCGGCGGCTTCGACCCGGCCGGACTCCTCGTGGGGCGCCCGGGTGCGCGGGTCCAGCCAGCGCACGGTCGCCGTCGCCACGTGCCCGGCGGCGCCGGGGCGCAGCTTCACCGCGTAGAGGGCGGTCACCGTGTGACCGGAGCCGACCTCACCGCCGTCCACGGTGTCGTCGCGGAAGGCGTCGTCGGCGACGCGGCGGTTGTCGTAGCCGATCAGCCGGAACCGCTCGACGGTCGCCGGGTCGAAGGACACCTGCGCCTTGGCGTCGCGGGCCCGCAGCTGCACCTGCGCGGGGAGGTCGTCGCAGAAGACCTTGCGGGCGCCGTCGATGTCGGAGACGTAGGTGGTGTGGCCGTCGCCCCGGTCGGCGAGCCGTTCCATGAAGGCGTCGTTGTACTCGCTGCCGACGCCCACGCCGAACAGCGTGATCCCGTGCGCGGTCCGGGCGTCGGCGACCCGCTTGAGGATGGTGTCGGCGGAGGTGGCGCCGGTGTTGGCGAGGGCGTCGGAGAGCAGGACGACCCGGTTGGTGGCGCCGGGCCGAAGCGACTTGACCGCGACGTCGTAGCCGCGCGTGACGCCCGCTTCCACGTTGGTGGAGTCGGAGGTGCGCAGTGCGTCGACGACGTCGTGGATCAGGTCGCGGTTCCCCCCGACCCGGGTCATCGGCAGCCGGGTCTGGGCGCTGCCGCTGAAGGTGACGACGGCGACCGAGTCGTCCTCGCGCAGCCGGTCGGTCATCAGGTTCATGGAGGTGCGGACGAGGTCCAGGCGCCCGGGCTCGGCCATGGAGCCGGAGACGTCCACGACGAAGGTGAGGGCGGCGGGCTGCCGGCCCCGCGTCCCGTCCGCACCGCCCCCGGCGGAGCGGGTGGCGAGTCCCACCCGGACCAGCGACCAGCTCGGGTCGGTGGTCCGGGCGCCGTCGACGGTGACCGAGAAGCCGTCGCCGTCGGGCTCCCGGTAGTCCTGCCGGAAGCTGTTGACGAACTCCTCGGGACGCACGGTGGCGGGGTCGGGCAGGCTGCCGTCGGCGAGGGTGCGTCGGGCGTAGCCGTAGCTGGCGGTGTCCACGTCGAGCGCGAAGGTGGAGAGGTAGTCGGCGGGCGGCCTGGTGGCGCTGCGTCCGTCGCTCTCGCCTTCCTGGCCGCCGCCACCGGGGAAGGAGGCGTCGGGCCTAGGCCGGGCGTCGGTGCCTTTCACCCCCTGGTCGGCGCTCCGGTTCCCGCCGCCGTAACCGCAGCCGGTCAGCAGGACGGCGCCGGTGGCGAGCGCGGCGATCAGCCGCGCGCCGGTTCGGGTCGCTCTCGTGCGGGGTGCTCGGGATGCTCTGGGCGTGCGGTCCTGATGGGGCTTCATGCCGTCTCCCTCGAAGCGTCGTCGGTCTTGAATCTGACGCGCGGGAGGGGCTGTTGGAGCCTTCGGAGGGGTTGCGAACGAGTATCGAAGCGACAACGGCAGGCGGAATGTCAAGCTCAGATGTCGATCGCGACGAGGTCGCGCATCGACGAGGTCCCGAAACGGCTACGGGAGGCGCCAGTCCACCGGTTGGGCCCCCTGGCGGGCCAGGAGGTCGTTGGTGCGGCTGAAGGGACGCGAGCCGAAGAAGCCGCGGTCCGCCGACATCGGGGACGGGTGGGCGGACTCGATCGCCGGGAACTCCTGGAGGAAGGGCCGCAGGTTGCGGGCGTCCCGCCCCCACAGCACGGACACCAGCGGCTTGCCGCGTGCGGCCAGGGCGCGGATGGCCTGCTCGGTCACTTCCTCCCAGCCCTTGCCGCGGTGGGCTCCGGGGTTGCGGGGCGCGGTGGTGAGCGCCCTGTTGAGCAGCAGGACGCCCTGCCGGGTCCAGGGCGTCAGGTCGCCGTTGGAGGGCCGGGGCAGCCCGAGGTCCGTGTGCAGTTCCCGGAAGATGTTCTCCAGGCTGCCCGGCAGCCGTTGCACGTCGGGCGCGACGGCGAAGCTGTGGCCGATGGCCATGCCCGGCGTCGGGTAGGGGTCCTGGCCCACGATCAGGACGCGCACCTCGTCGAAGGGCTGTTGGAAGGCGCGCAGGACGTTCGCGCCGGCCGGGAGGTAGGTCCGGCCTGCCGCGATCTCTGCGCGCAGGAAGTCGCCCATGGCTGCGATGCGGCCGGCCACGGGGCGCAGCGCCTCGGCCCAGCCGGGCTCGACGAGTTCGTTCAACGGGAGAGCTGCCACAACGCGTCACTCTACTGGCGCAGGGGGCCCACTCCCGAACCCGGTCGCCGGGATAAAGTACGACCGCTCGGTTTCCGCCCCCGGGCCGCTGACGGTATCTGATATTCCTCGGATAAATGCGGACAGATGCCGCCCGAGTGGGCCCTCCCGAACACCTGGTTCCGATAAGCCAGTAGCATGCGGCGCCATGAGCTCCCCCACTGGGCCCGCGAATGGCCTGCCCGTACGAATGCCGCGACCCCGCCAGACCGGACGGCACCGCCGGCCCGAGCCAGCGGCGGCGCCCGAGGGCGCGCCCGCGCTGGTACTCGCCGTGCCCGGTGCCCCTTCGGCCGCCTCGCGGGGGCTGGCGGAAGAGATCATCAGCATCGGCCGTTCCGAGCTGCCGGGCCTGGACGCCCGGATCGGCTTCCTCGACGGTGACGACGATTCCGAGTTCCCCTCGCTGTCCGGCGTGCTGACCGCCGTCGCGACCGAGCGGGCCGCGCGTGCGGAGTTCGCCCGCGCCGCCGGCCACGAGGTGCCCGCGCCGACCGGCCCCGACGCCGTGGTCGTGCCGCTGCTGGTCGGTCCGGACGGCGGTCTGCTGCGCCGGGTCCGCCAGGCGCTGATGGACTCCTCGGCGGCCGCCGAGCTGGCCGACGTACTCGGTCCGCACCCGCTGCTCGCGGAGGGCCTGCACGTGCGGCTCTCCGAGGCCGGGCTGTCCCGCGCCGACCGGGCCCGGCTCTTCTCCGTGACCACGGCCGCCGACGGCATCATCCTGGCCACCACCGGCGGCGAGGAGGCCGTGCAGGCTGCCGGGATCACCGGCATGCTGCTGGCCGCCCGCCTCGCTGTGCCCGTGATGGCGGCCGCGCTGGACGCGGAGGGCTCGGTGGCCGCGGTCGCCGAGCAGCTGCGCCGCGAGGGTTCCACGCAGCTGGCGCTCGCCCCGTACCTGATCGGCCCGGAGGCCGCCGAGGGGCTGCTGGACACCGCGTGCAAGGAGGCCGACTGCGCCGCCGCCGAGGTGCTCGGCTCCTACGGGGCGCTCGGCAAGCTGGCCGTCGCGCAGTACTCCGCGGCACTGGGGATCACGCTGGGCGCCTCGGCGCACTGACGACCGGCCGCCGCGTCACGCATGCGTGGGGCCCGCCCCGGAAGTTCCGGGGCGGGCCCCACGCATGTCCCGGTCACAGCACTGGATCAGGACGCAGGTGGCGGCGGGGACCGGCAGCGATCCGGCGCGGCGGGGCTGCCCTGTCTCCGGGTCCACGTCGAACCAGGTGACGTCCCCCGAGCGCTCGTTGGCCGCGTAGAGCCGGTTCCGGTAGAGGTCGATGGCGAGGTCGCGCGGCCAGTGGCCCCCGCAGTCCACCGCGCCGGTGAGGCGGGGCTTGTCGGAGCCGTCGGCGAGCGAGAGGGTGGCGAGGACGTCCGCGCCGCGGACGGCGACCCAGAGGAAGCGGCCGTCGAGCGCGACCGCGGCGGCGGAGGGATAGGCCCGGGCGGCCCCCGAGGAGGCCTCTGAGCCGCCCTCCGCGACGAGCGGAACCTCCCCGACCGGTTCCAGCCTCCCCGCCTCCGCGTCCCATCGGCAGACGGTCAGCAGCGGCCGCAGCTCGTTCACCACGTACGCCACCTCCTCGTCCGGATGGAAGACGAGGTGGCGCGGGCCGTTGCCGGGGGTCAGCGCGGTCTCGGAGTGCGGCCGCAGCGTGCCGGTGTCGTCGTCCAGGGCGCAGACCCGTACGGAGTCGGCGCCCAGGTCCACGCTGAGCACCCAGCGGCCGCTCGGGTCGTGCAGCACCTGATGGGCGTGCGGGCCTTCCTGGCGCTCGGGGTCCGGGCCCGATCCGTGGTGCCGCAACACCTGCGCGGGCCCGGCCAGGGAGCCGTCCTCGGTGATGGCGACCGCGCCGACGCCGCCCGAGGTGTAGTGGGCGGTGAGCAGCCACGGCCAGGCCTCCGCGAGGTGGGTGGGGCCCGCGCCGCCGACCGGTACGGGCGCTCCGAGCGGCCTCAGCCCCCGGCCGTCCGCGATGAAGGCGCCGACCGCGCCCTCGCCGCGCTCGCTCACCGCGTAGACCACGCCGATGTGCACGCCTTCGACGAGGTACGAGGGGTCGGCCAGCGCGTCGGTGGTGGAGAGCTCCGTGAGGGCTCCGGTCTCCGGATCGAGGGCCGCGGTGGTGATGCCGCGGCCGCCCGACGAGGTGAACGAGCCGATGTAGACCCGGTGTTCCGCCTCATCGGCCTCTTTGTCGCCCATGCCGTGTCCCTCCGCCGATCGGTTCGGAGCCGACCGTAACAGAAGGTCTAGACCAAGTCGCGCCCCTGGGCCCTTTCCTGCGCGCCGGTGTGGTGGACGTACGCCGTGCTGCTCGGCCGGTCCTCGTAGGTGCGGTGGAAGACCGGGGTCGCGGAACCGGAGATCGGCGGCACGATCCAGGACCAGTCCGCGCCCACCTCGCGCCCCTTGCGCTCCTCCCGTTCCATGTGGGACAGGAAGCGCCGGGACTCAGTGTGGTGGTCGGCGATCGTGACGCCGGCGCGGTCGAAGGAGTGCAGCACCGCCCGGTTGAGCTCGACGAGCGCCCGGTCCTTCCAGAGCGAGCGGTCGCTGGCGGTGTCCAGGCCCAGGCGGCGGGCGACCGCCGGCAGCAGGTTGTAGCGGTCGGTGTCGGCCAGGTTGCGGGCGCCGATCTCGGTGCCCATGTACCAGCCGTTGAAGGGGGCCGCCGGGTAGTGGATGCCGCCGATCTCCAGGCACATGTTGGAGATGGCGGGCACGGCGTGCCAGCGCAGGCCCCAGTCCGCCCAGCCGTCGCCCTCGGGGTGCTCGATCGGCACCTCCAGCACGGCGTCCGCCGGGAGGTCGAACCAGCGGGGTTTGTCATCGACGCCCTGGACCACGAGCGGGAGCAGGTCGAAGGGGGTGCCGGAGCCGCCGGTCCAGCCGAGCCGGAGCAGGGATTCGGTGAGCGCCGCGTTGCGGGCGTCGCCGACCGTTATCGACGGGTGGTCGCCGTAGCCGGCGTACCGGACGAGCTGCTCGCTCCAGATCAGGGGGCCGGGGCGGTCCGGGGCGTCCGGGGCGAAGACCGTGATCGTGGGCCGCACCCGGCCTCCGTTGGTGGCCTCGCGCAGGTGCTCGAAGCACTCGTCGGCGATCTCGTCGGCGCTGACGAGCTCGCGGCGGTCGCGGACCCGGAGCGAGTTCCAGTAGAGCCTGCCTATGCAGCGGTTGCTGTTGCGCCACGCGACCCGGGCCCCGTGGACCAGTTCCCCGGGGGTGTGCCGGTAGGTGCCGGTCTCCGCGAGCTCGGCCCGCACTTCGGCGAGCCGGGCACGCGGATCGCCGGCGTCAGCGTTGCCGGCGTGCTCCCTGTGGAAGAGTCGGATGAACTCCTCGGCCGCTTCCCACACCTGAGCGGTGGTGGAGCGCTGTTGAAGTGTTTCCATTCCGGGCGGTTACCCCCTGTCCGACCAGATCCACCCTGTACATGCCGGATGAATGTGCAATAAACAATCACCCTTTGTACATGCCGCAGGTCAGCGCCGTGTCGCAGGCGCGCCCGGAACACTCCTCTGTGTGATCTTCGCCGATCGGGCTGCGGGGCAGGCCCTCCGGGGCGTACGATCCGCCCGATTCCACGAGTTGACCGTGTGGCACCGTGGGCGGAGGGCGCTCAGCGGCAGGGCCTGGCCATGAAGAGCGCCCGCTCGCCGGCCGACGGCGTGCCCCCGTACAGGGTGGTGTCGAGGCCGCACAGGACGAATCCCATGCGCCGATAGGCGTGCACGGCCGGGGCGTTGACGCTGCTCACCTCCAACCAGAGGTGTTCGGCGCCGCGTTCGCGGGCGAACTCCGCCGCGCACTCCATCAGCGCGCGCCCGACGCCCCGGCCCCGGTGGCCGGGCGAGACCTCGATGTCCTCGATGGTGAGGCGGCGGTTCCACGCGGCGTAGCCGACGGCGACGAACCCGCACAGCCGCTCGCCGTCGAGGGCCACGTACGTGCACGCGTCCCCGCCGGCGCCGGAGCCGCGGCCGAGCCCCTGCTCATCGTGCTCCTCGGGCGGGAACTCCTTGTACACCGGCGGGTTCGCCGGGACCTCGTGGAGCAGGAAACCGAGGCCGGACTCGGCGGGGGCGACCTCGAAGACCGTGGCGGTGGTGAAGGAGCCGTCCAGGGCCTCGATGGCACCCGCGTCCTCCGGGCCGGCGAGGCGGTAGACAATGCCGTCGGCTGAGCCGTTTGCGGTGGTCATGGAAACCACGGTACGCAAAAAATCCCCCGGCCGAATTCGCTGCCGAGGGAGGAGAGAGCGTATATTGATTGATTCACGCCGCCACTGGAAACAAAAGCGTGAGCAACCTTACGAGGACACTGTAGCGCGGCAGGAGTGCAATTGTCAACCGAGGAATTCCGGAAAGAGCAGCAATTCGTCACGGACCTCTATCGGCGCCTCGACGACCTGCGTGACCAGGCCGAACACGCCGTCGAAGGAGCCTTGCGCGATGTCGGTAACGGTGCCCAGGCCCGCCTGGAGCGCGATGTCCTGGTGGCCGAGCAGTCCGGGCTGCTGGCCGCTCTGAATGCCGGAGAAAACGGCCTTTGTTTCGGCCGTCTGGAGTTCTCCGACGGCCGCGACCACCACATCGGAAGGATCGGAATCCGCGCGGACGACACGGAGCGCACGCCGCTCGTCCTGGACTGGCGCGCCGACGTGGCCCGCCCCTTCTACCTCGCCACCGGCCACACCCCGATGGGGCTGCGCCGCCGTCGGCACATCAGCAGCCGGGGGCGGGTGGTGACCTCCCTGCACGACGAGATCCTCGACCTGACCGACCCGGAGCGCACCGGCCACGAGGGCGCCGACGCGGACGCCGTGCTGCTCGCGGCGCTCGACGCCGCGCGCACCGGCCGGATGCACGACATCGTGCGCACCATCCAGGCCGAGCAGGACCGGATCATCCGCTCCACGCACCGCGGGGTGCTGGTGGTCGAGGGCGGCCCGGGCACCGGGAAGACGGCGGTCGCGCTGCACCGCGCCGCGTACCTGCTGTACGCCCACCGGGAACTGCTGGCCAAGCGCGGCGTGCTGATCGTCGGACCGGGCCCGGCCTTCCTCGGCTACATCGGCGGGGTGCTCCCGGCGCTCGGCGAGACGGGGGTCCTGCTCGCCACTCCCGGCGAGCTGTTCCCCGGGGTGCACGCCACCGGGACCGACCGGCCCGGGGCCGCCGCCGTGAAGGGCCGGGCCGCAATGGCGCAGGTGCTGGCCCGGGTGGTCGCCGACCGGCAGCGCCTCCCGGAGACGGTGCCGGCGGGCAGCGGCGAGGAGTACGACACCGTCCCCGAGCCCGCGCTGGAGATCGACCACGACGACTACGGGACCCTGCTGCTGGACCGCACGATGGCCCACGAGGCCCGGGACCGGGCCCGCGCCACCGGGCTTCCGCACAACCAGGCGCGTCCCGCCTTCGCCTTCCCGATCATCGACGCGCTCACGGCGCAGCTGGCCGACCGGCTGGGCGCCGATCCCTACGGCGGCCCGAACCTGCTCGGCTCGGACGACGTAGCCCAGCTCGGCAAGGAGATCGCGATGAGCCCCGCCGTGCACGCGGCGATCGATGCGCTGTGGCCCTCCCTGACCCCGCAGCAGCTGGTCGCCGACTTCCTGGCGGAGCCCACGCACCTGCCCCCGCACGAGGCCGCACTGATCCGGCGCACGCCGTCCGCGCGACCGGACTGGACCCCGGCGGACGTACCGCTGCTGGACGAGGCCGCCGAGCTCCTCGGCGAGGACGACAGCGCGCGGCGGGCCGCCGAGGAGCGGGCGCGGGCCCGGCGCATCGCGTACGCGCAGGGGGTGCTGGACCTCTCCCAGGGCTCGGAGTCGTACGAGTTCGAGGACGAGGAGAACGAGTACCTCGCGGCGCACGACATCATCGACGCCGAGCGGATGGCCGAGCGGTACGAGGAGGCCGACCATCGCAGTACGGCCGAGCGGGCCGCGGCGGACCGCACCTGGGCCTTCGGGCACGTCATCGTGGACGAGGCGCAGGAGCTGTCGGAGATGGCGTGGCGGGTGCTGATGCGGCGCTGCCCGACCCGGTCGATGACCCTGGTCGGCGATCCCGCGCAGACGGCCGAGGAGGGGGGCTGCGGTTCCTGGGAGCGGATCCTGACCCCGTACGTCGGCGAGCGCTGGGAGCTGGTCCGGCTGGGGGTCAACTACCGTACGCCCGCCGAGATCATGGAGGTCGCTGCGGCCGTGCTGCGGGAGCGCGATCCCGGCTTCCGGCCGCCGAGCTCCGTACGGTCCACGGGGGTACGGCCGTGGGCCCTCGCGGCCGGGGAACTCGCGGGCGCGACGGCGGAGGCCGTGGAGCGGGAGCTGCCGGCCGAGGGCCGGCTCGCGGTGATCGCCCCGCGCGCGCTGCACGCGGAGCTCGCGGCCGTCCTGCCGGGGGTACGGGAGGGCGCGGAGCCGGACCTGACCCGGGAGGTGGTCCTGCTGGACCCGCGCCAGGCCAAGGGGCTGGAGTTCGACACGGTGATCGTGGTGGAGCCGGACGGCTTCCCGCCGAGCGACCTGTACGTGGCCCTGACCCGGGCCACCCAGTCCCTCGGGGTGCTGCACTCCCCCGGCCGGCTCCCCGAGGGCCTGCACCGGCTCGAACGCCGCTGACGCGGTGCCGGCCGTCAGCTCCGGCTGGCGGCCAGTCCGCGTGCGGGGGCTTCGGACAGGGGCACGGCGAGTTCGGCGAGGGCGCGCTCCAGGCCGTGCAGGTGGGCCAGTGCGGGCTCGGCGGCGGCCGGCCGCGGCGTCGCCTCCGGGGCCGTGGCCGTTTCGAGGCGCCGCTCGCCCGCGGTCAGCGCCTCCACGGCCGCCTCGACGCGCCAGCAGGCGGCCGCGAGGCGGGCGTCGTGGCTCGCGTCCGGGTCGGCGGCGACGGCCACCAGGCCGCGGACCTCGCGGGCGCAGTCGTCGAGCAGCGCGATGACCTGGCCGGCCCGCGCCTTGCGCCCCCGGAACGGGCTCAGCGGGTGCACGAGCGGGGCGAGCGCCATCCGGACCCGCGCCAGCAGCACCTCCAGCTCGGCCGCGTGCGGCGCGGGATCCGCGGTGGGGGAACCGGCGAGCCGGGCGGTGGCTTCGGCGGTCGCCGCGTGGACGCAGCGCAGCGCGCGCTGGATCCAGGCGTCGTTGGTGGCGTGGGTGGTGACCGGCAGGATGAGGACCACGGCGAGGGCGGCCCCGAGGGCGCCGATCGCGGTCTCCTGGAACCGCAGGAGCAGCAGACCGGGGTGCAGGACGCCGAGGAGGCCGTAGAGCAGCCCTGCCATGACGGTCACGAAGAACATCATCCAGGAGTACGAGGGCGCGGCGGTGTAGAAGATCCCGAACACGCACAGCGCGACGAGTACGGCGGTGGGCGCGGGAGCGCCGTGCAGCGGTACGGCGATCAGCAGGCCCGCGGCGATGCCGAGGACGGTGCCGAGGACCCGGCGGAAGCCCCGTACCAGGGTCTCGCCGCGGGAGGCGGTGTTGACGAAGATCCACCAGGCGGTGCCGACGGCCCAGTACCAGCGGTCCTCGGAGAGCGCCTGGCCGATGGCGAGCGCGAAGGCGCAGGCCGCGGTGGCCTGGACGGCCTGCCGGGTGGTGGGCCGGGCGAGCCCGCTGCCCGGCAGCCCGGGCGGGGCGGCGGGCGGCGGGGTGCGCCGTTCGATGGGCCACAGCACGAAGCGCACGGCGCCGGAGGCGAGGAGCGCCAGTCCGACGGCCGCGTACAGCTCGGGCAGCTGCGCGGGCACGGCGTGCAGGAACTGGGTGACGAAGAACATCATGAAGCCGAAGATGCCGAGGGCGTGGCCGCGCGGCCCCCAGCGGCGGGCGTACACCCCGGCGAGGACGACGGCGAGGAACGCGGCGTCGCGGGCGAGGGGGACTCCGTGCAGGGTGGTGGCCAGGGCCAGGACCGGGAACCCCGCGACCGGCAGCAGGGCGGTGGTGACCGCCTGGCGGCGCACGGTCGCGTCCGTGACGGTGAAGAGGGCGAGCAGAGCCGCCAGTCCTCCGGTGATGGAGGCGGTCAGCGAAAGCCCGGCGAGTTCCGCCGCGGCGACGGCGAGGCCGACACCGATCACGGCGCGCAGCGAGTTCCTCAGCCTGGTGCGCCCCGGATCCGGAGCCACGAACATCCTCTTCACGGCGGTGTGCCGCCCCCCTTGCAGTGGTGCGCGCCGGCCCGGCGGCCGCCCGGGGGTGGTGGGCGGCGTACGGGCACGGCGAAGGCGCCACGGTCCGGAACGGCCTCGTTGCCGCCCCGGCGCTGCGCGGCGCCGAAAGTACATGGATATGACACAGATAAGCATCAGAGGGCCCAGTGGCTCAACTCGACGTCGGACCACTGGTCCATTGGCCCAGGAAACTGCCGCGATCTCCGGCCACCAGGGTGCCAACGGCCGATCGCCGGCCGCGGGCGCGCCACCGGAGCCGCGCATGACAGGACCCGGCCGGGGTGATGGTGAAACGGGCCCGGCCGGGTCCTGCGTGTGGTCCGTCCGAGGTCAGAGCTCCTCGTCGCGCATCTCGTCCCGCTCGCGCCGCATCTCGTCCTGGCGCAGCCTGAGCTCCTCCGGGCTCTTGCCCCGGCCCCCGGTCTCGGGGTGGACCGGATCCTGACCCGGGCGCGACATGCGCTGCTCCTCGCGGCCCTTGCCGGGCTGCTGCCCCTTGTCCTTCTTACCGGCCATGACGGTGACTCCTCCGTGCGTGTTGATGGGGTGTTCCCCTCTCACGTTCACACGGAAGGTGACGGTACGCACCATTTGCGTCACCGCGGTCCGACCCTTCAGGAGCCCGGGGCCGGCGAGGTACCCACGAGCTTGCGCAGGAAGCGGTCGACCTGCTGCTCCAGCGGGGGCCAGGGCCCGTCGGGCTGGTTGACCCGCATGGAGACCGCACCGTGCACGGCCGACCGCAGATCGAGGGCCACCATCGAGGCGTCGTCGGCGGGAGCCAGGCCGGCGTCCATGCACCTCTGGACCGCGGCCGTGGTCGTACGCCCGAGCTCTTCCTTGAAGCGCATGTCCGTGCGCTGGTTGAGGGTGCTCTCGTGCAGCACCTTGTAGAGCCCCGGGTGGTCATGCGCCCAGGTCCCGAGCACGAGGGTCCGCGCCCGCAGCTGGGCGACCGGGCCGCCCTCGGTGAGCTCGGCCCGCTGGACGGCGAGCATCAGGTCCCGGTGGCAGCGCTCCAGCGCGGCCAGGACGAGTGCGTCGCGGTCGGGAAAGTGGAGGTAGACCGACGTCGCGGCAACGTTGATCTCCCGGGCGACCGCCCGGAGCGACAGAGCCTGGTCGTCACCGAGCTCGTCGAGCATGCGGAGGGTTGCGGCGACGACCTCCTCGCGGAGGAGTTCGCCCTTGCCCCGGGGGTTGCGCCCGCGCGGTGGCCGTTTGCTTGGTGACGTGGCATCCACGGTGATCGATTGTATCCGCACGACCGTTGCCCTACAGTCGTAGCGCTACAGCTGTTCACTTATGAGGGGGAACGATGCCGCACGCACGACGACTCGAAGAGAACAAGAGGATCGTCCTGGCCTTCTACCAGGCCGCGATCAACGACAAGGACCACGCTGCCGCCTCGAAGCTGCTCAGCGACGGCTACGTCCAGCACAACCCCCGGATCGCCGACGGACTGGAGGGCTTCCGGGAGTTCGTCGAAACCCTCAAGGAGGACTTCCCCCACCTCCGGGCCGAGGTGAAGCGGATCTTCGCCGAGGGCGACCACGTGATGGCCCACGTCCACGGCGTCCGGGTGCCGGGCGGCCCCGGAACGGCGATCGTCGACATCTTCCGCCTGGAGGAGGGGCGGATCTCCGAGCACTGGGACGTCATGCAGCAGATCCCCGACGAGGCGCGGAACCAGAACGGCATGTTCTGACCGTGCGCCGGCCCCGGGCGGGCGGGCTCGCGTCCGTGCCGGGTGCGGGCCGTCGCTTCACGCGCTGCCGACGCGGTCGGCGGCGGCGCGGGGGTGCCGTACGGCCCTCCGGTCCGGGGCCAGTGGGGCGGTGTCCATGCCCGCCCCCGAGCGCAGCCCGTCGAGGAACTCCCCGACCGCCTCCACGGAGGTGTGGCGGGGCTCCCAGGACAGTTCGTCCGCCGCCCGCGTGCAGTCCATCAGCGGCAGCCGCAGGACGGCGTCGAAGAGGCCCGGGGAGGCCGGTACCAGGTGCAGCCGCCAGGCGGCGGCGAGCGCGGCCCGGACCGGGCGGACCGGCATCGAGCGGCTCCGCGCGGCGAACACGCCGGCCAGCGCCTCGGCGTCCAGGGGCGGCTCGGCAGCCAGGTTGAACGCCCCGCGCACGGGGAGGGCGACGGCCGCACGGTAGGCGGCGGCCGCGTCGTCGGTGTGCAGGGCCTGGAAGCGCAGCCCCGGCAGGTCGGGCACGACGGGGATGAGTTCGGGCCGCACGAGACGGCTCGGCAGCAGCCTGCCCGCGAAGATCCTCCGCTGCTCGGAGGCGGCCGCCCGCTTGAAGAGGAATCCCGGCCGCATCCGGACCACCCTGATGTCCGGGTGGGTGTGTTCGTACGTGTCGAGGACCCGTTCGAGATAGGCCTTCTCGCGCGTGTACGCCGCCTGCGGCCAGCCGTGGGTGGGCCAGGACTCGTCGACCCGGCGGTCCTTCGGGCCCGGCGAGTACGCACCGACCGAGGACGCGTGGATGAGGGCGGGCACCCCGGCGGCGGCCACGGCCTCGAAGACCCGCAGGCTCCCGAGGACGTTGGTGCGCCAGGTCTCGGCCGGGTGGTGGGTGGGCTGGAACTTCCACGCGAGGTGTACGACGGCGTCCGCGCCCGTGAAGATCGGTACGAGGTCGTCGCCGCCCGGCTCGATGTCGGCGGCCAGCCAGTGCGTCTTGTCCGGCTGCCAGCCGGGGACCCGGCGTGCCAGGCCGAGCACGGATTCGACGGCCGGGTCTTCTGACAGCGCCTGGACCACGCTGGTCCCGACGTTCCCGGTGGCCCCGACGACCACCACGCGGCTTCCCCTCCCGTCGGCCCCCGTGGGCTGCTCGGCGGATGTACGAGGCGTCATCGTGTCGGCTCCTCTCCCGAAGGAACGGCTCGCCCCGGAGCATCGGCGGAACCGTACGGTCGGCTACGGGTGGCACGTCCGGCGCCTGCCCGGCACGCCGCGCTTCAATCACCCCGCCCCACAGCACCCCCCGGCACCCCGGGCGCAGTGGAAACGTGGTGTGCGGGTGATGCCGGTGCCGTCCTCGCGGCGTCGGCGTGCGGACGGGAGGGGAACCACCGACGATGGGCGCCGTACCGTTTCATCCGCCGCTGCCAGGAGGCTGCACATGCTGGAACGCACGTTGCGCAAGGGTCGGACCGAGGTCACCTTCATCCTTCCCGCCGACACCCCGCCCGGGCCGGTCAGCGTGGTGGGCGACTTCAACGACTGGCAGCCCGGCGCCCACACCTTGAAGCCGCGCAAGGACGGCAAGCGGGCCGTCAGCGTCGAGCTGCCCGGCGAGCGCACCTATGCGTTCCGGTACCTGGCGGCCGGGGACTACTGGTTCAACGACGACAGCGCCGGCGACCAGGACGGGCCCAACTGCCGCCTGCACACCTGATCCGCCCGCGGCCCCGAGTCGGGAGGGTCACGGGAGCAGCGGCGCGAGTGCTCCGGTGGCGTCGTAGCGGTGTCGCAGCGCCTGGAGCCGGGCCAGGTTGCGGCCGTACGCCGCCCGCGTCTCGGTCCCGGTCTCGGGGAGGCCGGGCCGCAGTTCGACGTTGTAGAGCCCGACCGTGTGCCCGGCCAAGGCCCGCAGGGTGTCGCGGGCCCAGGCCCGGCAGGCCTCGCCGTCGTCGGCGTCGTCCCAGATCGCGTTCAGCGGGACGCTCCATTCGGCGGTCCTGCCCCAGAACGCGGTGGCGGTGTCGTCGACGTCGGCCAGGGCTCCGCCGGTGTGCTGGAAGTCGATGCGGCACGCCCGCGTGGGCGCGGCACGGATCCGCTCCGCGAGGGCGTCGGCGACGGCGGCGTCGAGGGTGGGACCGGTGAAGGCCGCCTTGCCGAAGAACGAACCGCGCGGACCGTCACCCGGCCGCGGCAGCCGGATCGGTTCGGGCTCGGCGCCGCCGGCACCGGGAAGGGCGAACTCGGGCAGCCCTGCCAGGTATCGGCCGGAGGTCTCCGAGCGGTAGTACGGGGAGGCGCCCGAGCCGGCGACGACGGCGGAGGCCGCTGCCCTGGCACGCGCAATCGCGCTGTCGTCCCGGCTCGCGCACACGGTGTAGAGGAACAGGACCGGCTCGTCCGGCGCGTGGGAGGTGTGGCCGAGGACCGCGCTCATGGAGGTGTCGCGCGGCAGCTCGGGAGCCACCCGGAAGTAGGTGGCGAGCGCGTCCAGTCCCACGAGCGCCCGGTCGACCCAGACCGGGCCGAGCTCATGGGTGCGGAACGTCGCGGAGGTGGCCACCCCTACGGACGGGGCGCCGCCGCGGACGGCCCACCACAGCTCGGCTTCCTCGCCCGAGCTCCGCTCCGTGAGGTGGACGAGGTCGCCGGAGGGGAGCACGAGCTCGACCCCGACGAGATGATCGAGGGTGAGCCCCAGGGACCTCGTCAGGTAGCCGATGCCCCCGCGGGTGGCCATCCCCAGGCCGGCGTGGCCGACGACGCCGGCCGGCACCACGCGGCCTGCCGGGGCGAGGGCGCCGAGCATGGCGGACATGGTCGCCCCGCCGTCGACGACCACGCGGTCTCCGTCCGGACGGGCCTCGTTCAGGTGCTGTGAGAGGTCCAGCATGACGGCCCCGTCGGCGACGCAGTTCGAGCTCAGACCGCCGCCGCGCACGGTCACCCCGGCTTCCGCCGCCGTCGCGGTCCGCATGACGGCCGCGACGTCGTCGGCCGTGCGGGGCACCACGACGCACGCGGGCCGTCGACGGGCTGCCTCGGGAAAGAAGACCGTCGCGAGGGCGTTCGCGTACCCCGTGGTTCCCGGTGCGTGCACCGCCGGTCCGAGCGCGGATCGCAGCTGCCCGACGATGTGGTCCGAACCGGTCACGGTGGCTCCCGTTCCCTGTGATGGGTTTCGGGCGGGGAGCCTTCGGTTGTCCCGGTTGGATGAAGTGGCTTCCCCGGGAGGGTAGATGAGCCGGAAACCCCGCACAAGGATCCGGGCCCGGGCGGCTCGCGGGCGGCGTCCTGCGGGCGGTGGCAGCAAACTGCAGGCCCGACGGCAGTTTGCTGGCGCCGGGGGCCATTGGAGCGGGGCTCGGGGGATGACAGATTTCTTCTTGTCGCCAGCACGACAGCCCACTCGGAGGAAATCATGAACGCCCAGCTCACCACCCGCGCCAAGGCCGCCGCCGCCCTGATCGGCCTCTGTACCGCCCTGGCCCTCGGCATCGCGGCCGGGACGGACGGGTCGTCGGCCCAGGCCGAGAACGGGTGGCAGTCGACGACCTCCACCGTCGTCCTCGCCGAGAACGGCTGGCAGGTCGCCCCGCTGGACAAGACCGAGAACGGCTGGCAGTGACCGCCCGCCTGGAACACCCCGCCCCCGTGCGCAGCCGGCAGATCGAGCTGGTGGCCCGCGCGGATTCACCGGCCAGGGCCGAGAGCGCCGCGCTGAGCGTGGTCCGCTGGCTGGCGCTGCTGCCCGCCGCGTGGCAGGCGGATTTCCACGGCCTCACGGACGACGGGCTCTCGATCGTCCTGCGGTTCTCGCGGGAGCGGGAGGTACCGGTGCGGCGCGCCTGCGCCGAGGCGCGCCGGGCGCTGAGCGATCCCGCCATGGACGGCTGGGAGTTCCTGGCGTGCCGTGAGGTCGGGTGAGGCGCGGGGCGGGGACGGACGTACGGACGTACGGAGCAGGGCCTGATCCACTGGGTGCAGTGGTCAGGCCCTTTTTGCGGCCTCAGAGGTTGAGGCTGAGGACGCGGTCCACCGCGATCTCGACGACGACCAGGTCCGGTGGGGTGGGCGGGGCCGCGCCGTAGCGGATGGTGTAGCGGCGCACCGCCTCGGCCAGCCGGGCGGGGTCGTCGGTGACGGTGGCGCGGCCTTCGAGGGTGACCCAGCGGAAGCCGTCCGCCTGGCAGAGCGCGACGCGGGCCGCCGGGCCGCCCGCCGCCACGTTCCCGGCTTTGCGGGCGCCCGCCCGGGTGGTCACCCGGGCCAGGCCGGCGGTCGCGTCGTAGGTGAAGCGGACGGGCGTCACGTGCGGGGTGCCGTCCGGGCGGAGGGTGGTGAAGGCGGCCTGGTGGGGGCGGGTCAGGAAGGCCCGGGTGGTGGAGGCGAGTTCGGTGGTCACCGGGCTCATTTCTTCTTCACTCCCTCGTTCCAGATCAGCTTGGCGATGTTCGGCTTCACGGCCGTGGTGATGACGCCCATGGCCGTCCGGACGTACTGCCGCTCTTCCAGCTCGCGCAGCATGCTCGCGGCGAGGTCGGCCCGGGCGGTGAAGACGCCGTCGGCGCTGGATTCGGCGGTGTGGAAGTCCGTGACGACGGGGTGCTCGAAGAGGCCCGAGGGCCGGACGAGGGTCCAGTCGAGGTCCGACTGACGGATCACGGCCTCCATGCGGCGCATGTCCTCGTGGAGGGTGCGGCCGAGGCGCCGGTTGACCAGTGGGTCGAGCACGTGATTGAAGAAGTGGGCGCCGGTGGGGCGCCAGTTCGGGTCGGCGATGCTGGAGCTGACGGCGAGCAGCCGCTTGACGCCGTGGCGGGCCATGGCCCCGGTGATCGCGGTGGCGCTCGCGGAGTACGTGGTGATGGCCTCCTTGCTGAAGCGGGCCCCCAGTGCCGAGAGGACGGCGTCGGTTCCGTTTACCGCGGCGTCGACGGCGTCCGGGTCGGTCGCGTCGGCGACGGCGACGGTGAGGCCGGGCCGCGCGGGGATCGAGCCGGGGCGGCGGGTGACCGCGACGACCTCGTGGCCGTTCGCGAGGGCTTGTTCGGTGAGGTGGCGGCCGGTCGGTCCGTTGGCGCCGAAGACGGTGATGCGCATGGTGTCGGGTCATCCCTCCGTGTGACGTGTGGAACGCCCTTGACTCTGCCGATCACGGAACGCAGGCTCAACGCTGATGAATAACGACTCCCCCGCCTCCCCCGCCCCCGGCCGCTCCCGGGGCCGCCCCCGCGGGAACCCGCCGACCCGCGAATCGATCGTCTCGGCGGCCCGGGTGCTGTTCCTGGAACGTGGCTACCGGGGCACCACCCTGCGCGCGGTGGCCGCGGCCGCCGGGGTCGACGCGGCGCTGATCTCGTACCACTTCGGCTCGAAGAAAGGCCTGTTCGCGGACGTGATGCAGGTCCAGTGCGCGAACGCGCTGGCGGTGGACGAGGTGCTCGGCGGCGACCCGGCCGGCCTCCCGGGCCGGCTGATCGACGCGGTGACGGGCCTGTGGGAGGACGCCGGCTTCCGCCGGCTCACCCTCCAGGGCGGCGAGGCCGCCGAGGTGCTGCGCGAGTACCTCGAACACGAGCTGCTGGCCCGGCTCGTTGAATTTCTCGGCGGCCGGGACGCGACCGTCCGCGCCACGGCCGTGGTGACGGTCCTCGGCGGTCTCATCTACACCCGCTACCTCAACCCCCTCCCCACCCCGGCCGCCCTCAGCCCGGCCGAGGCCCGCCGCGTCCTCACGCCGGCGCTGCGCGCGGCGCTGGCGCCTGGGCCGGGGCCGCGCGGGGGGTACCGGGCCGCACCGTAGGGAGTCCGCGGCCACGCGGCGGCGGCGAGCGCAGGGCGGCGCCGGCGGGCGGCTACATCCAGCCGCGGTCCTTGGCGAGCATGGCCGCCTGGAAGCGGTTCGAGGCTCCCAGGCGCAGCAGCAGGTCGGCCACGTGCCGCCGGAAGGTACGGATGGAGATGCCCATCTCGCGGGCGGCGACCTCGTCCTTGTCGAAGCGGGAGAGCAGGGTCAGCACTTCGCGGTCGGTGTCGGTGATGCCGTCGGGGCTCTCGCTCTCGTCCCTCCCGGGCAGCACGTCCGCCGAGGCCCATACCTTCTCGAAGAGGGCGACCATGTTGGAGACGAGTCCGCTCTGGCGGACCAGGAGCGCCCCGCGGGCGCTGTCGGACGGGTCGAGCGGGACGACGGCCGTGGCGCGGTCGTAGATGACCATCCGGTCCATGACCTTGTCCACCACTCGGAATTCGGCCCCCAGATCGGCCATCTCGTACAAGTAGCCGCAGGTGGTGGGGTCTTCCAGGGCTGTGCGCAAAACCACCGTTCGCATGGTGATCCCGCGCCTGATACATCGGAGGTCGAGCGGGCGGGCGGCCTCGATGAAGGCCGGTGTCAGCGGTCCGTCGGGCTGGAGCGCGAACATCTCCCCGCGGGCGAAGAAGGCGAGGTCGTCCAGCCGGGCCCGGATCTCGGCCAGTCCGTCGATCCGTTCGATCCCGCCCGCCGGGCTGTCCGTGCGCTCCGCCGCGCGCGCCTCTTCCACCAGTTCGGGGATGAGCGAGCGGGCCGAGGAGACCAGCCGCAGCTGCTCGTTCAGCTCCCCCAGCCGCTGCTCGATCAGCCGCTCTATCCCGAGGGCGGGGTCGATGGGGACCCACCGCCCTTCGCCGGCTTCCCGGACCAGCCTGTAGCGGGACAGGCTCCGCAGGACGGAGTCCGCTTCGTCCTGGCTCATCCCCAGCTTCTCGCCCATGGACCCGGTGCCGAGATCAGGCTCGCGCAGGAAGTGCCGATAGACGCTTTCCTCGCCCCTGCTCAGCCCCAGACTCATCAAACTCATGATGCGTTCCCCCTGGCACGTCTGATGAATTCAGGCCGCATGCTACCGCAGGGGGCTGTTTTTGGATAAGTATTTTCGCATCGTGGAAGATCTGTGGTCAGGCTGTGAGCTTGAGCCGTTCCAGCGGAGTCAGGGCCTCGTCCAGCAGCTCCACGACCCGCTCCCCGATGCGCCGCTGGGCCTCCTGGGTCAAGGCCCCGATGTGCGGGGTGAGCACCACGTTGTCCAGCTCGGCCAGCGCGGTCGGGGATCCTTCGCGCGCGAGCACGTCGGTCGCCGCCCCCGCGAGCGCCCCGGACCGCAGCGCCTCCAGCAGCGCCTCCTCGTCGACGGTGCCGCCCCGGGACACGTTCACCAGGTACGAGTCCGGCTTCATCAGGTCCAGTTCGGCCCGCCCGATCAGGCCCCGGGTGTCCGCCGTCAGCGGTACGGACAGGCAGACCACGTCCGCGGCCGGCAGCAGGTCGCCCAGTGGCACCAGCCGGATCCCGCGCTCGGCCAGCTGCCGCGCCCGGTCCTCCCCCGGCCGGGCGACCGACACGGCCACCTCCATGCCGAAGCCCTGGGCCAGCGAGGCGATCCGCGATCCGATGCCGCCGAAGCCGATCAACCCCAGTGTCTTGCCGCGCAGTTCACTGCCCATCAGGCCCTGCTTGTGCCAGACCGTGGACCGGGTGTGCCGGTCCCCCACCACGATCCGGCGGCACACCGCCAGCATCAGGCCGAGGGCCAGCTCGGCCACCGCATCGCTGGAGCCGCCGGGCACGTTGCGCACCTGCACCCCGGCCCGGGCGGCCGCGGCGAGGTCGATGTTGTCGAGCCCCACCCCGGCCCGGATCACGGTCCGCAGCCGGGGCGCCGCGGCGATCACCTCCTCCGTCACCCGCACACCGGCCCGCAGCACCAGGGCGTCCGCGGTCCGGGCCAGGGAGACGAGCTGCCCCGGCGTGGGTTTGGGGTGCAGGGCCACCTGGTAGCGGCGGCGTAGGTCGTCGAGGGCGTCGGGGTGGATCGGGTCCACCATCAGCACGCGGGCCATCACGCGGCCGTCACGAGAACGCGGCCCGGGGCCGGGGCGCCGACGTGCAAGGCGAAGTCGGCCAGCGTGTCGGCGTCGAACAGCTCGTGGACGGATGGGCGGGTGCCGGTGAACCGCTCCACACCGGCACAGATCCGCACGGCGAGCATCGAAGTGCCGCCCAGCTCGAAGAAGTTGTCCTCGCGGCCGATCGGCCGGACCTGGAGCGCCTCCTCCCAGAGCCGGACCAGAGCGGCCTCGGTCTCGTCGGCGGCGGGCACGGCGGGCGCGTCGGTGAACAGCGAGCGGTCGTCCATGGGTTCCTCCAAGGGGATGTGCGTACGGGTACGGATACGGGTGAACGGAGCGTCGAGCAGGAGCGGTTGGGGATCGGAGGCTCAGGCCTCCGCGGCCGGCCAGGCGAGGCCTCGTACGGCCGGCACCAGCGCGGTCGCCGCGCTGACCACCAGCGCGACCGCCGCGGCGGTGATCAGTACGGTGGCGGGCGCGCCGTACGTGAGCAGGTGCGGGACCGCCACCAGGGCGAGCGGGGAGACGCCCAGCGAGATCAGCCAGTCGACGCTGGAGACCCGGCCGATCAGCTCACCGGGCACCCGGCTCTGCAGGGTGGCGGCCCAGGCCACGGTTGCGGCCGACAGCACGGCTCCCACCACGGTGGCCACCGCGACGGAGGCGGCCACCGACGGGGACAGGCCGAGCAGGACGAAACCGCCGCAGACGACGGTCATCCCGCCGAAGATCAGCAGGCCGGGCGGGATCCGCCGCAGCCGGCCCACGAGCACTCCGCCGAGCAGCGCGCCGGCGGCCTGGCTGCCGACCAGCAGGCTGTACGTGCTCGCGCCGCCGCCGAGCACATCGGCCGAGGCCAGCGGCAGCAGTGCCTTGGCCGGGGCGACCACGAGCGCCACGCTGACGCCGAAGCTGCCGATGGACACCCACAGCCAGGGGTGGGAGAACACGTAGCGGATCCCGCCGGTGGCCTCCTTGAACAGGCCGTCCCCCGAGGCGGGCCGGTCGGGCACTGCCCACCGTCCGGCGAGCAGCACCAGCGCCAGCGCCAGCGCGAATCCCGCCGTACCCAGCCACAGCGAGACGGAGGCGCCGGCCGCGGCCAGCAGCACCCCGCCCAGCGCCGCTCCGGCGATGCCGGCCGTGCGCAGGGCGATCGCCTGGAGCGAGTTGGCGGCCAGCAGCTCGGCCTTGGGCAGCAGCTCGGTGAAGGCCAGGGTGAACGCGGGCTCGAACGCCCCGTCGCCGAGGCCCAGCAGCAGTCCGCACGCGGCGATCGCCCACACGCTCCGGCCGCCCGACGCGACCTGGGCGGCCACGCCGGCGGTGGCCAGGACCCGGGCCAGGTCGGCCCAGAGCATCACCTTGCGGGCGCCGAACCGGTCCGCGAGGGCCCCGCCGGCCAGCAGCATGAGCACGGTGCCGGTGGCCTGCCCGAAGAGGGTGTAGGCCAGCAGCGCGGGGCTGCCCGCGGTGACCGCGTACCCGGCGAGCGACACCTGGAAGACGAAGTCGCCGGTACGGGAGAGGCACTGGCCGGTGTAGAGCAGCCGGAAGCGGCGCCTGCGCAGCGGTGCCCGCAGCCCGGTCCCCGCGCCGCTGCCGGCCGCCCGCTCCTCCGTGCGCGCGGGTTCGGTCGCGGCGCTCACCGGTGGGCCGCCAGCTCGGCGTCGACCAGACCGCAGAGCGTCTCCAGCGGACCGCCCGGGTCCAGCATGGTGAAGTGCGTTCCCGGGGTGTCCCGGACGGTCAGCCGGCCGCCGCACCGCGCGCCCCAGCCCAGGTCGTACGGTTCCTCGGTCACGTCCGCGCTGCGGTCCTCGGCGCGGAACAGCACCACCTCCCCGTCGAAGGGTTCGATGACGTGCCGCTCCAGGGCGCTGCCGTTGTGCCGGTATGCCTCCAGCATCCTCCGCAGCCGGTCCTCGTCGTAGTCCGCGGGCAGCGAGCCCGCGGCGACGCCCTGTTCCAGGAGGTACCGGATGCGCTCCGGCTCGGGCATCGCGCCGAGTTCGGCCAGGTCGAGGTCGAGCTTGAGGGCCATGGTGACGAGGATCCGGGTGGCGTAGTCCTCGTTCGGGTCCAGGTCCATCCGCGGGTTGGTGTCCAGGAGGCCGACCAGGCCGATCTCCTCGCCGGCGGCCTTCAGCTGCCGGGCCGCCTCGAAGGCGATCACCCCGCCCATCGAGTACCCGCCCAGGTGCCAGGGGCCGCCCGGGTGGACCTTGCGCATGTGCTCGATGTAGACGCGGGCCATGTCCGTGAGGGAGGAGCAGGCTTCCTCGCCCGGCTGGATGCCCGGCGACTGGAGTGCGTAGACGGTCTGCCCCTCGCCCAGCGCGCGGGCCACCGGCGCGTACCGCACCACCGTGCCGGCCAGCGGCGGGAAGAGGTACAGCGGCGCCGTCCCGTCGCCCGCCCGCAGCCGCACGAGCGGACCCGCCGCCTCGGCTTCCGCGCCGTCGCGGACCCGGCGGGCCAGCGCGGCCACCGTCGGGGCGCGGAACAGCTCGTTGAGCTCCAGCGCGGTCCCGAAGTGGGCGCGGACCGAGCCCATCAGGCGGACCGCGGTGAGCGAGTCCCCGCCGAGGTCGAAGAAGTCCTCGTCGATGCCGACCGAGGCGCGGCCCAGGGCCTTGGCCCACAGGTCGCACATCTCGAACTCGACGCCGTCGCGGGCCCCGGCCGCGCCGCCTGCGCCGTCCGCGCCGTCCGAGCCGGGCAGCGGGCGGGCCGCGAGGGTCTTGCGGTCGACCTTGCCGCTGGGGGTCAGCGGGAAGCTGTCGACGGTCACGTAGGCGGCGGGCAGCATGTAGTCGGGCAGGACTCCGCGCAGGGCGCGGCGCAGCTTCTGCGGGGCCAGTTCGGCGCCGGCGGCCGGCAGGCAGTGCGCGATGAGGCGCTTGCCGCGGGTGGGCGAGTCGTCGACGACGACCACCGCGTCGGCCACCCCCTCCTGGCGGCGGACCTGGGCCTCGATCTCCCCCAGCTCCATCCGGTAGCCGCGGACCTTGACCTGGCCGTCGCGGCGGCCCAGGCACTGGATGCGGCCGTCGGGCAGGGTCCGGCCGAAGTCGCCGGTGCGGTAGAGGCGGTGGCCGTCGCGGACGACGAACCGTTCCGCCGTCATCTCGGGCTTGCCCCGGTAGCCGTCCGCGAGGGCCGCGCCGAAGACGCAGATCTCGCCGGGCACGCCCGCCGGCAGCGGCTGCTGGCGGTCGTCGAGGATCTCGACCCGGGTGCGGTCGACGGCCAGGCCGATGGCCGGCAGGTCCGGCCAGGTGTCCGGGGTGCCCGTCAGCCGCTCCGCCGTCACGACGTGCGTCTCCGAGGGGCCGTACTGGTTCTCCAGGAAGGCCGGCACCCGGGTGAAGAAGGTGCGCAGCGCGTCGGTCACCTGGAGCTGCTCGCCGGCGGTGACGACCTCGCGGAGCGACTGCGGGTAGACGCCGGTCTCGGCGGCGGCGTCGGCCAGCTGCTGGAGCGCGACGAAGGGGGCGAACACCCGGTGCACCCGCTGGGTGTCCAGGTAGTCGAGGAGCCGGGCCGGGTCGCGGCGCACCGATTCGTCGACGAGGACCAGCGTGCCGCCGCTCGCCCAGGTGGAGAAGTGCTCCTGGAAGGCGACGTCGAAGCTGAACGCCGCGAACTGGAGGGTGTTCCAGCCCTCTTCGGAGGCGGAGCGGCCGAGCTGCCAGTCGATCAGGTTGGCGAGCGGGCCGTGCGGCATCTCGACGCCCTTGGGCAGGCCGGTGGAGCCGGAGGTGTAGATGATGTAGCCGAGGCCGTCGGCCGCGGCCTCCTGCGGTGCATCCTGGGCATCCGGTGCGTCCGGTGCGTCCGGTGCGTCGAGCCCTTCGAGTACGTCGTCCAGCAGGAGGACGCGTACGCCCTCGGGCACCGTGATGGTCCCGGCCACGTCGGAGTGGGCCAGCAGGAGTTCGGCCCGGCTGTCCTCCAGCATGTAGTCGAGGCGCTCGCGCGGGTAGGCCGGGTCCAGCGGCACGTAGCCGGCGCCGCTCTTGAGCACCGCCAGCAGGGCGACGGCCAGTTCGGGGGAACGGTGCGCGCACAGGGCCACCGCCCGGTTGGTCCCGAGCCGGCGGGCCAGCCGGTCCGCGGCGAGCTTGAGGCGGGCGTAGTCGAGCTCGCCGCCGTCCCAGCGCAGCGCGGGGGCCCCGGGGATGCGGGCCGCGGTCCGGTCGAACAGCTCGTGGGCCGGCGCCAGGTGCTCGGCCGCCCCGCCCACCTCGGCCGCGGCCGACGCGGTCAGCGGGAGTGAGCCCACCGGGGCGAGCGGATCCGCCGCGGCGCCGCTGAGGAGGGTGAGCAGCGCCCGTACGAACTCCTCGGCGGCCGCGGTGCTGTAGACGTCGGTGGCGTACTCCAGGGTGCCGCGGTAGCCGTCCGCCGCGTCCGGGACCAGGGTCAGCGTGAGGTCGAACTTCGCGGTGCCCGAGTGCAGCGGGACGGCGCGGCCGGTCGCCGCGCCCAGGCTCAGCTCGGCCTCGGGCGCGTCCTCCACGACCAGCATCACCTGGAAGAAGGGCGAGCGGTCCAGGCTGCGGCCCGGTGCCAGTGCCTTGACCAGGGCCGGGAACGGCAGGGCGGCGCGGCCCAGGTCGGCCCGCAGCTCCTTGCCGGTCCGGGTGACCAGGCCGGCGAAGGACTCCTCGGGCGAGATCCGGTTGCGCAGCACCACCGTGTTGGCCAGGTAGCCGATGAGCTGCTCGGCGGCCGCGTGCTCGCGCCGGGCCACCGGGGTGCCGAGGGCGACGTCGGTGCTGCCGTCCTCCGCGGCGGGCTCCTGGGAGACCCGGGCCAGCAGCAGCTGCAGGGCGGCGGTGAACACCGCGAACGGGGTGGTGCGCTGCTTGCGGGCCAGGGTGCGCAGCCGGGCGGCCAGCTCGCCGGGGATGTCGAAGCCGGCGGTCGCGCCCTGCTGGGTGGCCGCTTCGGGGCGCGACAGGTCGTGCGGCCAGGTGCTTTCGGCGGGTGCTCCGGCCAGCCGCTCCGTCCAGTACGCCAGTTCCTCCGGGTGGCCGCCGGCCGCCTCGGCCAGCGCGATCCGGTGCTGCTCGGCGTAGGCCGGCAGTTCCCCGGCGGGCAGCGGGGCGCGGGCCAGGGCCGCCTCGTACCCGGCGGTGAGCTCCCCGCGCAGGACCTCGATCGACCAGCTGTCGAAGCACCCGTGGTGCACGACCAGGACGAGCAGGGCGGCCTGGTCCTCGGTGCGCAGGAGCAGTGCGCGCAGCAGCGGGAGCGCGGACAGGGACAGCGGACGGGCGGCGAACTCCCGCGCCGCGTCGGCCGTTTCCGCGGCCGGGCGGCCGCGCAGGTCCCGTACCTCCAGCGGCACGTCGGCCGGGGCGGCGGTGACCATCGACGGCTGCCCGTCGGTGACCTCGACGCGGCTGCGCAGCGCCGGGTGCCGTGCGACGAGCGAGGTCAGCGCCTGGGCCAGGGCGCCCGTGTCGAGGGCGCCGCGGATCTCGTAGGCGACGGGGACGTTGTAGACGGCGGACTCGCCGCGCAGCGATTCGTCGAGCCACAGCGACTGCTGGCCGGAGGAGAGCGGGACGGCGGCGGAAACGGGGTTCATCGAATCGTTCCTCGAAACGGGGTGGGGGCGCGGCCGGACCGCGCGGGAAGAAGCGGGTGCATGCGGATGGGCCCGGAGGGCCCGGTCATCCGAAGCCCGTGGGCCCGGAGGCCGGTGGGCCGGCTGGTGGCCCGTGACCGGAGGGCCGTGACCGGAGGGCCGTGGCCGGAGGGCCGTGGCCGGAGGGCCGTGGCCGGAGGGCCGTGGCCGGAGGGCCGTGGCCGGAGGGCCGTGGCCGGAGGGCCGTGGCCGGAGGGCCGT